>NZ_JBKEIS010000065.1:0-523 GCF_046365365.1 Oribacterium sp. P9 | reverse complement strand
TGGTCACCGTCCTTGCGCGCTTGTGTGCAGCTCCCGGCGAGCTTGAGTCCGGGGGCAGTGACCTGTCCGCCTTCGCCGACGGCGACTTGGCGAGCGACTGGTCGCGCAGCGCCTTCGCGTGGGCTGCCAAAAAGGGGCTCGTCGAGGGCTATGATTGGCCCACTGGCAAGTATCTTGTGCCCGGTGAGGACGTTGCCCGCGAGCGTGTGGCCGTGGTACTCAAGCGCGCCTTCGAAATGGGAATCATGTAGGCGCCGCCCCTTTTCCCTCTTCGGCGGGACGGCGAAACGGGAAGTTGGCTGGTGAAACGATTGCAAGGAGAAGTACCATGATCCACGTGTATTACGGCGACGGCAAGGGGAAAACAACGGCGGCGATGGGGCTTGCGCTGCGCATGCTCGCTGCCGGCGGGCGCGTCGTTATCGTGCAGTATCTGAAAGACGGCGAAAGCGGCGAGGTGCGCATGCTTTCCGATCGACTCGGCGTTCCCGTGTTTGCCGGCGTGCCGACTGGCAAGTTCACC
>NZ_JBKEIS010000064.1:0-523 GCF_046365365.1 Oribacterium sp. P9 | reverse complement strand
GCCCGGCTGCCCTTCTCCGTCGCCCCTTCGGTCGTAGCGGCGCGGGAGCGGCGCTGGAATGTCTGCCAGCTGCGCATCGGCTGCGCCTCTCGGCCTCGCCTTAGCTCCCGGCTGACCCTGGGATGATTAGCATCGCCCAGGAAACCTTGGGCTTGCGGCGGCGGGGTTTCTCGCCCCGCTCTCGCTACTCGTGCCAGCATTCTCACTCCCCGGCGGTCCACCGGAGGTCGCCCTCCGGCTTCGCCCCCCCGGGGAAGCTCCCCTACCACTAATTCTATTAGTCCGCCGCTTCGGCGCCATGCTTAGCCCCGTGTATTGTCGGCGCATGTCCACTCGACCAGTGAGCTGTTACGCACTCTTTGAATGCATGGCTGCTTCTAAGCCAACATCCTGGTTGTCTGGGCAGACGCACATCCTTTGCCACTCAGCATGGACTTTGGGGCCTTAGCGGGCGGTCTGGGCTGTTTCCCTCTCGAGCGCGCAGCTTAGCCCACGCGCTCTGACTCGCGGCCTCTCGGCCGCC
>NZ_JBKEIS010000015.1:0-55040 GCF_046365365.1 Oribacterium sp. P9 | reverse complement strand
ACAACAAAAAGGTAGCGTTTTAATTCTGCTCAAAATCAATACCGCTGAAGGAGTTTCTTAACGGAGCTCTGTTAAAGTGCGCCTTCTTTAAAGATTTTTCGCTGGTATTCAAATTTTCCGCCGCCTTTGTGATATCATCCTTCTGGTAACTAATCTTAAGTTGACGTTGGGTTGACGACATTGGGGTCTGACCCCATAAACTTTAACTTTAGATTTTATTTATAAAAATTTAATGGGGTCAGACCCCATAAACTTTAACTTTAGATTTTGTTTATAAAAATTTAATGGGGTCAGACCCCAGCATCTGCTTTCCCTGCCATCGTCTTCCAGTCCGTCCACGAAAGGGCGGCCTCCGCCCAGTCCTTCGCTTGCTTCTCCTCGTTCAGCCAGGCGAGGCCCTCCATGACGCCGTCCTCCGAGAAGACAAACTCACGGAAGGTCTTGTACTCATCCGGCGTGAAGTCGAAGCTGTACGGCTCCGGCCAGACCCAGACACCGAGCGTGTACCGATCCTTCGTCGGGTTCATGATCGTCTCACCGGTCTTTTTATCGACCGGATATGCCGCCTCCCCCGCCTCGATCTTCTGAAGCAGCTCCGTATCCGGCTCCGTATACGTCACCTTACTCATACGGAAGCGCATTCCCTCTGAGGAGCCGGCAAAGGGCTCCATCTTCAGGAATCCGATGTGCATGATATCGTTCGATTGGATTTCTTTCATTTTTCTATCCATTCCTTTCACCTCGCCCAGGCACAAAACAGTACCAATTCAGCTAGCTAAATCTGACAAAGATTGATGGTACTATCCAATAACCGCTTGATTTCGAAATCATGGATACTTTCAACATCGTTTATCATTTTTATGCGCAGAGCTAAACTATCCACGATTTTGAAATAAGGCACTTATTGGATACTTTTCCGCGAAATCAGGCATACGCATATATGCGTACTATCCAATCTACCTCATTTTTTCAAATAGTAGATATGGATTTCGAACTTCATAGAAACATTTCTTTAAGCAGATATCCAATAACGCTTCATTTTTTTAATACTGGATACTCGAGCCCGAATTCTCCTTATGAAATAAGGCTTTTCATATCCAGTATTTTTGAAATCACCTAAGAGTGGATATTTTACAATCGATTTCGATTATTTCGGTCCAAAAATATATCCAGTTTTTTCAAAATCAAACCATATTAGATAGTGATGTAATATGACAGTAAGGGTCGGCAGCCCCTCCGGGCATCTTAGCGGTACTGTTATCTTCCAATGGAAGCCCTTGCTCACCCCTTCGGTGTTTGCTGAAGCAAACACCTCAGTGTGCGGCATCCCAGTTTTCGCCCACATTCGCGTCGGCGACGAGCTCGACGGCGAGGTCGACGGCGTGCTGCATCTTATCGACAAGGAGGGCCTTCACGGCCTCCTGCTCGGCAACGGGCGCTTCGATCAGAAGCTCATCGTGCACCTGCAGCACGATGCGGGATGCATAACCGCCCGCACGGAGGGCACAGTTCACCTCGTTCATCGCTTTCTTCATGATGTCGGCGGCACTGCCCTGGATCGGGGAGTTCATCGCGACACGCTCACTGAAGCTGCGGCGCGCGAAGTTCGAGGCATTGATGTCCGGCACCGGCCGACGACGCCCGAAGATCGTCTTCACATAGCCGTGCTCATGCGCGAACGCCACCTCGCCATCGAGGTACTTCTTGACATCCGGATACGCCGCGAAGTACCGCTCGATGTACTCCTTCGCCTCACTCCGACTGATGCTGAGACCCTCACTGAGACCGAAGGCCGAGATACCGTAGACGATACCAAAGTTGACCGCCTTCGCGTTCCGACGAAGCTCCGGCGTCACCTCCTCGAGCGGCACATGGAAGACCTGCGAGGCCGTCACGGCATGAATATCGCTCGCATCCTTATACGCTGCGATCAGCTTCGCATCACCCGAGAGCGATGCGAGGATACGGAGCTCGACCTGGGAATAGTCGGCGTCGATGAAGACGCAGCCCGGCTTCGGCACGAAAACGGTGCGGAAGCGTCGACCAAGCTCCGTACGCACCGGGATGTTCTGCAGGTTCGGATTCGTCGACGAGATACGGCCCGTCGCCGTCACCATCTGATTAAACTCTCCATGGATGCGGCCATCCGCCTGAATAAAGTTCAGAAGTCCCTCCGCATAGGTCGAGTTCAGCTTCGTAAGCGTACGGTAATTCAGGATATCCGCCACGATCTCGTGGTCCTCGGCGAGCTTCTCGAGCACATCCGCCGCGGTCGAATACCCGGACTTCGTCTTCTTGCCGCCCTTCATGCCGAGCTTCACGAATAGAATCTCCCCGAGCTGCTTCGGCGAGTTGATGTTGAACTCCTCCCCCGCCTCTTCGTAGATGCGCGCCTGCAGCTCTTCGATGCCGGCCCGAAGCTCGACGCCATAGTCGACGAGCGCCTGCTTATCAACCAGGATACCGGCCCGCTGCATGTCATACAGTGTATACACGAGCGGCATCTCGATCTCCTCATAGAGTGTCCGCTCCTCGAGCTCCTCCAGCTTCGCGAAAATCTTCTTCGCACTGCGAAGCGCCACGATCGCGCTGTACGCCGCCATGGTGCACGCCACCGGATCCGCCGAGCTGCCGTCAGCGTCCGTGTTGAAGCCCGCCACCTGCGCACCGTCGCCTGCATTGGCCGCGTCGTCCGTAAACGGATTCGGACAATGCGGTCGATCCTTCAGATCGTCACGGAGTTCCTTTTCTGACGGCAGCGTGAGGCCCATGAAATCGCGGGCGAGGTCCTCGTAGCTGTAGCTGTCCTTCAGCGGATTGATGACGTACGCCGCGAGCGCGAGGTCATAGACCGGGCTCTCCGGCGCGAAGGCACAGTGGTAGAGCGCCTGCTTCAGGTTCATGGTGTAGAGCTCGACGCCCTTTTTCTGTGCCAGCGCCTGCAGCTCCGTCTGCCAGTCGAAGCCGTAGAAATGGTAGCTGCGGTCACCGGCCAGCGCGAAGTAAAGGTCTTCCCCGGCGATGGCGAAGCCGGCCTGGCCCTCACTCGCCGCGTCCCGGAAGGCAATGCGCGCCAGGTACGGGTCGTCGACCTCCTTGAGGCCCGACAGATCCAGCTGCTGCTCCGCCGCGAGGTCGAGGCTCGACACATCGAAGCGCTTCAGGAGCGACTTCAGCTCCAGCCGCTTCACAAACTCGAAGGAGTCTGCATTGAACATGTTCTCGACGCGGGCGTCATCATAATCGAAGTCGATCGGGGCGTCAATGCAGATGGTCGCGAGGGTCTTCGACAACGCGGCGCTCTCCCACTCATCGATCAGCATCTGCGCGGCCTTCGGCTTCCGCGGGACCTTGAACTCCGGGTCGCCCGCCAGCGCCGCTGCATGCGCCGCCTCGATGGTGTGATACTTCGTGATGATCCACTCCGCAGACTTCGGACCGAGGCCCGGCACACCCGGGATGTTATCGGAGGTGTCACCCATCAGGGCCTTCAGGTCGATGAACTCGAGCGGCGTCACGTTCCACTCCTTCATCACATCGTCCGGATAGTAGTTGTAGACCGTCGTCACGCCCTTCGCCGTCTTCGGAAGACAGATCTTGATCTTCTCATCCGCAAGCTGCAGGAGGTCACGGTCACCAGAGACGATCGTCACCTCCACGCCCTCCTTCTGGCAGCGCTTTGCGATGGTACCGAGAAGGTCATCCGCCTCATAGCCGCCCTTCATGAGGAGCGGAATGTGCATCGACCGAAGCACCTCCTGCATCAGCGGAATCTGCTCGTGCAGCTCCGGCGGCATCGGCTTCCGCGTCCCCTTATAGTCAGCAAACATCTTATGGCGGAAGGTCGGCTCGTGCACATCGAAGGCCACCGCCAGATGATCCGCCTGCTCCTGATCCAGCACCTTCAGAAGGATATTCAGGAAACCATAGACCGCATTTGTATGCAGCCCCTGCGAATTCGTCAGCTCCGGGATCCCGTAAAACGCCCGGGACATGATGCTGTGTCCATCGATCAGTAAAATCTTATCCGTCAACTCTCTTCCTCCTCTAACGATTGAAACCATATATGATCAAAACCTGATGCGTTCAAAAGCAGATTGCATTGAAAACAGCTGTCCTGAACATCTGAAGCGATCAGAACCGGACGCCGCCATAGGCAGCTGTCCTGAACATCCGTGACTGCCGATATCAGACAGTCACGAAACCACTGGCTACAGAAACCAGATCCGAAGCTGCAGAAGCAGCGTCACCAGTACCGCCCAGAACACGACCGAATCCGCCGCCATCCGGATGATCCGGATCGCGTGGATACGAAACAGATAAAAGCGCGTATCCATCAGCTGCCGCCGGAAGGACCCGTCGATGTTCAGATTCGAATCATCCACCGCATCCAGCTTCTGCACACCACTGTAGACCATATGCGTGATCCGCAGCTCCTCCATGCACTCATCGCACTCCGAAATATGCTCCATAAACTCCTGCAGCTTCTCATCCGACAGCTTGTTATTCAGATAATCGTAAATGCACTTCCGTGCTTCCAGACAGGTCATAATCGACTTGAAAACCTCGCAATTATATGCTAAATTCTGTATGTTGTCCTCGCGTAACACAGGACTCGCCGTCATGGCGGAATGGCAGACGCGTCAGACTCAAAATCTGATAATGGTAACATTGTGTGGGTTCAAGTCCCACTGGCGGCATCGAGCTCGGACCTATGGTCCGAGCTCGATGTTATTTAAGCCATCCCATTAAAAGTATCCTTAGTTTAGAATATCCCCATCGATTAATCAAGAAGAGCATTTGAGCCATACGTATGCAAATTCCTGAGGACAGCCACCGGAAGCCATACGAAGAGGTCGTGAAGAATCAAAATTGTCCCCCTTAGAACCAGTTGGAGTAATTTTCCTTAGCACTCTCTGCAACACTGAGTTTTCATAAAGAAAACTCAGTCGTTTGCAGAGAGCCTACTGGTTCTTAGGGGGACAATTTTAGAGTCTTCCGAGCTCGTAGTACTGTGCTTCCGGGGGTTGCCCTCCGGACACCGCAACCAGGCTGCTATTTACTTCGTACCGAAGATACGGTCGCCGGCATCGCCCAGACCCGGGCAGATGTATGCGTTCTCGTTCAGGCAGCGATCGAGGTTTCCGACGTAAATCTGTACATCCGGATGTGCCTCGGCGAGACGCTTCACGCCTTCCGGTGCCGCAATGATGCAGATGAACTTGATCTTTCTGCCGCCGTGCTTCTTGATCTGGTCGATGGCATCAACCGCAGAGCCACCGGTCGCCAGCATCGGATCACAGACGACGATCTGACGCTCCTCGATCGGGTTCGGCAGCTTGCAGAAGTACTCGACCGGCTGATGCGTGGTCTCATCACGATACATGCCGATGTGGCCGATCTTTGCGCTCGGAACGAGTGCGGTCAGGCCGGATACCATGCCGAGGCCGGCACGAAGGATCGGCACGATAGCGAGCTTACGGCCCGCCAGCATCTCGACCTCTGCAGTCTCGATCGGCGTATCAAGCTCGACGGTCTTCGTCGGAAGGTCCGACAGTGCCTCGAAGCCCATCAGCATCGCGATCTCCTCAACGAGCTGACGGAACTCGTTGGTTCCGGTGTGCTTATCACGCAGAAGTGAAATCTTATGCGTAAGCAGCGGGTGGTTCATGATGTGTACATTTGCTCCGAAATTATGTTCCATAGTAAACTCCTTTGATATATGTTCCGGCCGCAGCCGGTAGAAAACGAATCAGGTCAGCATTCAGGCAGAGGTCCCTGGCGACGCTGTGATCGCATCAGTGCTTCGCGACGATCTCCACCTCGCCCTTCGACTTGTAGATGCTGTCTGCATCCACGCAGCCGCGCACCGAGCTCAGCGGATAGACGTTCGTGTTGCGTCCGATCACCGTGCCCGGATTCAGGATAGAGCCGCATCCCACCTCGACATGGTCGCTCAGCATCGCGCCGAACTTCTTGAGTCCGGTCTCGATGTCACCGTCCTCGGTGTGTACCACGACGAGCTTCTTGTCCGACTTCACGTTCGAGGTCAGGGACGCCGCACCCATGTGGGACTTGTAGCCGAGGATCGAATCCCCAACATAATTATAGTGCGGAACCTGCACGTTGTCGAAGATCACGACATTTTTCAGCTCGCAGCTGTTGCCGATCACGCAGTGCTTTCCGACCATAATGTTGCCACGGAGGAATGCACACTGGCGCACCTCGGTCTCCGGCCCGATGATGATATACTCCGCGAGGTACGCGGACTCAAATACCGTCGCACTCTTATGGATCCAGACATGCGGCTTCACCTCCGTGTACTCGTCCTTCGGAAGCGTCGGACCGTACGCCGCGATGAAATCGTGGATCTTCGGAAGCGCCTCCCACGGATAGGTGAGTCCCTCGAAGATCGCCCCCGCCTCCGTATACTGAAGGTCATACATCGCCGCAATCGTTACATCTTGTTTTTTCATAATTCTCTTCTTTCCAGAGAGCTCAAGCTGCCTCATCCCGTGAGGCTTCGGGCTTTCTAAACTAGTATCATCTGGTGTCGGAAACCTTCATGTGGAAGTCTCCATCTATCTGATCCGCTTCTCAGATACGTCCATCAGAGCGCCCGGATCTTTTCCGTCCGACTTCGAACGAAGTCCTCGAGCTTCTCCATGTACTCGGCCTCGGTGATCGTGCCGTCCGCCACCTCCGACAGCCCCATCTCCCAGGAGGCGGTCAGCTTCGGATTCAGCAGATGCGGCACCGAAATCTTCACATAATACGCGATGTACTCGCCGAGCTTCGTCGGTGACAGCACCTGCGTCTTCTTCTGCAGCGCGATGTACTTATTGTCCACGAGCTTCGTGAGGATACCTGCACGCGTCGCACTGGTGCCGATGCCCGCGCCCTTGATCTGCGCCCGCAGCTCCTCGTCCTCGATGAGGTTGCCGGCGTTTTCCATCGCGAGGATCATCGATCCGGAGGTGTAGCGCTTCGGCGGTGCCGTCTCGCCCTCCTTCACGCGCAGCGTCTCGAGCTGCAGCTTCTGCCCCTTCCGGAGCTTCAGCAGTGCCTCACTCAGGCTTCGGTTGTCGCCCTCCTCTTCGCTCTCTCCACCGTTTTCCAGGCCAATGCTTCCGTCCGCTCGCGTCGTCGCGACGCCGTCCGGTCCCGTGGTCGAAGAAGCCATGGTCGCGGCATCCGACGTGGTGCCTCCTGCATTGGCCGTGTGACTGGCCGAGGCCGCCGTCGCCATGGTAGAAGCCATCGACGATCCGGCGCCTGCATTGGCCGGATCCGCTGTCGGGGACGCACCGACAAGGGCCGCGCTCCGACGCAGGTCAGCAACCTTCCGATAGCCCTCGTCCTTCAGGGCACGGGAGCTCACGCTGAAGGTCTCGCCCTGGCAGTCGATCATCAGCGCGATGCGCTCGTAGATCGCCGGCGGGAAGAAAATCGAGAGGAAGCGACGGCAGATGAGCTCGTACACCTTCTTCGAAAGCGGCTTCAGCGACTGGTACTCGCGCTGGCCCTGACCGGTCGGGATGATCGCGTAGTGGTCGGCGATCTTCTTGTCGTCGACGTAGCGGGTCTTCGCGATGCTTCGGAAGCTGCCGGACGACAGGATCTCCTGCGCCTGCGGGGCCACCGGTGCGTAGCTCGCGATGCCGCGGATGTTCTTCTCGATCTCCTTCGAAACGGCGGTCGAGAGCACACGCGCATCGGTACGCGGGTAGGTGGTCAGCTTCTTCTCGTAGAGCTCCTGCGCGATGGCGAGGGTCTCATCCGGGCTGATCTTGAACATCTTCGCGCAGTCGTTCTGCAGCTCCGCGAGGTTGTAGAGCAGCGGCGGATTCTTCGTCTCCTTCTTCTTCGTGACAGCCGTCACCGTCGCTTCACACGGAAACGGCATGAAACTCTTCATGAATTCGGCGGCGCGCTCCGGCCTCAGGAAGCCCTTGCCGTCGTAGATGTCCGTCGGGCTGTAGCGTGACGACTGCTCCGACGGCTTCCAGTCCGCACTCAGCTTCGCGCCTTCCCCGAGATCGAAATCGCCGAGGATGCGGTAGAAGGTCGTCTTCTGGAAGGCCCGGATCTCCTGCTCTCGCTTGACGATCATGCCGAGGACGCAGGTCATGACGCGGCCGACGGCCACGGTCATCTTCTCCTCCGGCTTCATGCCGAGCTGCTGCTTGATCCGGTAGCGGTACTTGAGCGACAGCGCGCGGCTGAAGTTGATGCCTATGAGGTAGTCTTCCTTCGCCCGGCTGAAGGCCGCCGCCGACAGGTGGTCATACTCGCTGTCGAGCTTCGCCTCGCGGATGCCGCGGAGGATCTCCTCGTTCGTCTGGGAATCGATCCAGACACGGCGACGCTCCTTCTCCTTCGGCACCTCTGCCATCCTGTCGACGAGCCGGTAGATGTACTCTCCCTCGCGGGCACTATCGGTGCAGATGTAGATGGTTTCGACATCCGGACGGTTCAGCTGCTTCGCGACGACCGCGAACTGCTTTGCCGTGCTCTTACTGACCTCGTATTTCCACTCATCCGCCTTTGGGATGAACGGGAGCGTGTCAAAGCTCCACTTCTGGTACTTCTCGTCATACGCTGCCGGGTAGCTGAGCTGTACGAGGTGACCCACGCACCAGGTCACCACATAATCTTCATTTTCCAGGAAGCCGTCGCCGCGCCGGACGTTCTTCATCCCGAGCGCCTGTGCAAACTGCTGCGCCACCGACGGCTTCTCTGCGATAAATAATTTCTTCAATTCGCCTCCCACTGATCCATGTACGAGCGCCGGCTTCATGTGAAGCCGCTTCAGCGAATGCGCGCCGCGCACCGCCTGTGGATGTTCTGTGGGTGCTTCGAAAAGAAGTACTTCTGTTTACTGAAGCTCCCACTTGTAGATCGTCGTTGTGTCGTATTCCTCGCCGGCCTTCACGATGCTGGTCGGCCACTCTGGCTTATGCAGGCAGTCCGGATAGTGCTGGGTCTCGAAGCAGTACGCATGGCGTGGTCCGAAGTGCGCCCCGTTTTTGCCCTCGAAATCACTGCCCATGAAGTTCGCGGTATAGAACTGCAAGCCCTCGAGATCGGTATAGATGGACATCCGGATGCCGGACTCCTCCGCATACGCAGAGGCGACGAGACGTACGTCCCCGTCATAGTCATTGAGCACCCAGTTATGATCGAAGCCGTGCGCAAACTTCAGCTGATCGAAGTCCGCATCGATATCGCGTGCGATCACCTTCTCGGTGGTGAAGTCCATCGGGGTGCCGGCCACCGGCTCGATACGACCGTACGGGATCGAAATCTCGCTGGCCGGTGTATAGCTGTCTGCATGAATCCAGACACGCTGATTCATCGCGTCACCACTGTCATAGCCGTTCAGGTTGAAATACGCGTGGTTCGTCATATTGAAGACGGTGTCCTGGTCGGCGGTCGCCTGATAGTGGATCTCGAGCGCGTCGTCCTCGGTCAGGGTGTAGGTCACGGCCACCTCGGCAGCGCCAGGGAAGCCCTGATCACCGTCCGGGGAATGCAGAGAGAAGATCACGTAGCTGCCGAGGCCAGCGTCTGCATAGTCTGCCTCCCAGATGCGCGTACGCCAGTAATCCGGTCCGGAATGGAGATTGTTGGCACCATTGTCATTGACGGCGAGCGCATAATGCTTTCCATTCAAATCGAAGCCCGCCTGACCGATACGGTTCGCGTTTCGACCGACCGGCTCACCCATGTGACCCGGATTCTCAAGCAGAAGCTCCGCCTGATCGACACCGAGTACGACATCCCGCATCTTTCCGTCCTTATCACGTACCAGCATCGTAAGCCAGATGGCACCGAGATTCGTAAAGCTCGCCTCCGTACCATGCTGATTTGTAATCGTATATCGCTTCACCTCGCGGCCATCCTTCAGTGTTCCAAGCACTGATTCTCTCACTGACATCGCATGTCCCTCCCATCGAAGATTCAATACCGAAAATGCAAGGGCAGCTTTTCATCGACACTCACGCAACTCTCCCATCCCCTTCTGCAGGGTCTGGGAATAGCAAGCGCGTCATCGGCACCGCCCATAAACTGCAAGTATTATACTCTATTTTCAGGCTCGTTTCTACCAGAGAAAAGAGACTCATAGCTGTCTGAAAATTGGGGCAGCTAAAATCTCCGGTGTCCTTGGCAATGGGTACCATTCAAACCATAAAAAATCCGGAGTGAATCGTCACTCCGGTTTAAAAAAGATCAGTAACCATCAAAATTTGATGATCCGCTTATTTCTTTGTGATATAGCCCTTCTTTGCGAGGTACTCGGCAGCTTCTACACCGCCGCCGGCAGCGCCACGGAGGGTGTTGTGGCTGAGACCGACGAACTTCCAGTCATAAATGGAGTCCTCACGGAGACGGCCGATCGAGATGCCCATGCCGTTCTCGTAGTTCACGTCGAGGGAAACCTGTGGACGATCGTCCTCCTCGAGGTACTGGATGAACTGCTTCGGTGCAGACGGCAGCTCGAGCTCCTGTGGCTCACCGCGGTAGCTGCGGAGTGCCTCGACGAGCTCTTCCTTCGTCGGCTTCTTATGGAACTTGACGAAAACCGTCGCGGTGTGACCGTTCAGAATCGGTACACGGATGCACTGTGCAGAGATCTTCAGACCTTCGATAAGATCGATGTGATCTCCCGCGAGGCTGCCGAGTACGCGGAGCGGCTCCTTCTCGGACTTCTCTTCCTCACCACCGATGTACGGGATGATGTTGTGCTCCATCTCCGGCCAAGACTCGAAGTTCTTGCCGGCACCGGAAATCGCCTGGTAGGTGGAAACGATCACCTCATACGGCTCGAACTGCATCCATGCAGCGAGGGCTGGTGTGTAGGACTGGATCGAGCAGTTCGGCTTTACAGCGATGAAGCCACGTGTGGTGCCGAGACGCTTCTTCTGTGCCTCGATGAGCTGATAGTGATCCGGGTTGATCTCCGGAACGACCATCGGAACATCGGTCGTCCAGCGGTGTGCAGAGTTGTTCGAAACGACCGGGGTCTCCGTCTTCGCATACGCTTCCTCGATGGCCTTGATCTCGTCCTTCTTCATATCCACTGCGGAAAATACGAAGTCGACATCCTTTGCAACCTCTTCTACCTTTGAAACGTCCAGGACGATCATGTCCTTTACTTCCTCCGGAATCGGAATATCCAGCTTCCACTTACCTTCTACAGCCTCTGCATAGGTCTTACCCGCAGATCTCGGGGACGCTGCAAGCGTCGTCAGCTCGAACCATGGATGGTTTACAAGCAATGTGATAAAACGCTGGCCAACCATTCCAGTCGCACCAAGAACACCAACCTTTAACTTTTCCATTTCAGTCTCCTCGTCAACTTCTATCCGTATTTTTACTCTCAGATGCATACATCCTGCAGGATTTCGACATACAGCTGTTTCTTCACCCCGCAGGCACGTATATGTTTCCGTATTGTATTACTTTTAACTGTCAGTGGCAATATAACATTTTCGAATAGCAGCCTTTCGCCGCCCGGACAACTACTGTCAAAACGTAATTATGTCCAGGCATGGCTCGGCTGCCATCCGTCGAGTTTCGCCCGAACAGCAACAGGTGACATCCCCGTAATCAGTGCTTCGTGCCTTTTCCGGCGCGGCCGGCGAGCTTCAGGCGGTTTAAGCTGAGCGGCTTCTTCCGGTACGTGATCTCCACCGGCTCGGTGCCGAGGAGGTAGAAGTGCTCGAGGGTGTCGCACTTGCCGAGTCGGATGCCGATGACACCCTTGCTGTTCTTCTTCTGGAGCGGTATATCGCTCAGGGAGCAGCGGAGGAAGTAGCCGTCATGTGTCTCGAAGACGATGTCGGTTTCGTAAGCCATCTCCCGAATCTCGATCAGTCGATCGCCCTCGCCCAGCTTCGTTGCGGCGACGAGCTTGTTCGCAGTCTCGAATTCCGAGGTCTCGACGAGCTTCACCATCGCGTCTCTCGTCGCGAAGATCAGGGTCTTCCCGGCCAGGGCGGACTTCACATTGGCATAGATGATCTCCTCCTGGTTCGCGTTGTACTTACTGATGTTGTCGATCGGTACGCCCTTGTCCTTGAACTTTCCGAGCGGCACATCCTGGCACTTGATCTGGTGCATATTGCCCTTATCAGTGAACAGCAGCACGCGGTCCGTGTTCTTGCACTTCAGCACGAAACGGTTGTCCGACTCGACGGCCTCCTGGTTCCGCTGGTAGGTTGCCTCATCCATGAGCTTGCAGTAGCCGAACTTGTCCTGGATGTAGTAGCAGCTGATCTCCTGCACCTCGTTCTCGTTGAAGACGGCTTCCTTACCATCCTCGAGCACGGTGCGACGCGGCACGGCATACGCGGCTCGGATCATCATGAGGTCCTCGGACAGCACCTCGTTCATGCGCTCGCGACTGCCGAGGATCCCGCGGTACTCCTTGATGTTTCGGAGCGTCTCGGCATGCTGCTTCTTCAGCTCGATCAGCTCGAGACCGATGAGCTTGCTGAGACGCATATCGAGGATCGCCTGTGCCTGCCGCTCCGTGAAGTGGAAGGTCTCGATCGTCGACATGAACTCGCGGTCCCGCTCACGGAACTTGATGCCCGCGATCTCACCGCTCATAAGTGCCTGCTTCGCATCGGCCTGGTTCTTCGAGTTCCGGAGGAGGGCAATGATGGCGTCGATCAGGTCGACGGCCTTGATGAGACCATCCTGGATCTCTTTACGTGCGAGCTCCTTCTCAAGCAGGTTCTGGTACTTGTTCGTGAGGATCTCGTACTGGAACTTGAGATAGGCCTTCAGGATGCCCCGGAGCGTCATGGTCTCCGGCCGACCCTCGTGTATGGCCAGCATGTTCACGCCGAAGGTATCCTCGAGTCTCGTTTTCTTATACAGTATATTCTGGATGCGCTCGATGTCCGCACCAGCCTTCAGCTCGAGTACGATACGGATGCCGTTTTTGTCGGACTGGTTCGAGATATCGACGATCTCCGGGAGGATCTTATCCTCGACGAGCTGGGCGACATCCTGCATGAACTTCATGATGCCCTGACCGATCATCGTATACGGAATCTCGGTCACGACGAGCTTATCGCGGTCGGAACGCCCCTCCTTCTTCTCAAACTGCAGCTTGCCGCGGAGCTTGAGGCGGCCCGTACCACTGCGGTAAATGTCGACGAGCTCGGACTTGTTGGCGATGATGCCGCCGGTCGGAAAATCCGGTCCCTTTAGGTACTGCATCATGTCCGCGGTCTCCATCGCCGGGTTGCGCAGGTACGCGAGGATGAGGTCGATGATCTCACCGAGATTGTGGCTCGGGGTGGAAGTCGTCATGCCGACCGCGATGCCCTCGGAACCGTTCAGCAGGAAGTACGGGATACGTGCCGGCAGCACCACCGGCTCCCGCAATGTCTCATCGTAGTTCGGCTGAAACGGCACCATCGTATCGAGGTCCGCCAGCATGCAGTCATCCGTGAACTTCTCGAGCTTCGCCTCGGTGTATCGCGGTGCGGCTGCAGAGTCACCCTCGATCGAACCGAAGTTACCCTGGCCATGCACCACCGGCTGCATACGCTTGAAGTCCTGCGCCATGACGACCAGGGTGTCGTAGATCGAGGAATCACCGTGCGGATGGTACTTACCCATCGTATCACCACAGATACGCGCCGACTTGTAGGTCGGGCGGTCATGGTTTGCATGCAGCTCGTTCATATCATAGAGCACGCGCCGCTGTACCGGCTTCAGTCCGTCACGGATGTCCGGCACCGCACGCGAAGTGATGACAGACATCGAGTAATCGAGGTAGGATTTCTGCATCTCCTCGGAAAATTCAGTTGTTAAAATCTGTTCAGCCATAATATTCCCTTTATTTTTTATAAGGAGACAATGCCATTTGATGCGCCTACGGCGCGGGCATTGTCGTTTGATTTTGCCGCAATGGCGGCAAAACGGCCTCGCCGCCCGGGGGCATCACATGGAGTGTAGGAGTTTGTATAAGACAAACTCCGAAACGATATCCCACAGAGCTGTGCTCTGTGCCCGCAGGGCTAAACTCGGGCCTCCAAAGCCCGAGTTTAGGGCAGTCCCGTCCCTTCGGGCCACCCGATGTGATTACGAATCAATAACTGCTTCGTTTGCGTGGTCGTGGATGAAGTCGCGGCGCGGTCCTACGTCGGAGCCCATCAGCATAGACGTCACCTCGGAGGCCATGCGGCCGTCCTCGATCTCTACGCGCTTCAGTACGCGGTTTTCCGGGTTCAGGGTCGTCTCCCAGAGCTGCTCCGGGTTCATCTCACCGAGACCCTTGAAGCGCTTCAGCTCATAGGAGCCGGTCTTATGCTTCTTCTGATACTTCGTGAGCGCCGCCTCGTCGTAGAGGTACTCCGGCGCCTCCTTCTTACTGTGCGGGATCGCCTGGTAGAGCGGCGGCATCGACACGTACACATGTCCCTCACGGATGAGATCCGGCATGAAGCGGTACAGGAAGGTCAACAGCAGGGTGTCGATGTGCGAACCATCGACATCGGCATCCGTCATCAGGATGATCTTGTTGTAGCGCAGCTTCGAGATGTCGAAGTCGTTGCCGTAGCCCTCGGAGAAGCCGCAGCCGAAGGTGTTGATCATGGTCTTGATCTCCGCGTTCGCGAGGACCTTATCCATCGACGCCTTCTCGACGTTCAGGATCTTACCGCGAAGCGGCAGGATCGCCTGGGTCTGACGGTCGCGGCAGGTCTTCGCAGAGCCGCCCGCCGAATCACCCTCGACGATGAAGATCTCACACTTCTCCGGGTCCTTCGAGATGCAGTTCGCAAGCTTGCCATTTGAATCGAAGCTGTACTTCGACTTGCTCAGCATGTTCGTCTTCGCCTTTTCCTCGGCGCGACGGATCTTCGCGGACTTCTCGGCGCAGCTGATGATGGCCTTCACTACCTCGACGTTTCGATCGAAGTAGTGCTGCAGCTCCGCATCGACGATGCTCTGCACATACTTTGCAGCATCCGCACTCGCGAGCTTCGTCTTCGTCTGGCCCTCGAAAATCGGGTCCGGGAACTTGATGGCGATGACCGCGGTCATACCGTTACGGGTATCCGCACCGGTGAAGTTCGCATCCTTCTCCTTCAGGATCCCGAGCTGGCGTGCGTAGCTGTTGATGAGCTGCGTGAACTTCGTCTTGAAGCCCACGATATGTGTACCGCCCTCCTGGGTGAAGATGTTATTACAGAAGCCGAGGATGTTCTCCTCGAAATTATCACAGAACTGGATACAGCACTCGAGGGTCGTCCCCTCGCTCTCCCCGCGGAAGTAGATCTCCGGGGTCACCGGTTCGCTGTCCTTATTGAGCTCCCTTACGAAGGCGATGATGCCCTCCGGCTCATGGTATTCGATCGTCTCCGGCAGCTCTCCGCGCTGATCCGCATAGTGGATCGTCAGCTGCGGGTTGAGGTACGCGGTCTCATGCAGGCGGGACTTCAGCCACTCCTCCTTGAAACGTGTCTTCTCGAAGATCTCCGGATCCGGGATGAAGCTGATCTCTGTACCGGTCTCCTTCGTCTTTCCGACCACTGGAAGAAGTCCGTTCACGAGCTCCGTCGTCGGCTTACCGCGCTCGTAGGAGTCCTCATAGATCTTTCCGCCCTGATAGACCCGCACGCGCATCATCTGTGAGAGAGCATTGACCACGGACGAGCCAACGCCATGGAGACCACCGGAGGTCTTATATGCCTTATCGTCGAACTTTCCACCCGCATGCAGTGTCGTCAGGACGATACGCTCCGCAGACACACCCTTCTGGTGCATCCCGACCGGGATACCACGACCATCATCGCGCACGGTACATGCGCCATCCGCGGTCAGCGTTACCCATATATTTCTACAGTATCCTGCCAGATGCTCATCGACCGAGTTATCTACGATCTCGTAGATCAGGTGATTGAGACCACGCTGTCCCACCGAACCGATGTACATACCCGGTCGCACACGGACCGGCTCCAGCCCCTCGAGGACCGTAATACTCGACGCATCATACTTCTCTGCCATAAACACTCCTGTTTTTACTCTATTTCAACTCCACAGGCATCGAACACCTGCGAAGGCCTAATCTTAAAAATGATACCATAGATCACATGTTTTATGCAAGAGCCCGAGGAGGGCCGGCAACAGAAGCCATACGAAGAGTTCGTGAAAAATCAAAATTGTCCCCCTTAGAACCAGTTGGAGTAATTTTTCCTTAGCACTCTCTGCAACACTGAGTTTTCATAAAGAAAACTCAGTCGTTTGCAGAGAGCCTACTGGTTCTTAGGGGGACAATTTTAGATTCTTCCGAACTCGAAGTACTGAGCTTCTGTTGCCGGCCCTCTGGGGTGTGCTCAGTGGATGTCCCCATACAGGATTCTGGCGAGCTCCGAGTCCTTGTCGAGGATGATGGTCTTGTCTCCGCTTCCGCTCAGGGATTTCTTCATGGCTTCGACGGAGCGGATATAGTTATAGAAGGAGGCTTTTTCCTCGGTATTATAGGCGTCCGCGAGGATCTCCATGTACTTCGCCTCGCCTTCACCGGACAGCTCCGCGGCCTGCTTCTCGGCTTCCGCCTTCCGAATGGAAACCTCCTTATCGGTCTCGTTCCGGATCTTCTGAGCCCTTGCGGCACCCTCCGCGGTATAGGATGCCGCGATGTTTTCCCGCTCCGAAATCATGCGCTGATAAACGGCATCCTTGTTATCATCCGGCAGATCGAGGGCCTTGATCTCCGCCTTCGTGATCACGATCCCGTATCCGCCGATATCAGAATTCGCCTCCGCGGTGATCATATCGGTCAGCTTATCGCCGCGCGCAGCGATGATGTCATCCTGACTCATCGAGGAAATGATATTCTTGGTGGCGTTGTATACGGCCACGCCGACACGATCCTCTGCCCCACTCGTCGACCCGTTCAGGGTCTGCATGAACTTCGTCGGATCCGTGATCTTCCAGACGATGTAGTTATCTGCGATCATCGACTTTTTATCCTTCGTGATGACATCCGACGGCTTCACATCATAGAGCTGCATCGCCTTCGTCACGAAACGGATGTTGTCGGCCACCGGCATCTTCGTATATAAGCCCGCTGCATCCTTGACATCCACGATCTTTCCGAAGCGCGTCACGACCGCGTACTGATTTTCAGACACCGAATAGAATACCCCTCGGGAAAGCAGCGGCAGGACGACCAGGAAAACCGCGCAGGCCACGAGGATGGTGACGACACTTTTCACCGCCTTCTTTACCCGCTCGAGCGCTTCCTTCTTCTCATTATTTTCCATTCTCGTCACCTCCATCTGCGGCCTCGACCGAGACATACGCGAAGCTCTCCAGCGGCAGCATCGTCTGGGTACTGCCATCACTGATGATCACCTTCAGCTCCGGCAGCACATCCTCCATCGCCTCATAGAAAATACGCTTCTTCGTGATCAGCGGATTCAGCTTATACTGATCGTACATCGCGTTAAAACGGGCGACCTGTCCGCTGGCTTCCGCGATACGCGCCTCCTTCTCTGCTTCTGCCTTCTGGACAATGCTGTCGGCCGTCGCGTCTGCGGCTGGGATCTGCTCAGACTTATACTGCTTTGCTTTGTTGATCGTGGTATCCGCTTCCTGCTTCGCCGTCTCGACGGACTTGAATGCCGCAACGACATCCGAAGTCGGCGGCTCCACATCCTGAATCGACAGATTTACGATCTGAATCCCGATATCCGCTTCCTCCAGCGATTTCGTCAGCTGATCCCGCACCTCCGCCTGAATCTTCGACTTCTCCGTCGTCATGACATCATCGACCGTGAAATCCGACACCGTCGAACGGATCGCCGCCGCGGCCATGTTCGAGATGAAACGAACCGGCTCGTTCGAATTATAGAGATACTTCACCGGATCCGACACCTTATACTCGAGATAAAAATCCGTGTTGACCAGATTAAAATCCGAGGTGATGGTCAGCGAGTCACTCGTCGTTTCATAGTCCGGATTCTCACCATTCCGCTCGTTCGTGATCGTGTAGCCGATCGGCATACCATAGGTCGTCGTGTCCACCTTCTGCACCTGGTCGATAAACGGGATCTTAAAGTACATACCAGCGGTTTTGATGTCATTAACCTTCCCAAACCGCGTCACGACCGCCTGCTCCTGCTCGGACACCCGGTAAAACGACTGCAGCGCACAACACGCCGCACCCACACATAGAAACATCGGAATCGCTCTCAGGATTCCCTTTTTTCCTTCCTTCATACGCTTCCATCTCCTGTATTTTCTGTAAACATGACCATTTTTCTATAAGCATGACCAGTACAACAAATGTTCAGTCATTTCATATTATCAAGGAAACTGCCGCTTCTCGTCAATCACTGATTTCAACAGCAGACAGAAAACGGCAAAAGTCTCGTAGCGATAAATACACGAAAGCCTGGAGGACCGGCAACAGAAGCCATACGTAGAGTTCGAGTAGAATCAAAATTGTCCCCCTTAGAACCAGTTGGAGTAATTTTCCTTAGCACTCTCTGCAACACTGAGTTTTCATAAAGAAAACTCAGTGTTGCAGAGAGCCTACTGGTTCTTAGGGGGACAATTTTAGATTCTTCCGAACTCGAAATACTGTGCTTCTGTTACCGGCCCTCCGGGTTTTAAATCGTCGCAACAAAGCGGTCGAACGCGGCCTGGCCTTCCGGCGTGCGCTTGTAGACGCCGGCGTCCTCGAGCACCTGCATGAAGACGATACCGATCTCATCACGGAGGATACCCTCGAGGTTCTCCTCAGTGAGCTGCACGCCCTGTGCCGCGTACTTCGCGCGGAACTCGTCGACCCAGTCGGCGTGCTTCGCGAGCGCTTCATCGGCACGAAGATCCTTTCCAGCGAGAATCGCCTCGCGAAGGTCTGCCATCTCGCCCTTCAGACGGCTCGGCAGTACCGCGAGACCCATCACCTCGATGAGGCCGATGTTCTCCTTTTTGATATGATGGAGCTTCGCATGCGGATGGAATACACCGAGCGGATGCTCCTCCGTCGTGATGTTGTTCCGAAGCACGAGATCCAGCTGGAACTGATCGCCCACCTTGCGCGCGATCGGCGTGATCGTCGAGTGCGGTGTGCCCTCGGTCTCCGCGAAGATGAACGCGCTCTCATCCGTGTAGCCTCTCCACTTCGTGAGGATACGATCCGCAAGCTCGGCGAGACGTACCGTATCCGGACCACTCAGACGGATGACACTCATCGGCCACTTCACGATACCCGCCTCGACATCCTCGAAGCCCGGAACCGTAAAGCTCCGCTCCACCGGCGCCTTCGCCATCGCGAAGGTATAGTGACCACCCTGGAAGTGCTCATGTGCGAGGATGGAGCCACCCACGATCGGAAGGTCTGCATTGGACCCGACGAAATAGTGCGGGAACTGAGCGACGAAATCAAACAGCTTCAGAAACGCCGCCTTATCAATCTTCATCGGCGTGTGCGCCGCGTTCAGCACGATGCAGTGCTCGTTGTAGTACACGTATGGCGAATACTGGAAGCCCCACTCCGCGCCCTGAATCTCGATCGGGATGATACGATGATTCTCACGCGCCGGATAGTCCACACGACCACTGTAGCCCTCGCACTCATGACAGAGCTGGCACTTCGGATACCCCGTCTGCTTCGCCTTGCCCGCCGCCGCGATGGCCTTCGGATCCTTCTCCGGCTTCGACAGATTGATCGTGATATCGAGATCACCGTACTCCGTATGCGTCTGCCACTTCACATCCTTCTTCACACGGTAACGACGGATGTAGTCCGTATCCCGCGAGAAGGTGTAGTACCATTCGGTCGCCTCCTTCGGGCTCTCCTCATAGAGACTCGCAAATCTCGCCTGCACCTCCGACGGACGCGGGGTCAGCGCACCCATCAGACGCGTATCGAAAAGATCACGATAAACCACCGAATCACTGCCCGTGAGGCCGTGCTCCACCGCATAATCATCCAGCGCTGCCAGTACATTCTCCAGGTACGTACCATCGGACACCATCCCCAGCGCATTCACCTTCTGATCCTCGCTCGCCTCCGTTTCATCGAAGGCAATGCTGTCGGCCTCCGCGATCACATCCTCCCTGGTCGCCGTCACCTCCGTGATGCCCAGCTCCAGCGTCACCGTATTCAGCGCCCAGATGATATCCGCCTCCTCAATCAGCCCCGTCTTCAACGCATACGCCACCAGATCCTTTACAGCCATCTGAATGTCCATAGTTCTATCTCCTTACATAAATCATTTCATAACGTAAACAGGCTATTGCCGAAAGCCGGTATCGGGCAGTCTTGCGCATTCAAAGAACAGGTAAGGTCGAGCCCGGACTTGTGGTCCGAGCTCGATCCCTTCGGGATACCGATCGAAGATCGGTACATGTACGTTCCGGCCTTTGCCTGATGCAAAGGCCTGCTCTGAAGGGATGTACACGATGGACGGACAGGTGCTTTCCCTGTCCGATCCATGTGCACATCCCGAGGGTTCTGTCCTTTGAACTAAGTGGGACGCCCGATATCGGTTTCGGCAATAGCCTCAAAGTATTTAAGAATTATATCCGTTCGGATTCTTCTGCTGCCAGTTCCAGGAATCGCGGCACATATCCTCGAGGTCGAACTCCGCGGTCCAGCCGAGCTCCTTCTCTGCCTTCGCAGGGCTCGAGTAGCAGGTCGCGATGTCGCCCGGACGACGCTCCCGAATCACATACGGAAGCTCCTTGCCGCAGGCCTTCTCAAACGCATGGATGACATCCAGTACCGAGTAGCCATGACCGGTACCCAGATTGCAGATGAATACACCATCCTTCTTCGCGAAACGCTCGATGGCCTTTACATGACCACGTGCGAGATCCACGACATGGATGTAATCACGCACACCCGTGCCATCCGGTGTATCATAATCGTTACCGAAGACATTGATCTCCGGAAGCTTGCCGATCGCCACCTGTGCCACGTACGGAAGCAGGTTGTTTGGGATGCCCTTCGGATCCTCACCGATGAGACCGGACTTGTGCGCACCGATCGGGTTGAAGTAACGAAGCAGGATGACATTCCACTCCGGATCTGCGGTATGAATATCCGTCAGAATCTGCTCCTGCATCCACTTGGTCCAGCCATACGGATTTGTGCAAGTGCCCTTCGGGCAGTTCTCCGTGATCGGAATCTCCGCCGGATCGCCGTATACGGTCGCAGAGCTCGAGAAAATGATATTCTTGCAGCCGTGCGCACGCATCTCGTCGGTCAGATTCAGCGTGGAACCGATATTTGTGCGATAATACTCGATCGGCTTGTGCACAGACTCACCGACGGCCTTCAGACCTGCGAAGTGAATGACCGCATCGATCTTATTCTCATCGAAGACACGCTTCACCGCTGCACGATCCATCATATCATCCGGATAAAACTTCACCTTCTTACCGGTGATCTCCTCGATCCGGTCCACGGCCTTCTGATTCGAATTATACAGATTGTCGATGATCACGACATCATAGCCTGCGTTCAGAAGCTCCACACATGTATGGCTTCCGATATATCCAGCACCACCTGTTACAAGAATAGTCATAATATTTCCTCCTCTTAAATTAAATAATGGAAGGGCCATCGCCGATGCTGACCACGTAGAAGGTGCAGTCATAGCCGATCCGCTTCTTATACGCCTCGCCGACCTGCTTCTCGAAGGTCTCGATGGCGTCGTCCTTTACGATGGAGACGGTGCAGCCGCCGAAGCCGCCGCCGGTCATACGGGAGCCGATGACACCCGGCACCTTCCATGCCTCCTCGACGAGGACGTCAAGCTCCTCGCAGCTGACCTCGAAGTCATCGCGGAGAGAGACATGGGATGCATTCATGAGCTTTCCGAACGCCTCGATGTTGCCGGCCTTGAGATCTGCCACAGCCTCGATGGCACGGTTGTTTTCATAAACCGCATGCATCGCACGCTTCTGGACGATCGGATCCGTGAGGGCGGCCTTATGTGCCTCGAAGTCAGCATTGGACAGATCACCGAGGGTCTGGATACCGCACTCCTTCGCGAGGATCTCGCGTGCCTCCTCGCACTCACGACGGCGATCGTTGTAGGCGGAGCCGACGAGCTTATGCTTCTTATTGGTATTCGTCACGACGAGCTTCATGCCGTCCAGCACGACCGGTGCGTACTCATAGTTCAGCGTCGCGCAGTCGAGGAAGATGGCGTTATCCTTCTTACCCATCGCACTCGCGAACTGATCCATGATACCGCAGTTCATGCCGGCGTAGTTGTTCTCGGCGTCCTGACCGATCAGGGCGAGGTCCACATTTGTGACCTCTGTAAAGCCGAACAGATCACGGATGATAAAGCCGGTCAGCACCTCGAGGGAGGCACTGGAGCTGAGGCCCGAGCCGTTCGGGATGTTACCGTTGACCACGATGTCGAGGCCACTCTCGAGCTTGAAGCCACGCTTCTCAAACGCCCACATCACACCCATCGGGTAGGTGATCCAGCGCTCTTCCTTCAGTGGATTGAACTCGTCGAGGGAAGTCTCGATGACACCGTTGCTGCTCAGGTTCACGCTGTAGAAACGAAGCTTCCGATCCGCACGACGACGGGCGGCCGCATAGGTACCGATGGTCAGTGCGCACGGGAAAACGTGACCACCATTGTAGTCCGTATGCTCACCGATCAGATTGACACGGCCTGGTGCGAAGTAACACTTCACGCCATTCGTATCACCAAATTTCTCCTCAAATGCCTTCAGCGCATTCTCCTTGTACGAAAGATCCATCTTTTCCTCCTTGCCGCCGCGGTCGTCCATGGTACCGACTCCCGAAAAACACCGAAATCCCACGAAACATAGGCTTTCAGCACAAGGGCAGCTACGATATCCGCGCACGCGTGGTAAAATTTTAACACATACAGCTATTATTATAAAAAAGAGGTTTTTCACAGTCAACGCGAAAAACCTCTTTCAATCTGTAAAAATCTTAGGTGGGGAATCGTTCAGGCAGGGACCCGGCTTGATTTCAACGGTCTCTACGTATGGCCTCCGTTGCCGGCTCTCCGGGTCCCCTGCCTGAACGGTTACGACTGATCGTGGATGATGTTCAGAAAATGCCGATGGAATTCAGCGCGATGATCCAGAGGAAGATCGTGAACATGGAGCTCACGGTGCTGATCGCCAGCATTTCCCCGGCGAGCTCGCCGTCGCCGCCCATGCTCTGGCTCATCGGGAAGATCGCGTTCGCAAGCGGGGTCGCGTACAGAGAGAACAGGATGAAGAGCTCGATGCCGCGGAAGCCGAGGAGGTAGCAGATCGTCGTGACAATCGCCGGCAGGATGACGAGCTTCAGCACGGTGCAGATTGTGATGAGCTTTAGGTTCTTCCGGATGTCCGGCAGCACCAGCGTCGCGCCACAGATGAAGATCGCGAGCGGCGAGGTCATATCCGAAATCGACTTGATCGGCTTCAGGATGCAGGCCGGCAGTGAGATATGCAGCGCTCGGAACACGATCCCGGCGATGGCACCGATGATGAGCGGATTCGTGAGGATATTCCGGAGCATCTTCGCCGAACTCGTCTTCTCTCCCTCCGTCCGTCGGAAGTACTCGAGGATGAAGACCGCCGCGATGTTGTAGATCGGCACGCAGCACGCGATGACGATCGATGCGAGCGACCCTGCCTCTTCTCCGTACATGCTGACGGCGAGGGGTAGTGCAAACATCAGGGTGTTGGACCGCCAGGTGGCCTGGGCCACGACGCCTCGCTGCGGGTTTCCCTTCACGAACAGCGGTGTCAGCAGAACGGTGAGCAGGATCGCCGCAAGAAGGATCACGACCGCGGTCAGCGCCAGCTTTGTGTTCGTCTGAAAATCCGCCTTCGAATTATAAAGACTGTTAAACATCATGAGTGGAAAAAACGCCTTGAAGACGATCTGGTTCAGACGCTTATAGAAGGTCTCATCACCGAACCTCAGGTGACGGATCAGATATCCGTACGACATATAACAAATAAACGGTACGACGGCGTTCGCCGCCACGAAAAAGCTTTCCATATATTTCCCCTTTCCATTTCACTCATGCTGCTACGTAGATTTTTTACCGGTCTTCGGACGCTTCCATCCCTTCACGACATGCTTCACATGAAGATTCGGCTTGCGGTGACGGGCCGTACGCGTCGTGCCGGCGTGCTTCGGCTTTTCGTCGCCGGATGCTTCCGGTGACGGTGACGATCCTGCGTCGGAGGCATTGGCCGGATGAAGCTTTGCGTGCAGCTGACGACGCCGGCGGCGCGGCTTCTTCCCCTCGCGCTCGACGCGGAATCGGTTGATTTCGTCGAAGATGCGGGTGTAGTCGCGCTCGAACAGCTCCTCCGACATCTCAAGGCGGAGCGTCTCATACGGCACACCCGCAAGGATCTTTTCGATCACGTCTTTCTTCGAGATGCGATCATACTTATGTTTCAGATGACGATACACGATGTGCTGCAGCTCCGGACGCCAGAGAAGGCTCAGCTTCCGCGCCGGATCGATCCCCGGATTCGGCTTCGGGCGGCGCAGCACATAGAAATCCGCGCGTCCCTCGACCTCCTCGACGGTGATGATGCCCCAGCTCGCCGGCACATGCTCCTCGACGTGCATCGCGTGGCGCGTGCCGACGACGATGATGTTCATGTCGAAGTAACGGTCGTAGTCCTCGACCTGCCCCGCGAGTCGCGTGTAGGTATCGGCATCCGACTTGATCTCGATCCCCACGAAGCTGTCCGGTGTCACCATGATGACATCCGCACGGCTCCCGCCCATATTCTTTTCCTCGATGATCCGGATGCGCCCGTAGCTCTCCTCCAGGAAAGCAAACAGCGGCTCACGGATGTCCCTGTCCTTTAACATAGTGCACCCATTTTCTACTCGTGAAATATCTGACAGCCCTGCGCCATACAGCGATTTCCACGACGCGTTTTTCAAACGCATATCTTATTTAGAATATCTTTTCAACACGATGAAGTAATGTTCAGAATGTAAAACAATCAGGTATTATCATAGCACGCGCTCGGCCTGCCGTGAATGCTCAAGGGGATAACCCGCACGGTGACCGTTATCGTTTAAAACACAAAATCTTCAAATAAAATTAATTGTTTTTTCTATGATAAAAGGGTAATATGTAGCGGTATATCGAAAATGTGAAACCACTTCATAAGGAGAAGTACTATTATGGATTTTAAGGAATTTTTCGAGCAGAATAAGAAGGCCTGCATCGGCGGCCTGGCAGGTGCTGTCGTGATCCTCATGGGTATCGCGGTCGCAACCAGCCATACCGGTGGTGACAGCACAGTGGAGACCGCAGCCGCTTCCACCGAGGCAGCCGAGACGACCACCGTCGAGACCGCACCGGTCGAGGTTACCCGTGGCGATTTCTATGATAAGCTGAATTCCGGCAATGCAGTCAACGTACTCGTGCTCGGCGACGGCTTCGCATACGGCGACGGCGCGACGAACCTCGAGGACAGCTGGTCCGAGCAGCTCTCTCAGAAGCTCGGTGATGCATTTAAGTCAAACGTATTCGTAAACAACTACGCGCTCGCTGGTGACAACGGTGCCTACGCCGGCTTCGTCATCGCAAACGAGCTCACCACCGACGTCGAGTATGACGCCGCTGTGCTGAGCTTCGGAAGCTACGACGATCAGGACACCTTCCCGGCCTTCTACGAGGCCCTGATCCGCGCCCTGAATAAGAAGTTCCCGGGCATCGAGATCATCTCCCTCATCGAGCCGTCCAGCGTGACGAACCCGGACGGTCCTGCGGCGGCCAATGCAGACGCCATCAAGAACATCACCTCTCACTACCTCGGCGAGACCATCGACATCGCGAAGGGCTTCGAGGATGCCGGTAAGGATGTGAAGAAGACCGTCGCAAAGGATCAGATCAACCAGAACGACGAGGGCAACGACATCACTTCCGATGTCATCCTGTCCGCGATCCGGGCATCCGCTGCCGCTGGTGATCAGAAGGGTGAAACCCAGACCATCCAGCCGCTCGACGAGAAGATCTCCGAGCTGGAGAGCTTCGCTTATATCCCGGCAAGCAGCTTCGCAAAGCTGAACGACACCACCTACGAGATCCTCTCCGATTACGTAACCGACGCCGACGGCAACAAGCTTCAGGGCCTCCTCGGTCTCGACTACGATTATCTGACCGGTGACAATGATGTCTACGTGACCGTCGATGGCCAGCCGTTCGGTCGCCACAGCGTGAAGTTCGACGGTGCCGAGTCCGAGCAGCACATCGTGCTCATCAACGATAACTTCACTTCCGCGGATCACGTCACCATCAAGTTCGCGACCAAGGAAGAAGCCGATACCTTCGCAGGTATGAGCATCTGTGGAAACATTGCCCTCCCGGAGAGCTATGATAAGTATGAGACCATGGCCGCCGAAGACGAGCTGAGCGCCGAGGATCTCCTCGCAGCTGTTGAGGAGACCAACGCAGACGGTACCCCTGTTCTTCAGCAGGCTGGCGCTATGGAGGATGGCGATATCGCGGTCGGCGGTCCTGGCTCCGGCGTCGTAGCGGAGGGTGGCGTACTCGCACCGCAGGAGGCTGTTCCAGAGACCACGAAGTACGAGACCACGAACCCGACCCGCTACAACAGTGAAGGTATCCTCGAGGAGAAGTATAACGGCGAGTGGTATGAGGTCGAGCTCGAACCTGTCACCGACGCAAACGCAGGCGTATACGCAGCCGGTGTCGATCATCCGGGTGCACAGCCAACTACCATCGTCGGCAAGAACGCAAAGCGTAAGTCCAAGGCGGCCGGCCCAGGCGGAGACACCGAGGAAACAACGGTAAGCAGCGCAGCAGCCGCAGCTGCCGCAAACGGCACCACCGCTACCCAGGCAGCCGCTGCTGCCGGTACCGAGACCGCTGCACAGACCACTGCAGCCGCAGCGGACGCTTCCAGTTTTGCAAACCCGGGTGCGCAGGTCAAGGCCGCTGGTGACTACAACATCAACGAAACCGATGCCAACGGCAAGGTAATCGCAAGCAACGGCCGCCTCTCCATCAGCAGTGGCGACGATGACGAATAAGTCATAACGCAGACATCGACTCCAGACGATCCTGATCGATCGAATGGATCACATACTAAAATAAGAACGCGGAGGACTCTCATCGGTCCTCCGCGTTGTTGTTTCTGTAGAATAGCTCAAATATGACAGCTACTCTTCTTCAAATGAAATGCACGCAAATACATATAAAAGTGTGATATTTCTCACACTTTTATTAATAATAATGTGATTTTTTATTTCTTCTTCACCATACACCGTTTCTTAAAAAACGAGATGCCGTAGCACAGGATTTCATCGTAGTCGTCCTCGTATTCCTTCGCGTACATGCGCTCATCGATCTGCTGCAGGGCGACGTCGCACGCACGTTCGAGCTGGCCGAGGGACTTCGTGTATTTCGCTTCGAAGATCGCGACGCGGGCGTGGATGCCATCGTGCACGACCACGTCGCTGCGGCCCTCGCCATGTTCCTTATTTGAGTCGACCATATAGCCGGCACCGGTAAAAATACCGGCGAGGAACGCATGGTAGAAATCCTCGCGGTAATCATGGTAGCTGATGGTCCGGCGAAGCAGCGCATTCATCTCCTTCGTGATGGTCGCACTGTCGCCCTGCCACACGGCATCAAACAGCGCCGTCCGGTTCCACGTCTTCGCGCTGTCATCGAACCAGCGCATGACCGTCGTTTCGAAGATGTCACAAATCTCTGCATTCGGGATCATCAGGGCAATGCACCCCTTCGGGACCTCTCCCTCGATGTCTTCAGCACGCGCGACGGTCAGATAGCCGCTGAGGTACAGCAGACTCCAGAGATTATCCTCCGAAGAATGGATGAGGTCATAGGTCAGGTTCTCATCCACACGCTGAACGATGACGCCGCCGGCCATCAGAGTCTCCAGCTTCTGTGTGATGTCGCTGCCTGCAACGTCGATGAAGGAACGGATGATCGCGTTATCACTGGTGTTTTTCCAGTAGCTCACCGGCTCCGCTTGCGGGTCCCGCTGCAGCTCCAGCATATAGTTCATCACATCCCACGGACAGTACACATCCGAATCCCCGAAGTGGTAGCCATCGTACCATCTCTTCACACGATCTGCCCGGTCGGAGACATTGGCATCCTCCAGGATGTGGTCGACTTCCTCCTGCAGGAAGCCGAAATACTCGCCCAGGCGGGCGTGCAGAACATACGCATGCTCCTGATACAGAAGCGCGATTTCATACAGCAGCTGGCCATACGCATCCTGGAAGTTCAGGCCATCCACCTGCCGAAGCGTGATGAAGACCGTCGGATACCGGTTCATCCATGCAGCACACAGCGCAGGATACGATGCGATTTCGAGACCCTCAAACAGCGCCCGATGATCCTTCCGGATGTCGAAGAAAGCCTCCAGCATGCTCATACCCAGGGTCTTACCGAAACGACGCGGACGAGTGATGAGCATGACCATAGGTGTTCGCTCTGTAAGAATCTCTTTGATCATCCCCGTTTTATCAACGTAGTAATATCCTTGACTTCGAATCTTCTCGAAATTCGAAGTACCAACCGGAAAATATAAATACTTCATGTTTTTTACATAACATACATTGTCATTCTACTTACGCTTTTCCCATCTGCTCCAGGCAACATTTTTCTTTTCCCTCCAGACGCTGTCGACACGTATTACCATCGTTTCCTATAACCCTCACCCATATACGGCGCCCTTCTCTGCCAGTTTCTCCTGAATCGCTTCAGAAACGAACTGATTCATCGTCACGCCTTCTTTTGCCGCCTCCAGTGCGGCACAGCGATGCATTTCCGGTTTTATCCGCACATTAAAAACTCCCCGAAACTCCTTCTCCGGCTTCTTACCACACTGAGCACAATAATCAAGATAGTTATCGATACTGTTATGAAACGACTCCACCAGTTCATTTACGGATGTTCCATGAAAATAGAGTGAATCCGTTATGCCCAGATTTTCTATTTACTTATCGGACCCGCCCCATGCAAACAAACAAAAATCGACGCCAATGCATCCTGACCGGAGTGAAATCGGATGAAAAACTTGTGATCGGAGTTTTAGAAAGGCGGCATGCGGATCACTGTCATAACGGTTTCCGAAGTTTTCACAAAAACCATTTATAGAATTCTTGCGCCATTAGTTTTTTTGATCTTTGTTACAAACAAGCGATTTTCGGGCTGAGAGCCATTAGATGATTTTCGCAAAGAAAGGATTTCAAAGAGCGATGCCATTATGTTTTCTGGAGTTTGTAACAAACAGGGCATTTTAAAGGTTCGTGCCATTAAGTGACTTTTACAAATCATTAATTTCAGTGATCTGTGACATTAGATTATTTCACAGAATAAGAAATATAAAACTCTGTGACATTAAGTATGCGGCGACGAGACTGGCTCAGCTGGGCGAATGAGGAGCAGACTCAAACTTCCCAAGGGGAGCCGTGGGTGTCTGAACTGTTACACATAAGCAAGGGTTGGGTCACTCAAAAAATATGCTTGGCGGTGTCTCACGCCCGCTCGCTATCGCCTTGACCTTCATGCTAATATAAATCACAATATAAGCACGAAAGCTTGGTATAATATGGAGCGATGAATGTGTGACGATATATGGAGGTATTATTATAAATGCAATTAACACCAGTACAGGTTAGAGATTCGTTGATGGAGGAGCTAAATGATGCTCGTCTGCTCGCTGTTGCCTCTGAACGTATGGCGCACTTCGATCCTGCCTCTTTGATTTCCGAAGAAGAAATGAACCGGCGCCTCGGTATTTCCGACAACGATCTCACGGGTTTTGACGAGGTGGATATCGAATGAAGCATTCAGATTTAGAATTATGCAAAAATAAAAATAATTCCTGTGACCCATCCTTCTCTTCTTCGGTGATTAAGGATGTAAGGAACAGAAAACAGGATATCCGATTCAAAAACGAAAGGAAATAATACTATGAGAAAGAATATGATCAACAGCAGCATGAAGAGCATCCTCCTCGCGGGGATCCTGATCGCGACGGTCGCGACGACGGCGTGTGCGGGTGTGAAGGCGCAGGGCGTGACACCGAAGACCACCGAGACAGAAACCAGCGGTCCATCCGTACCGACCGCGGATATGAATCAGGAAGCAGCGAAGCCGGAGGCAGGCATGGCGTTCGATGACGCATACACGAACACCGACGCAAATCAGGAGGCGGGCATGGCGCTCGATGGCGCATATACCAGCGCTGACGCGTCGGATCTTCAGATCAACTACTATGATACCGAGGAGGCGGGTGGCATCATGACCCTGGAAGCCGCGAACCACTGGGCGCGCTTCGATTTCTTCTCGAATCCGACGATCGGCGAGGACTGGAGCTACACCATAGATAACAACATCCTCGATGTCGAGAAGACCTACACAGCGAAGGATCCGTCCGATACCATGAATATCAATGATGGCACCACCCGTTTCATGCTCACCCCGAACGCACTCGGCACCGTGACCGTCACCTTCAACTACGGTAAGGCCGGCGCAGAGCCGGATGACACCATGATCTACACCTTCGTGGTCGATGATGATCTCCGCATCACCCTCGTGAAGGCCGAGAACCCGCACGGCGATAAGAGCATGATCGTGCGTCCGGTAGTGAAGTAAACAAAAAAGCGATGACTCTCCTTTTGAGTCATCGCTTTTTTGTTTACCTGTTTTACAGTTCTTCGACGGCCTTCGTGAAGATCTCGCCGGCGGCGCGGGCGAGCTGGGCAATGTCGTGAATCCGAACCTGATGATGGCCATACATGAGGCTGAGGTTCCCGAGGTTTTCCGTGCGTCCCAGGAAAAGTCCGTACACGAGGATGCCTTGGGCGCGCATCTCCGCGATGGCGTCGGCGGCGTCATCGACCGCCGGGCGGCCTTCATAGGCACTGCCGAAGGGGTACTTCTCACAAGCGGAAAGGCGCGTCGAGTCATCCGGGCTCGCATCCGTCAGGACGATCAGGATGTGTTTTCGGCCATTCGAATGTCCGGCAGCGGCTGCGTCACGGATGCGTGCATCTGCTGTCCGACATTCGGATCCGCCGCGGATACGTGCACCTGTGTCTCCATCACCGGTCCTGCTGCTGTCCGGTACATGAGACGCAGCGAAGCTGCGACCACTTCCGTGCAGGAGCTCCTCCGCGGCGAGGCGCAGGCCGAGGCCGTCGCGGTTCCAGCCGGCGGCATAGAAATGAAAGAGGTGCGCGCAGTCCCGCTCGGAGAAGTCCTTCATCTTCTCAAGGACAGTGTAGCCGCGGAGCGAGCGGAAATTCCAGACAGCGGCCGGCATGTGGCAGTTTTTCAGCGCTTCCGCGAGGATCCAGGCCTCGGCAGCGAGCTGCTCCTGCATCTGCATGCGGGAAGCGCTGGCGTCGAGCAGCAGCGTCACATCGAGCGGCATCTCCCGCTCCGGGCGCTGCTTTTCGAAGACATCCGGGTCATGCACGACCGGCATGCGCCAGGCGCGCACCGGATCGAGGCGGCCCACAGGGGCATGCACTGCGACGTTCTCCCGAAGATCCGACAGCGTGAGCTCGAGGCGCGCCGAAAGGCGTCGCACGAGTGAACGCGCAAGCTCTCCCTCCGACTCGAAAAAGCGCCGGTTCGCCAGCGCCTGCTGCGCGCTGTCCTGCCGCACCTTCGCCGTTTCAGAGTCGAAAAAACCGCCACGTGGCGCTGCCACGTCTGTCCGGGTGCCTGACCCCGAAGCTTTTCCTGCCCCATCTTCCGTTCTCTGATTTGTCCGGGTGATGTCGTTCATCTGTGCACCAGATTTCTCGCGCAACCAGGTCAGACCATCTGAAGAGCCCATACCGAACTTCCCATCCGTCACATACACGTGGCAGCCGCGGTGCCCGCCGACGCAGAGCCGCGCCTCGAGCTGTTGCAGCTCCTCGTCCGTATACAGCGAGCGTCCGAAGCAGGCCGTGATGTAGGCACGATCACCCATTGCCCCTGCGCCGCCGTGCTTGCCATCCGACGCCACCGGCGTCCCGGCGGAGGCATTGGCCGCGTAGGTGTTTTTCATCATCAACGTGTCGGTGTGCTGGTGCTCGGTCCTGAAAACGTGCTGCAGAATCCAGGCCTCCACCGTGTTCAGGCGAATGTGCACGGGCTTCACTTCCGCCTCTCCGCGGTAGGCGAAAAAGCGCGTGAGGATCGCGCGAAGGGTGGCGGCCACCTCATCCGCACGGAGGGTCGGATCGAGCTCGAGGGCAGCAGCGAGGGCCCTGCGGTCGGGCGCGTACACCCGCGTTTTCCGGCCGAGCACGCGGCTCCAGCGGATCGTCTGCTGGTCGAGGAGGCGCTTGTTTTCCGCCATCCACTGCTGGCGATTGAGATTCTGAAGGTGCGCGAAATACGCCTCGGCATGCTGCACACGAAGCGTCTCAAGTGCGGGACGGGACGGCAGCTCACGCGCATAGACGTAGGACTCGATGCCGAGCCAGAGGGTGTCACTGAGGATCGCCGCACGCCGACTCCGGGACACCTCCTCGAGCAGCGCCTCCGTCGGGCGACCGAGCCACTTATGCGCGAGCCCGATGACGAGGTTCATGTAGAGGTCCGCGCTGCCATCCTCTGTAAACGACAGAAAATCCGGCGTGAAGGCATAGTCTCCCGCTGCCGTCCACACCAGATTTTCCGCTCTTTTCCGCTCGTCTTCTGTTCCAGCCATACCTCACCTCAGTCAAATACTTCTCTCCCGCCGCGGTCCGGGATCCGTGCAGTGATCACGTCGCGGATCAGCTGCTGCTCATGTGGGTCGAAGCACTTGTTGACGATGCCCATGTCGAGGGCCGTGCGGATCGAGATACCGAACTGCATGAGGCCGATCGCATCCTGCAGGCCGCGCAGGTCCACCGCCCGCTCCGAAATCTCCGCGTGCTCCGCCTTGTCATTCAGCTCATAAAAGAGCTTCACAAACTGGTCACGCCAGCTCTTCCGGATCGTCAGGAAGCGACCCTCGAGCACACGGCAGAGGTTCTCCTCCGAGATGATCGGCATCGCGATGACGAGAAAACGCGACGCCAGCGCCTCATTGAGCTCGCGCGTGCCTTCGTAGCCGTAGTTCATCGTCGCGATGAAACGTGTCGCCGGATGCAGCTGCAGCCGCTCATAGCCCGGCACATCGATGACCCGCCGGTGATCCAGCACACTGTGCAGCACCGCCAGCGCCTCGTTCTTCGCCATGTTGATCTCGTCGAGCACCGCGAAGCCGCCGTATTTACCCGCGAGGTAGACCGGCCCCGGTTTGAACACGACTCGACTTCCATCGAAGCTGTCCGCCCCGATCATCGACGCCGCATCCATCCCCACATGGAAGGACACATCCCACACCGGGCGCTCAAACAGCGCCGCCAGATTCTCGCAGAGGATGTTCTTGCCCGTCGCCTTCGGCCCCGACAGCAACAGATTTCGCCCGCTGAGAAGCGCCGCGATCGCCGCCTCCCAGATCTCCCTGCCATAATACGGACACTCCGGCGTCGGGATTCTCGCCACCAACTCCTGTGTTAATACGGATGCATCGGAAGCATACGCCTGCGCCTTATTCAGAAGATCCGAATCCACGCCATCCTTCTGAAGTAATTGAATTAAATTCTCTTTCACTTTCATATTCACATCTCGTCCCACTACTCGTAATCGAAGTTCAGAAACATAGGTTTGATTTCGACGACTTCATCGTACTCCTTCTGCGAGACGGTGACGCTCGAGTTCAGGGCCTGCAGGTCCTTCTTCACGAGGGCGAGGGCGTCCGCCGGTGTTTCAGCGCGGCCCTCGCGGATCACGCGGATCATGCGTTCGATCACAACCGGGTGGGCATAGCGGGCCGGCACGTCAAGGGCTTCACCGACGAGCGCGTGCTCCATCTGCTCGACGGCAGAAGCATTGGCCTCACGCACCTTCTGCACGTTGTTCTGTGCGTTCGGCAGCACACGCGACGCGGCGAGCAGAAAGATGATCGCGAAGCCGAAGAACACGACGTAGATCGCGGTCGTACCGCCCTGCAGGAGTCGGACAATGCCGAAGGCCGTCGCGCAGATGGCCATGATGAGGACGACGAGGGCCACCCATTTCGCGCTCGGATTCACGCGCTGGACGATGCGGAGCTGCTTCGCAGACGCGGAGAGCTGGCGGTACAGTGCCGGCTGCTTCTCAAGCGTCGCCTTCTCCGCCTCGAGCTTCTCGATCGTTGCTTCGGCAGCCGGCGTGAGGTGCTCGGCGTAGCGCCGCTTCTCTTCCTCTTCCGCGGCACGCAGCTTCTGCTCGGCCTCGCGGCTGTGGGTCGGGAGCTCCGGACAGCGCTTCGCGACCTCCTCGAGAAGCGTGTCCGCGAACGGCTCAGCCTGCACAGCACAGCGGATCTGGTGCCCGCTCTTCAGCTCCACGACGATGTACGCCATACTGCCGAAGATCCCCTTGCCGGTGAAGCCGCCCTTCGACATCGCGACCTGCTTGAAGATGCGGTTCATGTCCGTGAAGAGGACGTAACGGCTCCGGTCCAGCATCAGCGAGGACAGGAACACGGCCCGATCGCTGACGCCGAGACGCCCGATCTTCACCATGTGCTTCTTTTCGATATTCAGTTCCTCCGGAGACAGGTCCGTGGCCACGGCTGATAAAAACATTCCCATAATTTCGTCAATCCTTTGCTGTTTGATAGTTTGGTATTCGGATATATGCAGTCGCATCCATGTTCTTCATATCCTGATACACGGCATTTTTTTATTCGTACCCGGATATGATCCGCTGCATAGATCGCATATGATTCTTTACATGTAATCCTAGCACGGCAGCGGGTGGTGTAAAGAGATTTCGCATGATGCAGTATGCATTTAAAGAAAAGGCGGAAGTGCCACCACCTCCGCCTTTCGCATGAATATTCGGTTGTCAGTTGACTTCCCCGCGTCAGCGCATCCGGGTGGATGCATTGGTCAACATAGGGTGAAGTTTTTCATGAACTCCCCCGCGTGAGCGCATCCTGATGGAAGCATTGGCCGAAGCCAGATGGAGGGATGCAGGCGGCTCGGTGCGGGAAAGAAGGTGATGCGTTTTCAGGCCTTCGCAGGCTTCTTCGTAGCCTTCAGGAAGAGACCGAGGAAGAGAATGGCGACGATGATGCCGATCGGATAAGCGACCATGGTGTTGTAGATCGTCGCGCCCTCTGCAGTCTTCTGGTTCACGAAGCCACCGAGACACTCCGGAGCGAGGATGAAGTAGGTCGCGCTGACGGCGCTCATGAAGGTCGCCGGTACAGCGGTGATCCAGTAGTTCTTCTTCTCGCGGAAGAGGTACATCGATGCGGCCCAGAGGACGATCATCGCGAGGGTCTGGTTCGTCCAGCTGAAGTAACGCCATACGATGGTGTAGTCGAGCTGGGAAATGATGGCACCGGCACCGAGTACCGGGATCGTCAGCATTAACCTCGTCTTCCAGTTCTTCATGTCGAGGCCAGCCCAGTCGGCGATGGTCAGACGTGCGGAACGGAAGGCGGTATCACCAGAGGTGATCGGGCAGGCGATGACGCCGAGCATCGCGAGTGCGACACCGACGGAGCCCATGGTCTTGACGCAGACGTCGTAAACGGCGGCAGACTGACCACCTGCGAGGCTCTCCTGCAGTCCGGTCGAAAGTCCACCGGTCTTCTCATAGATCGCGCAGCCGGCAGCGGCCCATACGAGGGCGATGATGCCTTCGCCGACCATCGCGCCGTAGAATACGAAGTGGCCCTGCTTCTCGCTCTTCAGGCAACGTGCCATCAGCGGGGACTGGGTAGAATGGAATCCGGAAATCGCGCCGCAGGCGACGGTGATGAACATGAAGGACCAGATCGGGGTTCCCTTCGGGTGCATGTTGTAGAAGTTCGTCCAGATCTCAGGGATCGTGTAGGCCGGATTCGTCATGATACCGAAGATAACACCGACAGCCATCGCGATCAGGCAGATACCGAAGATCGGGTAGATACGTCCGATGATGGCATCGATCGAGATGAAGGTGGCGATGAAGTAGTACAGCAGGATGATGGCGAGCCAGAAGGAACCGTTCGCCAGCAGTCCGGTGCCGGTGCCTGCCGGATCGATCATCTTGACGATCAGGCTGGCCGGGCCCTTCGCAAATACGGTACCGACCATGACGAGGAGAACGACCGAGAATACACGCATGACGTTCTTCATAGCACCACCGAGATACTTACCAGTGACCTCCGAGATGGAGCCACCGTTGTTTCGCTCGGAAAGCATACCGGAGAAGTAATCATGGACACCACCGGCGAAGATGGTACCACAGGTGATCCACAGGAAAACAACCGGGCCCCAGAGTGCACCCTGCAGGGCACCGAAGATCGGGCCGAGGCCGGCGATGTTCAGAAGCTGAACCAGGAACAGCTTCCACTGTGGCATGACGACGTAATCGACGCCATCATTGATTCTGACGGCCGGTGTTTCACGGTCATCCGGTCCGAAGGTGCTGTCGACGAGCTTACCATAGGTAAAATAGCCGGCGACGAGTGCGATCAGACATAAGAAAAAGCTAATCATACAAGCCTCCTTAGCGCAGTGGACATACTAAGGCCATACGGAATTGCATGGACATATCCCCCTCCACTGCTTTTATTAATTTCCATCTTAGTCTTCTGAAATTTAATATTCAATAGTTTTTGTGAAATCAATTTTCGGAATTTTAGATATTTCGAAATTTTCATGCAGATTGCACGAAAATTTTTTTCATTTTTGAGCAGAAATCATCTTGAATTCTGGCGGAAGCGTGATTCCACCTTGACAAATGAATTCCATCAATGGTACATTAATACTCCAAAACCATGTAATGGAGTGGATTTTTCTGAAGCGACAATGCGCGCTTTATTTTTCGCCACACAGCCGGGAGGCTCTCCCCGCTGCGTGGCCTTTTTTTGCGCCGAAAACGGGGTCTGACCCCATTAAATTTTTCTAAACAAAATCTAAAGAGGAAGTTTATGGGGTCAGACCCCTTTACGAAATTCTTAAGATGATGCCCGGCAGCCGCGGGGTCTGACCCCATCGGACATTCGGCATCCCTGTTCCGGGGCCATGACGGGGTCAGACCCCCAGTCGTCCCGGGAAGCCAGGATGTGCAGCTACTATAATGAAGTAAAGGAGAACTTATGGACCAGACATTTATGAAGGAGCGTCCGATCGTGCCGCTCGTGATTTCCATGGCGATTCCGATGACGATTTCCATGCTCGTGAACTCGCTCTACAACATCATCGACAGCTACTACGTCGCGCGTATCAGCGAGCAGGCGATGACCGCGCTGTCCCTCGTCTACCCGGCGCAAAATCTGCTCATCGCGGTGACGGTCGGCTACGGCATCGGCATGAACGCCGTGATCGCGTATTCGCTCGGCGCGGGGCTTCAGAAACAGGCGAACACCGCCGCGACCCTCGGTCTTCTCGGAAACATCCTTCACGGCATCCTCATCAGCGTGCTCTGCATCTTCGGGATGTCGGCCTTCGTAGGACGATTTTCGGACAATGCTGACACCATCCGCCTGGGCACCGAGTATGCACGTATCGTCTTCCTTTTCGGTGTGCCGAATGCTGCCGCGATTTCCTATGAGAAGATGTTCCAGGCGATCGGCCGCATGAAGGTTTCGATGATCAGCATGCTGATCGGCTGTCTCGTCAATATCGTGCTCGACCCGATCATGATCTTCGGCTTCGGTCCGATCCCGGCCATGGGAATCGCCGGCGCGGCCTGGGCGACCGGCATCGGACAGGTCGTCTCCCTCCTCATCTACCTCGTCGTCTACTACCGCGACCTCGCGAACATCCCGATTCGCATCGCTCCGCGGAAGATGCATCAGGTCGGCGCCACCCTCGTAAAGGTCTACAGCATTGGCATCCCGGCAGCCCTCAATCTGGCGCTGTCCTCCCTGATGATCACCGTACTGAACGGCATCCTCGCCGTCTACTCCGCGTCTTATGTGCTCGTGCTCGGCGCGTATTACAAGCTGCAGACCTTCATCTACCTCACTGCCAACGGGATCGTCCAGGGCATGCGACCGATCTGCAGCTACAACTACGGTGCCGGCGAGTTCCGGCGGCTGAAGGCGATTTTCCGCACCGGACTCGCGATGGTGAGCGGCGTCATGGTGATCGGCACGCTGCTCTGCATTCTGCTGCCGAACCAGCTCATCGGGATTTTTGCGTCCAATGCTGACACCATCCAGCTGGGGCGCGAGGCGCTGCTCATCATCTGCCGCGGCTTCATGCTTTCCGGCGTCTCCGTCACCATCTCCGGCGTCCTCGAGGGCCTCGGCAAGGGCGCGGAGTCCCTCGTGATCTCCCTCGCTCGCAATATCGTCGTGCTCCTGCCACTCGCCTATGTCCTGAGTCAGGCGATCGGCGCCGCCGGCGTATGGCACGCCTTCTGGATCACCGAAGCCACCGCCGCTGTCCTCTCGGTCCTCCTCTTCCGCCGCATCATGCGGAAGATCCAGGCCGAGGCGCAGAACTGACGGGGTCTGACCCCATTAAATTTTTCTAAACAAAATCTAAACTTGGAGTTTATGGGGTCAGACCCCCTTACGAAATTCTTAAGCCGGAAGGTTAAACATGACACAAACCGGGAGTGCATCGTAGTGATACACTCCCGGTTTTGTATTTCATGATCTATGGATATCCAGAAACTCCAGGGCGGGTGCCGGATGGAGGCATTGGCCTGAAAGGGTCTCCGGCAGTTGGTCACCAGGTGCGATGCGCATCACTCCGTGATGGCCCAGACACGTGCCGGGAGGCCGGTCGCACCTTCGATGCGCGGGTAGGAAATGAGGACGACGGCGCCAGCAGGCTGCACCTGATCGAGGTTCGCGAGGACTTCTACCTGAAGCTTGCCCTGGTCGAGGACATAACGCTCGCAGGCGAGATCACCCTCTGCCTCGGCGACCGCGGACGAATCCGTGTCGAGGGTCTCGTGGCCATTGGCGGCGGCGTGGCGGACCTCATAGATGTACTTGAGTGCCTCGAGCGACCAGCCCGGTGCATTCTCATGGCCGTCGGCATCGATGCCGGACAGTGCGTCGATATCCGGCCACTTCTTGTACCAGTCGCTGCGAAGTGCCACCAGTGCCCCCTCCGGGATCTCGCCGTACTGCGCCTCATATGCGCGAATGTCGTCGACCGTTACCGTGTAGCGCGGATCCTGCTTCGCCTGCTCGGAAATGTCGATGACCACCAGCGGGAAGATGAGATCATGCACGTCGTACTGCTCGGACAGTGCTCGTCCCCGCACGAAGTGTCCCGGGAAATCGATGTGGGTACCGAACTGACCCGGGAACTTGAAGGTCTGGATCAGGCACTCCAGCTCCGGCTTGCCCCAGTCCCACACCGTCGTGCCCAGCTCGACCGAGCCCTCCGGGATGCCCGACCAGTACGGACTCTCGTTGTTTAATGAGTGGGAAAGCTCCACCCACTTATACTTCTTTGCTTCCTTTAATGCATCCCAAAGCTTGTACTCTGCCATAATATCGTCTCCTTTCGGGTAACCTTTTCTTACGTGATGAAATCATCATAACACCTCCGTTTGATCATGCCTAATACCGGATATTTCGAATCAGTTATAGATTAATCCTATAGTTAAAAGGCGTTTATTTATAAGTGCAGGCATGCTGACTGCCATTCTATTCCGTATGATGGGTTCCATTTCAACGGCAGCGGTCAAACCCTGTTCGTTATGTTTCAGGGACTCTTTCAGACCTTGCTCTTACGCCTGCCGATGTCGTATTATATGAGCATACAGACAGATGCCATCTGATTCCGTGATGGGCATTCCCATATTCTCTGAAAGAAGGTATGAAATGAAAATCACCTACATCGAACACTCTTGTTTTCTGGTCGAAACAGCGGAATGCTATATGTTGTTTGACTACTACTGTGGTGACGTACAGCTTCCAGAGCTGGATCCTGTAAAACCGCTGCTACTCTTTAACAGCCACGCGCACCCTGATCACTTTTCGAAGGAGATTTTCACACTGCACGAGCGATATCCGAGGTCTTTCTTCGTACTCTCGGCTGACATCCCGGTACCGGCGGCCGTTCAGCCTTTCACCTGTTCAATGCTTCCACACGAGCACCGTCTCATCCAGCTCGCAGGCGGGCGGGCAGCTGTAGTGCCGACATCCGCTGACAAGCTGGTTCAGCCGATGGACACAAAACAACAGGAAGCTGTCTTTCGTGCAGGCATCCTGCGGGCGAGCGAAACTTCGATGAAGCCTCATCCTACATCAGAGGCGAGAATGGATGATAAGGCACCGGATGCACCGAACGTACATAGTATCACAGATGCTTCGATCATCGACGTTTCCATCGACACTCTCCACTCGAATGATGAGGGCGTCGCGTTCATCGTCCGGCTCGGCGACCTCCGCATCTACCATGCCGGTGATCTCAACAACTGGTGGTGGGACGGCGATGTGGAGGATCAGAAGCTCGCGGACATCTACCACGAAGAACTCGAGCGCATCCGCGGACGACATTTCACAGCCGCCTTTATCCCCCTCGATCCTCGCCTCAATGGCTGGTGGAAGGGCATCGAGGATTTCATGCACTATGCCGACGCCGATCGGATCTTCCCGATGCATAACTTCGGCGAAAAGGGACTACCGAAGAAGTTCCTCGCCCTCGACTGTGCTGCCGGCTATAAGAACCGCATCTGCGATGTCGAGGAACCGCTGACCCGCTGGAAACTCTAAGATTTTTCGCAATAGGTGTCTCTGAAGATTTCAGGCATTATGCTTTTTCGCAATAGGTGTCCTGAAAAAATCCGGGCATTATGTTTTCTCAAACATCGCCCTGCTTCATGGGCTGTTTTTCCTTATTTTGACGCAATAGAGCTTCCTTTTAGAAAAGGGACATTACCTCAGGTAATGTCCCTTTTCTTATTATGACCGGTTTTGTGTCAAATCTTTCGAAAATCTAATGCCCTTTTTTCTGATGCTCTTTTATTGCGAAAAAACATAATGTCATATTCTATTCAGAGCGCGATATCGTCAAACTTGGTTAATGTCTTTTTTCCCCAGGCCCCGGTATTGCGTCAAATTCAGAAAAACTAATGTCACAGAGCCTGCGCAGGCCTGTTCTGCAAAAAGAGCTCCGATATCGCGCTTACGTAAAGGCCTTTTCTTCGCTCAGTGCGAGGCTTCCATCAAACCCGCTCATCATCATCGAGAAGCAGCGTGGTGTGCCGTTCGCATCCACGAAGGAAATACCGTGGTGCGGTGTATCGCCTGGGAAGGAAAGCTGCAGGTAGATCGACTGACCGGCTGCGAGCTTCGGTATACTGCTCTTCTCGGTGCCATGGAAGTAGATATCGTCGGATCCCGCCTCAAAATCCATTTCCAGTGTGTAGATACGAACGTCGGTCAGTGTCTCGGTCGCTGTCAGCTTCGCAAACTGGCTGTATGCATCGTTCTCAAGCACGATCATCGCCGCGCGGTCCGCCGCACTCAGCATCCCACCATCTACAAAGGTTCCCGTAACTGCCAGATTTCCAGTGCTCATACTTTCCTCCTTTTCTGCTGCATCCGCAGCCGTTGCATCCCCCATCGCGAGGCTGAGCTCGCGCACTTCGTCGTCGCTGCCGAAGAGGTCATAGCCGCCGAGGTGCTGGTAACGCATGTACTCATACCACTCGTCGGTCTTCTCATTCAGTTCCTCCACGCGGCGGATCTGGAAGCTGCTGTAGTGCATCTGCCCGAGGTCCTCATCATAGAACTCGACGCAGAACACGAGGCCCTGCCCATTCATGCCGAGCCAGGTGCAGCGGCCCTCATAATTCAGATAGATTTCCGCGTCCACACACGCATCCTGATACAGGAACTTCGACGGATCGTTCGGATCGAAACCGAGGTAGAAGCTATCCGTGTAGCTCGTGCCGGCATCGGTATCGAAGCTCGTCTCCGTCGTGCAGCCCTCGTTCTCGTAGAGGCCCATCACCGTACGGCTGAACGTGTCGCTGCTCCCAAACATGTTCTTCTCAAGTGCTGCTGCGATTTCGCCTGCATTGCCCTCCCCGATCGCTTCGACATTCACGATCCCGCAGGCCGGCTCGGTCAGGCAGAAGTGGCCGCCCCACGCGCCGTGGTAGAGATCGAGGTAAGCGATCATGCCGTCGTTCGAGACGAAGGTCGGCACGACATGCTCGCCGTGCATGATGGTCAGCAGCTCTGCGCTCACGTAATCCTTATAGACGCCGTCGACCTCATACTCCTTGCCATAGTCAATGCTTCCGACCCCGAACGCAGCCTCGGTCCACTCATTCTGCTCGATGCGGACGGTCATGCGGCCATCCTCGTAGTTGACGAAAAGCGCATCGTCGAAGCTGAGCTTCAGATCATGACGCTCCGCGTTCATCACGTCCCCACTCGTACCCGCCTCGCGTGCATCTTCAAGCCTGTCTTCCCAGTCCTCTCCGGAGAGAACACGACCCGAAGCAGCATCATACTGATAGATCGTCTGCATTGGCTTAAGCTCGCAGTTGTAGAGACCGCCGCCCGCCATCACGTGGACCGGCACCGCGACCACGAGCTCGCCGTCGTCGTCCAGATACATCGGGAGGTCCGACGTGATGTTGTCGTCCGCGAGGGTCTGCATGCGGTACTTCATGAACTCGGCGTAGAGGCTCTGGCGTTCGGCCTCGCCCGCGCTGCTGTAATAATCGGAATCGTACATATAGCGCACGGACTGGTCGAACTCGTAGGCAGCGGCCCTTCGGATCACACGAAGAAGTGCGGCCTCAACGGTTTCGCCGCTCTGCAGCTCGAGGGTCAGCGGTGCGTCGTCCTCGTCATCGTCAAAATCGTCGAAATCGTCTGCATCGGTCGGCACACCACGCACCAGCAGCTGCGCGAGCTCCTTCGCCGACATGCGCGTGCCGTCCGTGAGGTTCAGGTTGTACGCGTAATACTCGGTATAATCGTCGAGGTTGCTGCTCTTCGTGAGGACGAGGCTCAGCGTGTCGCCGTTCAGGTAGCTGTCGTAGTCGACCTCGATCCAGCCCACGTAGTCGTCCTCCTTCTGGCTCGTCACATCCTCGCATGCCGCCGCGATCGCCTGGTTGATTTCCTTCGCGCCGGCGCTGTCGGAGCAGATCTTCGGCACATGATAAGAAACATCGGTCCGATCCGCCGGGCCGTCGCTCACCTCGCCCTCGAAGGTGTAGCTGTCCTGCACGAGCGTCTTCAGCAGCTGCTCCTTCTTATCCTCGTCGAGCGCCGTGAAGTCGATGTCCTCCGGGAGCGCCGACGTTGATTTGTCCGTGCTCTCCACCTTCGACGTAGTGCCGCCGGATGGCTTCGGCCCCGCCTGCGCCGGCTTCTTCCCGCAGCCCGTCAGAAACATAAGGAGAAGAAGTGTGCTGAAGAGGCACAGCCTCAGGAAGCAGCCGGCAGGGAGCTTCCGGCTCGAACACCGACCCTCGCTCACTCTTCTCACATCGCCTGCGCTGAACTTCTCATGCTCTTTTCTATGCATCACACGCCTCCTTTCCAGACGAGAATTACAGATACGACGAAATAGCCGGGAATATACGACATCCCCAGTCGTTTCTCACTCTTTAAATCACGAACACCCGCAGGATGGCCACGCGCTGCCCGCCACCTGCTCTCTACTATTAATCTATCATAGATAGAAGGAAAAATGTTCTTCGTTTGCGCATTTTTTCTTACAAATCAGTGAATTTTGCACAAATTTAATAGTAGCCATGAACCACTTAAGGCCTGCAGTTTATGGGGTCTGACCCCATAAACTTCTGTTTAGATTCTGTTTAGAAAAATTTAATGGGGTCAGACCCCCTTACGAAATTCTTAAGATGAGGACTTCGCGGCGTTCACGTTCTTCACGACGAGGGCGGTGAGGGCGAACAGGGCGATGACGTTCGGCACGACCATGAGCTGGTTGAACATGTCGGAGAACTCCCACACAAGGTCACTCGAGGTCAGGGTGCCGAGGAAGATGAAGACGAGGGCGATCAGGGTGTAGACGCGGCTGCCGCGGTCGCCGAAGAGCCAGATCACGTTGATCTTTCCGAAGAGATTCCAGCTGAGGATCGTCGAGAAGGCGAAGAAAAAGAGGCAGATGGCGACGAACATCGCACCGAGGCGCTCGCCGAAGACGGTGCCGAAGGCGGTCTGCGCGAGATTGGCCTTGCCGATGGTCTCCGGAATCACACCGCCCGCGAGGATACCGTCACTCGTATACATCGTCGAGATGATGACCAGCGCATTGAGGGTCAGCACCACATAGGTGTCGATGAAAACACCGACCATCGCGACCACACCCTGCTCATGCGGGCAGGAGACATTGGCCAGCGCATGCGCATGCGGGGTCGAACCCATACCGGCCTCGTTCGAGAAGAGACCGCGCTTCGCCCCCTGGCTAACCGCAGTCTTCAGGGCATAGCCGAAGCCACCGCCGATGATGGCCTGCGGCTGGAAGGCGTAGCGGAAAATCATCGCGAAGGTCGCCGGCAGATACTGGATGCGCAGCACGAGCACCGCGAGGCCGCCGATCAGGAACACGAGCGCCATCACCGGCACGACCTTCTCGGTCACGGACGCGAGGCGCTTGACGTCGCCGAGGAAGATGGCACCGCAGAAGATCACGAGGGCAATGCCGACGATCCACGACGGCACACCGAAGGCGGTACTGATCGTCGAGCCGATCGAGTTGGACTGCACCATGCAGCCGAAGAAGCCGAGCGCGAGGATGATCGCCACCGCGAAGAAGCGAGCGAGGAACTGGCCGAAGTGACCGCGGAATGCGGTCGTGATGTAGTAGACCGGGCCGCCGTGGATACTGCCGTCCTCACGGACCACTCTCGTCTCCTGCGCGAGGATCGCCTCCGCGTAGATGGTGGCCATGCCGAAGAAGGCGATGACCCACATCCAGAAGATCGCACCCGGGCCGCCGGTGAGGATCGCACCACTCGCGCCGACGATGTTGCCGGTGCCGACCTGTGCCGCGATGGCGGTCGCGAGGGCCTGGAAGGAGGACATGCCGGCGGCGTGTTTCTTACCGGAGAGACTCAGCTCACCGAAGGTCTTCTTCATCCCATAGCCGAAGTAGCGGATCTGGACGAAGCCGGTCCGGATGGAGTACCAGAGACCCACGCCGAGAAGCAGGATCACGAGAACATAGTCGGACAGATAGGAATTGATCGTCTGGACAAGTGATAGCAGCATAATGTAGAACCCCCTGAAAATCATGATGTGCTGTCACTTCGGAGAATTGAAAGATGGTATCGCGGTCTGGTGCCCGGCCCCATGCAAGCATGGGCTTTGGCTCGTTTCTCGCGAAAAAAAAGAGCCTTCCGTTTCCGGCAGGCTCAAGAACTTCTACGCAAATACAAATACGTGTACGACATTGTACACACGATGATTTCACTTGCAGCTTCGTTCTTTTGCCTGAGAGATTCGGCGCATGCGCACCTTACACCTTCGGCATCCAACTGAATGGAATTCTCCAAAGCGCCCTCCATGTTCGGTTTCTTGCGATTCCTAACACTTCAACGGGTGAAACAATGTGGTAACACTACCATAAGTCTATACTATATGCAAGTGGTTTTTTCAGCGGATAAAGTTCGTGCGTGCACTCTTCTCCACCTCCGGGTGGTCGATGCCCGCCTTCCGTCCCGCCTCGATGCACTTCAGCATCCACGCCATATTGCGGGCGAGGTTCCGCATAGTCTGCATACCCTCGAGGTCCTGTCCGGCTTCACCCGGCACACGGCCATGCGCGACATTCCAGTAGGTGGATGGCACGGTCGGCATGTTGTTGATGCCGAAGTACTTCTCGAGCACATCGACGGAGGCAGTCGTGCCGGCACGTCTCGCTACAGCGACTGCTGCGCCCGGCTTGAACGCGAAGGCTGTGCCGCCGGCATAGAATGCGCGGTCGAGCAGCGACTGGATGCGGCCGCTCGGGTGCGCATAGTACACCGGTGTGCCGAAGATGAAGCCATCCGCTTCCTGTGCCTTCGCGATGAAGGCATTCGTCACGTCATCATCAAACACACAGCCCTTCTCCGTGCACTGGCCACAGCCGATGCAGTCCCGGATCGCCTGCCCGCCGATCTGGAAGATCTCATAATCGATGCTCTCCTTCTTCAGCTGCTCACCGATCTCCGTGAGCGCACGATTCGTATTCCCATCTGCCTTCGGACTTCCATTCAGCATTAAAACCTTCATATCTTACCTCCATGTAAAAAATCTATGCGGACAGGGGTCTGACCCCGTGCGGGCATCGCGGTCACGCCTCGCCGACCAGCTTCACCACGCGGTAATCGTGGTGCACGGCCTCGAGGTACTTCCCGAAGACGTCCGCGGTTCGGAGCTTCAGCGACGAGGTGTTCACGCACGGGTGGCAGCCGACATACTCGCCCTTCAGGACGTCCTCGTCAACCAGCAGCTGCACGTGATTCTCCGTGTCGTTCATGAGGCCCATGATGCTCACTGCGCCCGGGTGGATCTCGAGGAACTCCATCATCTGCTCCTCCTTCGCGAAGCTCAGGCGCGCGGAGCCGATCTGGTGCGACAGCTCCTTCGTCTTGAAGACCTTGTCGCCCGGCATCATCAGCAGGTAAAACTCCGTCTGCTGGCGGTTGCAGAGAAACAGATTCTTGCAGATCAGGCAGCCGAGCGCCGCGTCGATCACCTCGCACACCTCCATCGTCGTCGCCGGCGCATGATCTGTCCGCTGGTACGAGATCCCCAGCGAATCGAGCAGATCATACACACGCATCTCCTTCGGCTCACGCCCCTCCGCCGTCGCCGGCCGTCCATCAAATAATTGCATCTTTCTCTCCTCTTTAAACTTAATGGGGTCTGACCCCATAAACTTTTGTTTAGATTTAGTTTATAAAAATTTAATGGGGTCAGACCCCCTTACGAAATTCTTAAGACTTGAGTTCCTGGGTGCGCACCAGGGCGGCGTAGGCGCCGTTCCGGGCCATGAGCTCGTCGTGGCTGCCGAGCTCGATGATGCGGCCGTCGTCGATGACGGCGATGCGGTCCGCGTTCTTCACGGTCGCGAGGCGGTGCGCGATGACGATCGTGGTGCGGCCCTGCGAGAGCTTCTCGAAGGTCGCCTGGATGCGGGCCTCGGTCACACTGTCGAGCGCGGAGGTCGCCTCGTCGAGGATCAGGACCGGCGGGTTCTTCAGGAAGATCCGCGCGATGGAGATCCGCTGCTTCTGACCACCGGAGAGCAGGACACCCCGCTCGCCGACATTGGTTTGATAGCCGTCCGGCATCGCTGCGATGTCGTCCGCAATCTCTGCCTTCGCAGCCGCAAGCATCACCTCTTCCATCGTCGCATCGAGACGACCGTAGCGGATATTGTCGGCAATGCTGCCGGCGAACAGGAACACATCCTGCGAAACGACGCCGATGTTCTGGTGCAGGGACTCCTGCGTCACCATGCGGACATCGTGCCCGTCGAGGTAGATCGCGCCGTCCGTGACATCGTAGAAACGCGGAATCAGCTGGCTGAGCGTCGTCTTGCCGCCGCCGGAGGAACCGACGAAGGCCACGGTCTCACCCGGCCGGATGTCGAGCGACACGTCGTGCAGGATGCCCTGCCCCTTCTGGTACGCGAAGGACACGTGATCGACGCGGATCTCACCCTGCACGTCCTCCAGCGCAAGCGCGCCCGGGCTGTCCTGGAGCTCCGGCTCGGTCCGCATCAGCTCCACGAAGCGATGCAGCCCCGCCGTGCCGTTCGCGATCACCTCCGTGGTATTCGCGAGCTTCCGGATCGGATTCACGAAGGCCGACACATACATGCTGAACGCGATGAGGTCAATGACGGTGAGCTGGTCGTTCATGATGAGGGCGCCACCGACCGCGATGACCACCACGGACATCATGCAGAGGCAGAACTCCATCGTCGAATGAAATTCCGCCATCGCGCGGTGGAACCCGAACTTCGCGCTCCGGTAGCCTGCATTGGCCTTCTCAAACTTCTCGAGCTCCTCCCCCTCGTTCGCGAAGGCCTTCGCCGTCCGGATGCCGGACAGACCCGACTCGAACTCGGTGTTGATCAGGGAAACCGTTGACTTCACCTTGCGCGAGGCGTCGCGCATGTGGAAACGGCAGCGCAGCACCACCGACAGGAAGATCGGCAGCATGAGCGTCAGCACGAGTGCGAGCCGCCACTGGATGGTGAACATGATGACGAGCGCGCCGAGGATCGTCACCGAGCTGATGAAGATGTCCTCCGGGGCGTGGTGCGCCATCTCTGTCACGTCGAAGAGGTCCGTCGTGAGGCGGCTCATGAGCTGGCCGACGCGGTTATGGTCGAAGAAGCTGTAGTTCAGCTCCTGGATGTGCCGGAACAGGTCGCGGCGGATGTCGGCCTCGACGCGCGCGCCGAAGTTGTGGCCCCAGTACGTGATCACGTAGTAAAACACGGAACGCAGCACGTAGGCGGCGGTCACGACGGCCATCACCGTCCAGAAGGTGCGCCAGGCGTTCGCCGGCAGCAGCGTGTACATGCACCAGCGCGACACCGCTGGAAAGGCGAGATCGATCACCGCGATCGCCAGCGCACTCACCATGTCGAGGTAAAACAGCTTCCGGTGCGGTCGGAAATACGAGAGAAAAATCCGGAGTTCCGACCAGTTTTTGAAGTCTTTTTGTGTTGTGTTCTGATTCTTAAGTTCCATACATCACCTGCCTGGCAGTTTATGGGGTCTGACCCCATTAAATTTTTCTAAACAAAATCTAAAGTTAAAGTTTATGGGGTCTGACCCCCTTACGAAATTCTTAAGATGAGAAATTTCGCGTGGGCGTCCTGCGTCCACAGGGGATATTCTAGCAGATTCCGTACTATAAAACTACAAATCACATGTCAAAACACACGCCGGAAATGATCAAAAAAAGAGCCGGAGGTCTCCCTCCGGCTCCGCATCCTTAACGGAATTATTTATTTTCCTTCGCAGCGAGTGCAGCGGCTTCCTTCGTAGCCGGTGTTACCAGCGCCTTCTCTGCCGGTGCCTCTGGCTCATCGACCTCAGCTGCCTTGCCATGCTGATGTGCGGTTACATGAAGCACGGTATCGGTGAGCGGTGTCTTGATCTCGAGCTTACCTTCCTTCGCGATGTCGAGATCACCGACGGTCAGTCTCGTGCCGACCGGATACTTCGCGAGATCGATCACGATATGATCGACGAGGTCCTTCGGATAGCCGACGAACTCGACCTCCTCACAGGTCTTCGTCAGGAAGCCCTGCGCCTTCTCTGCATTGATAAACTCGATGACTGCCTTCGAGTGGATCTTCTCATCGTTCAGCAGCTGCTGGAATGTAACATCAATATACTGATGCTTCATCGCATCGAAATCCACGCTCTTGATCAGAACGGAATACTTCGTACCATCGACCGAAAGCTCTGCCTCGGAGCCGACATGATGATCCTGGAAGAACATGCCGAGATCCTTCTGCGTCATGATGATCGCGAGGGACTCCTTCATTGCCTTACCACTGATCGAACCGGTCGCATAGCCTTCTCTTCTAAGCTTCTTTCCCTTGACGCTCAGATCTCTTGTCTTCGCCTCTAATGTCTCCATAACTACCTCCTGTGGCCTCTGCCACTGAAAATGTTATCCACGTCCACAGTGGGCGCGGCAGAAACATCGTAACATCCCCGGCAAATTTCCCGCGAAAGATTTCTGCTCTTACAGGATGTAAGGGCCGTGGTGATACGGTGCACAGACAACTATCTGTAACGCCATTATGGTAGTCCTTTTTCGGCTTGAAGATTCACCAAATTTGAATTTTTTTCAGGGGCTGTTTTCGCCATTTTTTCGGCACAGGCTTCACAGAATCGACATATTTTCGTTTGGCTTTGGCCAATGCAGGCGGCCTCGAAACAGGTGGCTGCGCGTAAGGATGGATTCGGTCAATACATGCAGCGCCCCTCTGGGCCCTGTCTGCACAATGGTTCGATTCAGATCCCGAACTCCACCAGCGCCTGGTCGAGCTTCGCGATATCGGCGTCGCTGAGTGTCCAGTCGAGGGCGTGGCAGTTCTCGATCACGCGGGCGCGGTGCTGTGTGCCGAAAAGGGCCGTCGTGAGGAAGGACTTCTGAAGCGCCCAGTTCACGGCGATCTCCGAGAGCGGCACGCCGCCGCGGGCAGCGGAGATCTCATCCATCACGCCGAGAAGCTGCTGCGCCTTGCTCCAGCCCGGCTCGCGGAAGAACTTGTAGAAGCGGTTCCGGCTGTCCATGGTTTCATAGGTCCGGAGCTCGCGGTAACGTCCGGTGAGTAAACCTCCGCCGAGGACGCCATAGCCCATCGTCGCCATGCCGTGTGCCTCTGCGTACTTCATCTCCACCTCACGCTCGCGCTCCAGCATGGAATACTGCACCTGGATAAAATCGATGTCCGCATACTTCGCGGCCTCCTCCATCTGCGCCACACTGTGGTTGGAGAGACCGAGGAAACGGACCTTGCCCGCCTTTTTGAGCTCCATCATTGCTCCGAGCGTCTCCTCCGGTGTCGCATCGTCCTGCGGCCAATGCAGGATGTACAGGTCGATATAGTCGGTCCGGAGGTTTCGAAGCGACGCGTCGCACTGTGCGAGGATGTGGTCGCGCTTACCGCAATGCACGTACTGCCCGTTCACGAAGTCATTGCCACACTTCGTCGACAGGATCACATCCTTCCGAACGCCCATCTTCTCGAGTGTCTCGCCCAGGATCCGCTCCGCCGCGCCCGCGTTGTACGCCGGCGCCGTATCGAAGATATTCACACCCTGCTCAAACGACGCCCGGATCGCATCCATCTTCGTCTCCTCCGGATTCTGATCCCAGCCCGCACCACCGATGCCCCAGGTGCCGAGACACAGCTCCGAAACCTCCAGCCCCGTCTTACCAAACGCCTTATATCGCATGTTTTCCCTCCTCTAGTTTATGGGGTCTGACCCCATTAAATTTTTCTAAACAGAATCTGAACAGAAGTTTATGGGGTCTGACCCTATTAAATTCACCAAATGAGATTTTTGCCAATTTGATACAGCATTGGCGCAGGCAGGTGCCGATGGCGCAGGTGCATCAAGCTTACAGCAGCTCCCTGTAGGTCTCGATCACCTGCGCGGCGCCGAGCGCTCGAAGTGCCTCCGGGTCGGCCGTCCCCGCCACAGCGATGACCTTCGCCGCACCGGCCGCCACTGCAGCCTGCACCCCCGACTTCGCATCCTCGAATACATAGCTTCGATGGATGTCTGCGTGAAGCTTCTCCGCCGCGCGCAGGAAGATATCCGGCGCCGGCTTTCCTGGGAAGCTGTGGTCGTTGTACGTCACCTGCTCGAGCGTAAACCAGCGCGCGAGGTCGATCTGTCGGAAATAAAACTCGACATTTTCGATCGGCGACGAGGTCGCGATCCCGAGCTTCACGCCCGCGGCCTGCAACCGGTCCAGAAACGCCGGCAGCCCGTCCCGTAGCTGATAGATATCTGCATGCGAAACGCAGATCTCCCGGTAGGTCTCCTCCTTCTCCTCGACGAGCTGCTTCACCTCCTGTTCGCTGAGCCCCTCCCCGAGGAAATGCCGGATCGTCACATCCGCATGAATCCCGTGGATGTACCGATCGAACTCCTCCTCCGTGAGATCCCGCCCGAGATGCCGCTTCATAAACAGACTCCAAGCCTCGTTATGGTAGATCTCATCATTCACCATCGTCCCATTATAATCAAAAATCACCGCTTCTGGATATTCCATCATCATTACACCTCCTATAACAGCACCTTGGCTGTCCTGCTTTCACTACACCAGCACTTTCCGCTCTCCAATGCAAACGCCCTGTCGATCGTCACTCCGGGGGAGTTTATGGGGGCAGAGCCCCTTAATTTTTCCTTACGATGCTTCAGAAATTCTTAATGGGGTCTGACCCCATTAAATTTTTATAAAGTCCCTCATCGTCCCATCTTCGCTTTCACCTTCTCCGGCACGTCGATGATACCGAAGCGGTAGAACATCGCGTAGATGTAACTGATACCGCGGATGTCGCCGAGGTCCTTCGGGCGCTGGATGACCGGCACCGTTGTTTTCTGCGGTTGCGGCTCCTGTTTCCCGAAATCTGACATCACGCCGAGCTCTGCTGAATTCCGCCCATCCGGCATCTTCCCAAGTGCCAGCATCGCCTGCTGCCCGGAATCTGACATTCCGCCGAGCTCTGCTGACTTCTTCGTTCCCGACACCTTCCCGAGCGCCAGCATCACCGAGCTCCACGCAAGACTTTTGCTCTGCGCGCGGCGATCGATCCAGAGTTCCCGCGTGAACTCGCCATTCCGTCCACGCCGCAGCTGATAGCTGAACCCGAGCCCCGACCAGGTCTTAAACTGCGCGCCCGCGTAGGCCTGCACCACGCCCCAGAGGTTCTCCTCCGTCGGCGCTGCCCGCCACTTCTTCATCGCGCGGTAACGCCGCTGCCGCTCCGCCCCGGCGCTGATCTTCTCGACGCTGTCCGTCGCCGCAAAATACACGCCCTTCTCATACGGCAGGTACGAGTTCACCGACGGAATCGAGAGCCGAAGCTCCTCCGCCGTCGCCTGCACCGCTGCCCGGTAGTCCTGCCGCGCCCGGTACGCCTCAAACGTCGCCCGTACCTCCTCCGCGATCTCCGATTCGTACACCTCCGCTGTGATCAGCAGCTTCCGCACCTTGATCGGATTCAGCGCAAGCTCATCCGCGATCGCCTGCAGTGACTGCCCCGCATCGTACAGCTCCACTGCTGCGTCCATCAGCTCCTCGAGGTTTCGCCCCGCATCATAGTCCGGCCGCTTCCGCTTCCTGCCACCGCCCGGCCGCCGCTTCCGCACCCTCGCCGCTTCCGCACCCGCGGCCAATGCCTCCTGCTTCACATCTTCACCTCCACCGATCGGCTCTACGCTTCCGCTACGTCGTCTTTCCGTCGCCACTACGCTCTCGCCTCTTCCACCATTGAACTCTCGTGTCATCACTATCTATATATCATATCACAAACAAAGCCGTATGTAACATCCATTCCACGCGACTTTTTTGTTCCGGCTTCGCAGGCGTCACGCGAAGGTCCTGTGCTACCGGCGGAAACATTGGCCGCGGTCAGCCGAACGAATCGTACTGCTCGTCGCGCGGCATGACCAGCGCGAGGTCGGTTTTCTCCTCGCCGTCGGCGGTCTCGACATCCATCAGCAGAGTCCGCGTCGGCAGATCCATGTCCGTCTCGAGCTCGGTCAGGATGTAATTCACGCCCGCTTCGCGTGCCTCATCCAGCGCCTCGTCGAGTGTCCCACCCTCACCGAAGCAGTCCTGCAGGTCCACGTAACGCAAGTTGTAGCCCGCCGCCGTCTTCTTAATAATCGCCGGAAAATAGTATGTCATTTGCATTCTCCTTCGTTCACATCTAACGCTTGTTCTTCATAGCGCTTTGCCATCCACCACCCGCATGTCGGCGCTGGTCCGGCAGCGCTGGTTCTTCCTCCATCCGCGCTGCGGCGATTTCCTTACAGAGGGCGAGCCACTGGCAGTCCGGGCAGGCCTCGTCCAGGCGATGCAGACTGATCGGGCAAGTCGCATCCGTGAACGCGCGCCACGTGAGCCGCTGCCCGTACTGAAATCCGGTCAAGCACAGCACATTTTCATCAAAGAGTGGCGGATGCGTCGAGGTACAGCCCTCGCCACGCCGATTCGGGCACTTCGCGCAGAGATCATCTGCGCCCCGCGTGATGCAGATCTCCGTCTCCGGCTCTGCCATCAGCCGCGCCTGCATCGCCGCCATATTCCGACTGAACTCGTCTGAGTAGCCCTTACCCCTGAAATTCAGAAGACAGACACCATGATGTGGTCGTAAATGAATCATCGCTTCGCTCCTTTTCGTCCTGATCTGATTCTCACCAAATCATAAATCACCCGCGGCATTTCTCCTAGCTCTTTTTTCGGAAAGACGTGCTGAAAAAGAACGGGGGACTGATCAGTCCACCGTTCGCTCCTTATATATCCGGGGAAGCTATGATTTTAAGCATACTGTACACGCAGGGCTTATTTCAAAAACTGTGTATACCGATTTCTCTGCGAAAAGCAAAAATCAACAGTCAAAATAGACACAGCCGCTTTGATTCTGGAATCGTGTATATTTCATCGACAACGGTCATAGAAAATGGGCGCACCGTAAAAAGCGCGCCGCTGCTGCGACGCGCTCACTTTTCGAATTTGAAATCACATGCAGTCTGAAAATATTCCGTCGGGGCATCGTCTTCGTAGCCTTCTGGCGACGGCGCGCCACTTCAGGATGGATTTCATCCCTCCGCGCCAGCATATCGTCCTTACAGCATGACCAAGATGCGCCGTCGACGGTCACGCCTGTCTTTACGGCATGATCGAGTTTGCACCGTCGACGATGACGCTCTGGCCCGAGAAATAGCAGGAATCCGGGCCGGCGAGGAAGGCGATGACCGGTGCGATATCCTTCTCCGGGTCACCGAAACGCTTCATCGGGTTCAGGTTCACCTGCTTCGCGTACTCCTCCGGGAACTTCTCCGCCCAGGCCTTTGCGGCTGGCGATTCTGCGCCTGGGAGGACAATGTTTACACAGATGCCGCACTGCCCCCACTCCTTGGCCGCGATCTTCGTCAGTCCGCGCAGCGCCTCCTTGTTCGAGCCATACGCGAGCTGTCCGGCGATACCAAACATACCGGTCGCCGACGCGAAGTTAATGATGCGGCCCTCGTGCTGCTCCTTCATATAAGGGAACGCCGCCTGCATATAGTTCAACGAACCGATCACGCCACTCTGCCATGCCTTCAGCATATTGTCGTAGCTCGTCTCCTCGACCGGCGAAGACGGCACGATCGCCTGAGCATTATTCACGACAACATCGATCGTTCCATACTTCTCGACGGTTAGTTTATGGGGTCTGACCCCAATGTCGTCAACCCAACGTCAACTTAAGATTGGTTGCTAGAAGGATGATATCACAAAGG
>NZ_JBKEIS010000063.1:0-528 GCF_046365365.1 Oribacterium sp. P9 | reverse complement strand
AAAGCTTGATAGGGGCAGTCTGCGCTTTTTTGGCTACCCGGAAGGCTTTGTTTCAGAGTAAAAAATGACGCTTAACCCACAGGAAATGCTGTAAGCTAAGCGTCATTGACGATTCATATTTGTTTAATCTGACAGGTTCGTTCTTTGCACCTACCGTTACGACCTAGGTGCTATTTTTGCACCTACCGTTACGAGTTCAACAGCTACAATGACACGAATATACTTTTTCAGATGCTTTCCACGGTCAGACCAATCGGTCTTATCGAACGTGAAATGCTCGTAAAAGTGCGTAAATTCAAGGACTTTGACTAGTTCACCTTTTGCAGTAACATAACCGTCTCCACGTGGGACGAGGAAACAGTATTGATGTCAGATTCCTCCTGTTCGTTCTCGGAAACAAATCGACTGACTGCTCCTGTCCCGGCTACTATCAATAGTTCTCGGGAACAAATCAAAGGTGTTTATCGTAAGCGCTCAGTGTCAGTGCGGCTAGTTTGATACTTTTGAAAATGCCATAATCATGGAAAA
>NZ_JBKEIS010000014.1:0-58748 GCF_046365365.1 Oribacterium sp. P9 | reverse complement strand
ATAGTGCCGGACTGTCGGTATCCGTTCCTTCGGAACAGGGGTACATTTGAACCGTAATATTCAGCGAAAAATCTGCAGGATTGGAGCAGAACCTGCCTGAATCCCGGTCTGCCTTATGAAAAATCCGACTCAATCCCGGTCTTCTTTCCCGAAGCGGATGTCCACAGCACGGGCGTGGGCGGTGAGCCCTTCCTTATTCGCGAACATGGAGATCTTATCGTAGTCCTGTTCGAGGGCGTCCTTCGTGTAGTAGCTGTACTGCATCTTCTTCACGAAGTCGTCGACACCGAGCGGGCTGTAGAAGCGTGCCGTCCCGGAGGTCGGCAGCGTGTGGTTCGGGCCAGCGAAGTAGTCACCGGTTGGCTCGGCATTGTAACGGCCGAGGAAGACGGAGCCGGCGTTCTTGATGAGCGGCAGGTAGTCAAACGGCTGGTCTACGCACACCTCCATGTGCTCCGGAGCGATGCGGTTCGCCGCGTCGATACCCTCACGGAGGTCATGGGCGACGATGATCTTTCCGTTGTGATCGATGGACGCCCGCGCGATCTCCTCCCGCTTCAGCTGCGCGAGCTGTACTTCGAGTTCCTGCTGCACCGCCTCGGCGAGCGCCATGGAATCCGTGATGAGCACCGCCGACGCATTCTTATCGTGCTCTGCCTGGCTCAGCAGATCCGCCGCCACGAAGCGCGGATCCGACTTGCCGTCCGCGAGCACCAGCACCTCCGACGGACCGGCGATCATATCGATCCCGACCTGTCCGAACACCTGCTTCTTCGCCTCGGCGACGAAGGCATTGCCCGGACCCACGATCTTATCGACGCGTGGAATCGACGCCGTGCCATATGCAAGCGCCGCCACCGCCTGCGCGCCACCGACCTTGAAGATCCGGCCCACGCCTGCGACATGCGCCGCCGCCAGGATGTACGGATTGACCGAGCCCTCCTTGTTCGGTGGGGTCACCATGACGATCTCCTCGACGCCCGCGATCTTCGCCGGAATCGCATCCATCAGCACCGTCGATGGATATGCCGCCGTGCCGCCCGGCACATAGAGGCCGACCTTCTCGAGTGGGATCACCCGCTGCCCGAGGATCACGCCCGGCTTGTCCGCCATGATGAAGCTGTTCCGCACCTGTTTACTGTGGAAGGCACGGATATTGGCCGCCGCCTCCTCGAGCACCGCGATGAAGCCCGGCTCCACCTTCGCGAGACCGTCCCGTAAGCGCATGATCTCGTCATGCTTGAACTGGTAGCTTACCTTATTACAGATGAGGCGCGCACTGATCGGCACGACCTCCGTCAGCACCTCGAGGTCGTTCTCCCGAAGTGTGTTGCCCGTCTCGACGATATCGAAGATGACATCGCTGAGGCCCAGGATCGGCGCGATCTCGATCGAACCGTTCAGCTTGATGATGTCGATGTCGCGACCGATGGACTCGTAGTAGCGGCTCGCCACATGCGCAAACTTCGTCGCGACCCGGAGCGTCCGCTCCTCGTTATCATAGAAATCCTTCGGGCCCGCCACGCACATGCGGCACTTGCCGAAGCCGAGGTCCAGCAGCTCGTACACATCCGGCTCGTACTCGAGGAGGATGTCCGCACCGCAGACGCCGATGTCTGCCGCGCCACGCTCGACGTAGATCTCGACATCCGACGGCTTCACCCAGAAGTAGCGGATGCCCTTCTCCGGATTCTCGAAGGTGAGCTTCCGGTTCTTCTCGAGGATCGCCGGACAGTCGAAGCCGGCCTTCGCCATCATCGAGTAAGTCTTATCGCCGAGGCGGCCTTTCGCCAGTGCTACATTGATCATTTTAAGCCGCTCCCTTCTCCGATGTGGTTTTTCATTTCACCGGTCCGCATGGTCGATGCTTCCACGCCCGGCACAGCATCACATGCTGCGCCTAAGACCGCGCCATCCGAAACTGTATCCTCGCGCGTCGCCAGCACCTCCGCGTCACTGAGGCGCAGTGTCTGCCGCGCGGTGATCTTATGCTCGACGCGCGCCTGCTCCTCTATCCGGAGACTCCGCACCCGGAGGCCGCGCGCACTGAGCGCCCGCATGACCGCCGCCACCCGCGTCGCTTCGTCGCCCGCCGCATAGAGCACGAGCACATCGACGTCGGCATCCCGGCGCTTTGGACTATAGTTTGCGACGGTATCAAGGTCGAGGGCGAAGCCGATCGCGCCGACCTTCTTCCCCATCTTCTCCGGGAGACGATCATAGCGTCCACCCGACAGCACGGTGAATGGGATCTCCTCGACCGCACCCTGGAAGATCAGTCCGTTGTAATAATCCATGGAGTTCACCAGGGAGAAATCGAGATAGACGTACTGGAGCACACCGAAGGCCTCGAGGATATCACAGAGCTTCGCGAGGTGATCTGCCATCTGGGCAGAAGCATTGGAAATCGCAAAGGAGTGAAGCTCGGCAGCCCCCTCCCGGAACGGCCGGTACAGATCCGCGAGCGACTTCAGCGTCCGCGCACTCGCCTCCGTGAGCTTCCCCTCGCGCACCAGCGCATCGAAGCCCGCCGTGTTCTTCATCGAGAAGAGACGCAGCGCCTCCGCGATGGTGCTGTCCGTGAGGCCCATCGTCGCGAACATCTCCTGCAGGAAGGCCGCATCCGACACGCGGATCACGAAGCGCTCCCCGATCAGCTTCAGCGACTCCGCCGCGAGCGCGATCACCTCGGCCTCCGAATACGCGTCGATCTGTCCGATGCACTCGATGCCCGACTGCAGGATCTCGCGGTAGTGACTGTCCTTCGGACGGTAGACCGTCTCGTTGTAGTAGACCTTTTCCTCCCCGCCGAGGTTCGACTTGATGATGCTGAGCGTCACATCCGGCTTCAGCGCCAGCAACGAACCATCGAGGTCCGTGAAGGTGATCAGCTGACTGGACTTCAGAAAATCCCGGTTGTCCGCGTAGAGATCATAAGGCTCAAATTTCGTCATCTTGAACTTCCGGTAGCCGAAGTGCTCGTAAAGCTCATTCAGTTTCTGTTCCGTCATCATGTTCATCCTTCCTGCACCGCCCCCATGCGTCCCCTGTGCAGTTGTATCGTGTGGCCAATGCCTCGTCCGCTGCGTAGTCATCGCCCTTGTATCGTGTGGCCAATGCCTCGCTCGCTACGCAGTCATCGCCCGGTCATCCAGTGCAGCGCAGCCATCACTTTGCCTCGATCACATCACTCCCCGGTCGGGCTCGCGAGTACGCCCTTCGTGCTCGGGATATCGTTTGCGAAGCGCGTGTCGATCTCGACCGCCTCCCGCAGCACATGCGCGAGGCCCTTGAAGCAGCCCTCCGCGATGTGATGGCTGTTCTCGCCCGCGAGCTCCCGAATATGCAGTGTGATACCGGCGTTCAGCGCGAAGGCCTGGAAGAACTCCACCACGAGCTCCGTATCGAAGCTGCCGATCTTCTCCGTCTTAAACGGAATTTCACCATAGAAGCCGCCACGGCCGCTGATGTCCACCGCCACGAGGATGAGCGCCTCATCCATCGGCAGCGTCATGCTCGCATAGCGCCGAATCCCCTTCCGGTCGCCGAGCGCCTCCGACATCGCCTGCCCGAGCGTGATGCCGATATCCTCCACACTATGATGATCGTCGACCCAGGTATCCCCCTCGCAGGTGAGATTCATCTGAATCCCCGAGTGCCGGCTGAACAGCGTCATCATATGATCGAAGAAACCGATCCCCGTCTTGATCTCCGACTCCTTGCCATCCCCATCGAGGTCCAGCCACAGCTGCACATCCGTCTCATTCGTCACCCGATTGATCTCTGCTACTCTCATAAGTACTCCCTATTCTTAATGGGGTCAGACCTCATTAAATTTTCTTAATAGGGTCAGACCCCATTAAATTTTTATAAACTCAGAACGTGAGGATGTCCCGCACGGTCTCGATAAACTGCGCCATCTCCTCCTCGTAGCCGATGCTGATGCGGTTGAAATTCGTGATCTTCGGATCATCGAAGTGGCGCACCAGCACGCCGTTATCCTTCAGGCGGAGGTAGAGCTCCTTACCGGAGATCGCCGGGCTCTCTGCGAAGAGGAAATTCGTCTGGCTCTCCAGCACATGGAAGCCGAGCTTCTCCAGCTCTGTCCGCGTCCATGCACGATTCGCCCGGATCTTCGCACAGTTCGCCTCGAAGTACGCCGTATCCCGGAGCGCCTCCACCGCACACTTCATCGAGATGCGGTTCACGTTGTACGGGTTGTTCGAATTCCGGAGCGTCTCCATGTCCTGAATCAGTGCCGCATCACCGATCGCGAAGCCGACCCGCGCGCCCGCCATGCTTCGGGACTTCGAGAAGGTCTGCGTCACGAGCAGGTTCTTATACTTCTTTGTGAGCGGCACCGCACTGATCGCCTGGTCCGCGAAATCCACATAGGCCTCGTCGATCATCACGACGTGGTCTGCATTCGCCTCACAGAGCGCAGCGATCGCGTCGAGTGAAATCGGAATTCCGGTCGGCGCGTTCGGGTTCGGGATCACGATGTTTTTCCCGATACCTGCATGACCCCCGTCCGGCGTCTCCGGCCCGAGATAATCCGCGAGGTCGATCGTGAAGTCCGCCCGCAGCGGCTTCACCTCCGTCGTCACCTGATTCAGCTGCGCGATCACCTTATAGAAGCTGTAGGTGATGTCCGGAAATGCGAAGCCGTCCTCGCCGAAGGCCATAAACGCGTAGTTCAGGCACTCATCCGAGCCGTTGCCAATGAATACATCAGACACGTCCACCTGAAAGCTTTCGCTGAGCTGCGCCTTCAGCGGCTTCAGCTCCGGGTCCGAGTAGAGCCGGAGGTCCATCGCCTCGGAGGCATTGACCGCCGCGATCACCCCCGGCGCCGGCGGAAACGGCGACTCGTTCGTGTTTAACTTGATGTACTTCTTATCCTGCGGCTGCTCGCCCGGCGTGTACGGCGTCAGCGTACGGTATGCACTGCTTAAAAATCTGGACATCTCGAACCTCCCGATGGTTTCCTATAAGTATACAACATGACCGAAAATCCCGATATAACAATTGATGATAGGAGTCGTCACTACACTTTATTATAGTAGCACAGTAAAGTGCCATAGTGAGATGATATAAAACGAAGCTACACATGTCAAGAAAAAAATGAGGACCGGCGTTCCCTCCGGCCCTGAACTTTATGGGGTCTGACCCCCTTACGATCGCCTTAAGACTTTCGTAATGATTTCTTAATGGGGTCAGACCCCATTAAATTTTTATAAACTCAGCTCACTTCGTCGCCTGCGCTGCCTTCAGCAGCTCCATCTTCATCTGGTAGTACGCCGGGCTCATGTCGAGGTAGTGCGTGTGCGGATTCTCGAGTCGCTGCTCCTCCGGCCAGATCTCCCGCTCGAGCTGCTGCTTCACGTAGCTCCGCACCTGCTCGATGGATGGGGACGGCTTCGTCCGCCGCCCGTCGACCATGACGGTCTCCTGCAGCTCGCGCACCGTGCAGTCCGTGAAAGCCATCGACTTCCACGGCTTCTCCGGATCCACATACGGGATCGGCTGCGATGGATCCGGCACCTCGTCCGCCATCGTGATCAGGTCCGCGACCGCGTAGCCATCTGGATTATAGACACGCCATACGCGCTTCTGCCCCGGATTCGTGATCTTCTCGAAGGTCTCGGACACCTTGATCTTCGGTAAGCAGACCTTATCCCTGTTCACCGCCACCAGCTTATACACCGCGCCGAACACCGGATCGCTCTTCGCCGTGATCAGCCGCTCGCCGACACCGAAGGAATCGATGCACGCGCCCTGCTCGAGCAGCGAGTGGATCGTAAACTCATCGAGGCTGTTCGACGCCACGATGATGCAGTCCTCGAGTCCCGCCGCGTCGAGCATCTTCCGTGCCTTCTTCGACAGGTACGCGAGGTCACCGGAATCGAGCCGGATGCCCTTCAGCCGCTTCCCCATCGGCATCAGCACCTCCTTCGCCACACGGATCGCATTCGGTACGCCGGACGCCAGCACATCGTAGGTGTCGACGAGCAGCACCGAATTATCCGGATAGATCTCCGCGAAGCGCTTAAACGCCGTGTACTCGTCATCGTGGTACATCACCCAGCTGTGCGCCATCGTCCCGCTCACCGGGATGCCGAACATCTCCCCGGCCAGCATCGTCGCCGTACTTGCGGCACCGCCAATGTAGGCGGCCCGGGCACCATACACCGCGGCGTCAACATTGTGCGCCCGACGCGCGCCGAAGTCCGCCACCAGCCGGCCCTCTGCCGAGCGGACGATGCGGTTCGTCTTCGTCGCGATGAGGGACTGGTGATTCACCTGCGCAAGAATCGCTGTCTCCACCAGCTGCGCGTCGATGAGCGGCGCCTCCACCGTGAGGATCGGCTCATTCGGATACATGATGCTGCCCTCCGGCAGCGCCCGCACGGTGCCACGGAAGCGAAAATCCCGCAGCCAGTCGAGGAAATCCTCCGCATAGATATGAAGCGAGCGAAGGTACGCGATATCCGCATCATCGAAGTGCATCCCCTCGAGGTAGTCCAGCACCTGCTCGAGCCCCGCGAAGATCGCGAAGCCCGCACCATCCGGATTCTTCCGGTAGAACACGTCGAAGGTCACCAGGTCCTCCGCCCCCGGATCCTGGAAATAACCGTTCGCCATCGTCATCTCATAGAGATCCATCATCATGGAAATATTCCGCTGATCACTCTGATTCATGTCAAATCCTTTCTCTTTGCCAGTTCAGCTCTGTCCTCATCATATAAAAACTGCCCCGTTTTTACAACAGTAGCCCTCCTCGTTTGCCCCGTTTTTCGCAAAAATATCGCCACATAGTGCCCCGTTTTTGCAACCGCAGTTCTCCCCGTTTGCCCCGTTTTTTGCAAAAATATCGCCACATAGTGCCCCGTTTTCATATTTACGGTATCAAAAAACCGGAGTGAACATCACCCCGGCTTCATAACTATAGAGGGAGTCCGTCCCCTTTCTTTCGTCTCAGCATCTCACAGTTTTTCACTGATTGCACAGCACCGTTTCTTACAGAAGGCGATCCCATACAGCCGGATACTCTTCCGATCATCATTCAGAAGATACTCCTGATAACGACGGTCCCGAATCTGATCAAGGGCCTTCTGAGACGCCGCCTTCAACTCGTCAAAGTTCTTCGTATACTTTAGTTCCACGACGATCCCCGCATCCGGATCATCCGTTTCCACGATGATATCTGCAAATCCTTCTCCAGCTTCAACGTTTGACTTCACAAGCCAGTCTGCATTTCCGGTAAGGATCCCGACGAGAAGGTTATGATAGGAGCTTTCCTTTTCTTCCTTTCTTGCTTTCGTATCGAAAACACTGATGGAATTACTGAGTATCCGGTTCAGGTACTGCTCGACACCTTCGGTATCTCCTTCTTCAAAAGCTTTCCAGAATGCAGTCAGGCGCTCTGTATTACTGAAGATGGATTTCTTAAACCATTCGTTGATTTGAAGTCTGAAGACTTCGCGCACTTCCCGATTCGGAATAATCAGGCGATAAGCGCCATCCTTCGGTCTTCCAGTTTGTGTTAAGTACCCCGTCGTAAAAAGTACACTCCAGAGATTCTCTATGCTCTGATCGATCTCTTCATACGTAAGTTCCAGGCGAAGCTCCTTTTCGATGGCTTCCCCGTTGATCAGACGTTCGATCTCACTCTTCGTTGTTTTATTCGCTTTATCGATAAAGCGCTTCACGAGGTCGTTTCCGCTCGTATTGATCCAGTACGCTTCCGGCCTTGCCTCTCGATCATCCTTCGCGCGGTCCACAAAGTTTACAACATCCCATGGACAGTAAACATCTGCATTTCCGAAGTGATAGCCGTCGTACCACTCCTTCACTTCTGCAAAACGATCTTCCATCTGATAATCAGAAAGTAACGTCCGCACCTCCGTATCTGTAAATCCAAATTGTTCATCGAAGCGTGTATCGGTGATCGATAGAATTTTAAAGTTGTTGAGACCGGTAAAGATACTTTCCTTCGAAACGCGGAGGCAACCTGTCAGGACAGCGAACGCAAGCGAGTCATTTGTTTTTAAGACTTCGCCTAACAGCCCACGTATAAAGTGGACCATTTCTCTGTAATAGCCATACTGAAATGCCTTATCGAGCGGTACATCGTACTCATCGATGAGAATGACCACCTTTTTACCGTACTGCTTATACAGGAGATCAGACAATGTTTTGATGGAGGATATGATGATATCCACCTCTTCAGGCTGGTCCTTCATTTCAAGAAGCTCACGGTACTTTTTTTTATCAATATCGAGCAGCCGCTGGCTGTCCTTCAACACATAGAATCGCTCTGCTTCTCTTTTGATCAACTGAATGCATCTCCGTCTGGCTTCCGAAAAACTTAAACCCTCCACGCCCTTTAAAGACAGGAAAATAACCGGGTACTGCCCCAGATGCTGTTTACACAGATCCTGATTTTTCGAAATATAGAGTCCATCAAACAGTGACGAATCCGTACCGATCTCGAAAAAACTCTTCAGCATACTCATATTCAGGGTCTTACCAAAGCGACGCGGACGCGTGAACAGACTTACCTTTCCGAGACTGTCAAACAGCTGCTCAATCAGTTTTGTTTTATCGATATAGTAATACTGGTTTCTTCGAATCTCTTCAAAATTTTCGATCCCCACCGGAAGTTTTAATCTATTTTCCATAAAATCCTCCCGTTTTCATGCCATCAGAACCTCTGTTTTCTTTTATTGTCTCATATTTTTTCTGAAAAATAAAGAGAAAGAAATATCCCCGGAAAAATTCATGGCCTGCCACCGGTCTCCCGACGCAGGCCATATCTCACAGCAACGTCTGCTCGTTAATGATGAGATGGAAATCCATCCCGAGGAAATTCGCCGCCTTCTTGCACAGCAGCATCCGCTCCATGAAAATCTCGAAGTACTCGCCGATCTCGCCATAGTGCGTGTCAATGCTCAGCTTCAGCTTGATCGCACTCTGCTCCTTGTTGATCTTCAGCTTCGAGTCCGTCACCGAGTAGTTCACCCGGTCATGGATGTCGAACTTATGCTCATCCGGCTCCTGCACACGGCTCCGCCGCACATCCGACTTATCCGCCAGGATCAGCGCCGCCGCGATCGCGCTCACGGGCTGTCCGTTACCCTCATCGTGGTTGCCGATCGCACAGATGATCGGGGCAATGTCTTCGGCCGCTACGTTCATGCGGTTCAGAATGCTAAACGCCATCAGCGCACCAGACTGCGAGTGATCCACTCGGTTAACGATATTTCCGAGATCATGCATCCACGCCGCGGTCAGCGCCAGATCCACCGTGTGCTCATCGAAGCCCAGCTTCTCCAGAATATACGCCGTCCGCTCACATACCACGCCCACATGCGCGAAGCTGTGCTCAGTGAAATGCAGCGCCTTCATCGACTTGTTCTGCTCCCCGATGTAGGTCGTCACAGCATGATCCGCCTTCACCTGGGAAAATAAAGGAAAATTTGTTGTGTCCATATACGTCTCCATTTTCATTAACAATGCAATACAACCACTCGTTCTTGATATTATGTTTACCTTTTGAAATTCGCCTATTTGCTTTGAAAAAATTGATTATATTCTTGATCTTGCATTTAAAAAATGTACTATTCACGAAACTAGTTCAAATGTAACCTTTTCATTAACATTGGTTATCTTATATGTGGTTCCTAAGCTATTTTTTATGAAAACAGCATTTCCATTTTTCAAGTCATCAAGTTTCAAATTTGTAAAGCGATAAACATAATAATCTCTTCCCCAATAGTGTAATATTGCTCCCTCCATCGGATCATTATTATTTCCTTCCGCAGTGAAAGACTGATAATTTTTACCATCGGTAGAAAAACTAAATACACTGTTTACAGCATTTCGATCCGTCAAGGTTGTAATAAGTCCAAAACCCTTTGATTCAATTTTCACATTGCTTCTTGACATATGGCCGATAAATGTATACCCATCATAACAAGTGAATTCTGCCTCCGCACTGTAATCATTGTCACGCTTGGTCCGCTTAAAATACATAAATTTTCCATCCAGACTTACAGATGGCCAGTCACCATAGTACGTAATCGGATTTCCTTCAACCTCCCAATCCGTCGTCCAGTTCTTATACGGATACGCATGACCATTCAGCGTTTCATCATAATTATACGTATGATCCGCAGTTGTCAGATCAGATGAATCCGCACTGCCAAGAATCCTTTCCGGAGTGTTAATGATGTTAGCAGTCTTGGGGTTCGATGGTTCTTTTCCGATAATATTTGTATTTTGGTCATTAAAGCAATTCAAATAATAAGCCGAATTAAATGTCACCTTATTAGATGAATCAATTTCGCCGATATATCCACCAGAGATTGTTCCAGCAACATGCCCCATAGAATAGCAATTATTCACCGTTATTTGAGTGCCAATGTTCCTTGCGTAACCAATAATCCCTCCCGCTTGATAGCCAGCCAGTACAGAACCTGTGCTAAAGCAGTACATGAAGTTTATGTTTACATCCATGGTGGATCCTACAAAACCTCCAGCCGATATAGCCCCCATTATATTCGCATAATCACTCATCTGGTCTGGATTTGAAACATCAAAAGATTTTTTCAAAACATATGAGCCATTCTGTGTTCGGCCTGCGTAATACGAATTCGATATCGTTACTGGCTTTGTATAGCTATATCCCGTAGCTTGCATGGCACCAATGAATCCGCCAGCATGCATTCCTCGCGATTGAATAGGTGCAGAAACTGCTGCATTTTTAATTGAAATATCAACATTGTCGAAAGTTCCACATACGCCAATCAAGCCTCCGGACTCATTACGTCCATCGATTATTGTATTCTTACCAATAACCTTTACATTTTGCAGATCTGTATTTCCGGCAGTAATACCAGCCAGACCACCTGCAGAATTCTCAGTTCCAGTTATTTGTGTATTTTCCACGACGCCTCTATCAACTTTGATTGATCCATCGGCACGGCCTATAAAGCCACCAACTTTATCATTCGTCGAAGTAATCATACTTTCTCGTACATTTGAATCCCGTACAGTAACTGTTCTATTTAAATCATTCGATTGATCATATTGACCAATAAAGCCTCCTGTACACCCATAACCAGTAATATTAGACTCCTTAATACTTGTATCTGTGATATTTGTAATCTGATTTGTATATCCTATTAAACCTCCCACAACGCTTTGCATCGACTTAATCGTGCTGGAATTTTGAACATTCGAGTTTTCTATCGTAACAGTTGCGTTTGAAACTCTTCCTATAAAACCTCCCGTAGCCTGAGAACCTGTTATCTCGCATTGATCAAGTGTTATCTGGTCTATGGTAATTGGAATATATTGCTCTACATTACCGATCAAACCACCTGCATAGCTTACACTTGATGTAATCTTCACCTGCTCTAGATTTACATTCTTGATTACTGCATCTTTTCCTGCATTTCCTATAATTCCTCCTGCAGCTTCATTACCTGCGACGATCATCTTATAAAGCTTTACACTATCATTTACTTTATTGGATTGATTCTCTTTGTCATTTACTTTAATCGTAACATATTCAGAAGAGCCAACTAAGCCACCGGCATAACCTTCGCTTGAAGCGATGATAGTGTTCACTGGAGCAAAATTTTCCAGCTCTACATTGCAAGCAGCATAACCGATAATACCACCTGCTGATTTCTTAGCATTGATATTTGCAGTGTACAGCTTCTGTGTAAGACTGTTTTTCTGTTCTTTTATGCCCGCTCCATAATACTGACAATCCTTGATGACAGGCTTTGCGCCCAAACCAGCAATATATCCAAAGAATCCTCCAGCTCCGCCTTTATCCTCCGTACTATCCGATGTCACAAAGGCCGTAACATTAACTGTATCAAGTGTTAAACCACCACACCCCTCCATATAGCCTATTAACCCACCGGCATTTTTCGCGGCAATAACTTCCGTATTCTGGCTTGCTACGGACACATTCCTTATAGTAAAGCTACTATTCTTCGAATACCCGACCAGTCCACCTGCATAATTTCCATCATTTCCATTTATTTCCTTTGAAATAACAGTAATATTGTCAATGTTCGAATTCGTTATGTTTGCCTCGTTTTCCAGGCGTCCAATTAATCCTCCGCTTTCCTCTTTTCCCTGAACTATTGTCTTTCCTGTAATATGAACATTATCAATAACTGTCTTTCCTTGTGCATAGCCAATTAAGACACCAGCTTTGAATTTTTGAGATGTAATTGAAGCATTCTCCATCGTGAGGTTTTTAATTGTCAGCTCATTTCCACGTTGGGCAAATAAGCCAGCGGCGATTTGATCTCCAGTTTCATTCACTTTCAATCCGCTGATTTTAAAATCACTGCCATTATAATATTTAAGTCCATCAAAATACGCAAATGGCTTAAAGCATGAATCAGTTGTTAATTGTCTACCATTACCCCAAATGGCAATATCCGAACTATTTTCTGGATGCAGTTCTTCCTGAATGCTCATTGTAAATGCATCTTTATTTAAAATGTCACCAGTCCAATAAATATTATCCGTTTGAATGGCGCCAGTGATCTTAATCTTGAATCCACTTGTCTCGCCAGAGACCTCTGAAGTCAGATTCTGTAAATGTCTAGAATTGTCTATCTGAGCATAGAATCCGCCATCACTGGCACCGGGAATAAGCCCCCATGAATTATCCTTCATGGCTAAAGCTGTGTTAACTTTATGAACAGCATCAATTTTTCTATTATTATGTTCATCATTCTTGTTCAGCGATGAAGGTACTGAAGAACCATAGATACTATTTGTTAACTGCTCGTTTTTCGCATCAAACTCCGCCACCCAATACGGGTTCTGGTATTGAATATGGATACACTTTGCCGGTGCCACATTCAGTGTGATATCTTCTCCAGGCCATAGACTATTAGTGCACACATTAAGAAAATTACCACCATTTTTCGTAATATCATCAAGACAAAATTCAAGAATCAAACTTTTAGAGCCATTGTTCTTTGAAGTCTTTAGAGTACACACTTCAGAAACAACTGGATTCCATTCATATACTTTTGCCTCATTAACTGATCTGCGAACGGTTACACTATTGTTTTTATTAATATATATTAAAAAGTAGGCATCTTGTTTTGAACTGTTTCCATGAACCTTTAATTCATAATACGTATCGTCCTGTATTTTTTCTATTCCTGTGTCAATATTTACCAGAAGGCGATTTCCGTTATCAACTTCAAATCCTGCTTCTCCTGCTTTCTGTACTACCCAATCCCCGACATGTTCTTTAATAAACCACGGGAGATCGGTATCATTCACGCTTGCATCCTCTTCACACAGGTTCCGTACAGTGCACAGTGGATAGCTGGTTTTATCCATTTTTGGATGCACTGTTTCTTTATTCTTGAGGACCAGTTTCCGGTCATATGGTGTGGCCTGGCGGTGCGCCTGGCCCTGCGCGAGCTCGGCACACACGAGTTCTTCCTTCGTAGCATCTACGCCATTATGCGGGCCAAGGGCATAATAATACTTCTTCGTACTGCCATCCTTTTCCGTCTTCGCTGGAATACTTAACGTTCCAGTTCCGGCGAATGATCCGGAACACTTATTACTATCAGAATAACTTGAAGAATACACTGACGTCGTCGCATAGACGTTATCCATTTGAACTTGATTTGTGGTTACTCCAATAAAGCCACCGGCATTGCCGCTCGCCTGAACATTATATCTTCCTGGGCCTTCAAGAACCGGCTTATTTGTTGTTGCATCCGTCGTGCTGTACGCGCCATCCCTGGTATGCCCACCGGCATAGCTCTGCACGATGGTGGAGTCAGCTGACGCGCCACTCACACTTCCGATGAATCCGCCGGCGGCACTTCCGCCTTTTACATAAACGGCGGCGGCTGAGTTCTTGACATCGAGCTTACCACCACTCACCAGACCGATGAGTCCACCGGCGTTCTCGCTTGCCGTTACTTCTACGCTCGAATCCTTGGTCTCATCATAGGTATCCTCGTGATAGTACGCGAGGACGCCATCCACGGTCAGGTTCTTCGCCGTCTCGCCGACCAGCATGCCCGCGTTCTTGACATTCGTCCCCGATACACGATTATTCCGCAGAATCAGATCACTGACGGACAGTGATGCATTCGCCGCACCGCTCGCCGGATCTGCAACCTGCCCAAAGATACCGGCAGCTGTATGATCTTGCTGAGCGCCAATGCTTACATCATGGATCTCATGCTGATTGCCGTGATAAACGAGCGGGTAGTTGACATCAATGGCTGCGAAGGTAGCTTCCTGCCCCATTCCATAAATTGCTGAACCACGAAGATTTTCGAAGTGATTTCCGCCCGCGGAGCCGCTCGTACTCATCGAGAACATCGTGATATCGTTTTTCTGTTCCGCGGTGATGTTCACTACCTTGGAGCTGCCACTCGTCGTTCCGTTTCCGAGCGTAGCTGTAAAGCCAGAGACATTGGCACCGAGGTTCTCGAGATGACGCAGATTTCGGATATAGACCGTCGTATTTCCAGCATCCTTCGTTTCGTTCACATCGCCGAACAGACTGCTGACGGTGTATTTCGCGGATTCCTTCGGTGTCGCGAAGCCCGTTGTGGAGCTGACACGTGCACTGATCTCGATGTTCTCACCCGGGATGAATGCAGTACCTGTAGTTGGCTTAAAGCGCCCAGACAAAATGATATTTACAAAGCGATATGAGCCATCATCCCCTGTGATATCGTCAAGGGTGACATCAAAGGTGCCGGTACCGGTATGTCTGCTACGTTCGAGTATGCGCTGTGCGACTGTACCACTCTGCACACCACGAATGATTAAAGTAACATTATCTGTACCTGCCGTTTTATCTGTATCACTCACGATAACATGCAGCTTATTCTCGTTCTTCACTTCCAGCTTCGGTGCTTCGAGTGTTTCGGTCGGGATGGCTGCGCTGCCTGCCGTACCGGTGTAGCAGCCGACGATAGCGGTGACGCCGCCCTTCTGATAGCTCTTGCGTGCCGATTTGTCATTGTACAATGTTGGAAGAGCTTTCACGTCGTCATCACCGAAATTGACCACCGCTGCATTGCCGAAGGAGGCATTGCCCGCGCCGGAATAGAGGACAGCGACGACGGAAGCGGATTTCAGCTCATAGACGATGGCATAGTTTCCGCCGGTGGCGACCGTTTCATCGAGCGCACCGAACGGCAGCATCATCTGAAGGATCGCACCACTGCCCGAGGGCGTACAGCTCTCGATGCCGCTCGTCACATTATGAATCACATAATAGTATTCACCGCTGGTGGTATCACCTGCATACGCCGAGACCAGGGATGGGTCCAGCTTCGTGCCGATCGTCGAGTCCGTCGTGTCGGTCGCACTCTTCGCTTTTTCCGCGAGGCGGTCGAGGTCCCCGGAGGCCTTCGCGACGCTGAGGTGATTCTGCGCGGCGATGAAGATTTCCTTCGCAGTGCCGTCCATCTCCATCAGTCGGAGATTCTTCTGGTACTGCACCACCGAAACGAAGGTGACACCCGCGAGGATGAGGAGGATCGCGACGGTGACCAGCACCTCCGCCAGCGTGAAGCCTTTTCTGTCAAGTCTTTTCTTTATTGCATTTGTCATTGAAGTCTGTTCCATTCCGTGTTTTATATTGAACGCATCGCAGTGATGCGGTCGCATACGTTTTCCACTTTATTTTAAGTTATTTTCTTCTAATTACAATCAAAAGAAGCCGAAATGCAAGATTTTACCAGAATTTCACTGATGCTTTACTTCCATAGAAAAAGGATGCCCGATTTCTTTCCTCCATCCTGCATCGGTCGTTTATCGCCATTAGAAAAGGATGCCTGATTTCATTCAGACATCCTGTATCGATTGTTTATAATTATTTGCCGTTCACGAGGAGAACCTTGAAGCTGGCGTGCGCCTGCACGGTATCGGTGCGTGTGTCCTTCGCGACGAGATTTGTCACGGTGATGACCTTCGTTGCCGGATCCCAGGAAAAGCCGCTGCCATCGCCATCAAAACATACACAGAGGTCGCTGGTGATCGCGCTGTCGCTGAGGAGCGGCAGGGTCGTGCTGCTGGTTCCGGTCCCGTCACCTGTGGTATAGGTCAATGTAAATCCCCGGTTCGCTGTACCCGTTCCGTTTGTGCCATTGCCCCCACCCGTCGTGCCGGCATCTGCTGCGCCCCCGGTCGTTCCATTCGTACCGCCGGCTGTTACATCGACTCCGGTCGTTCCATTCGTACCACCGGCTGCTGTGCTTGGGTCGATCGCCGCTGCGCCCGATGCGGTGCCCGGATTCAGCGTGATCGTCTGCTCGCCGCTGTTCAGATTCTTAAAAACGATCGTCTGGCTGTTTCCGAAACCTGTTCCTGTCTCAGAACCATTTCCTACGCTCTCCGGATCCGCAAACGCGAGCTGATCCTTCATCAGGGTGATGGTGGTGGTCAATGCTGTCTGCGCGTTGGCATGTGCGACGACTTTACGGTACACCCGCTGTACAGTTGCGGCACCGGTCGTGATGATGATGCCGACGAAGCCCATGATGAGCACCGTGGCGAGCATCTCCGTGAGCGAGAAGCCCTCCCGCTTATTCAGTTTATGAAGGAGTTTCTGCTTCATCTGTTCTGCTCCATCCACTTCCATCAGTTCTGTGATTTGTATTCTGCGATCGCGAAACGCTCGATGCCGCTCGTGCTGGTGCCAGTGTTCGTCGGCTGATTTGTGGCATAATCAACATAGATCTGTCCATTTGCGTGCTTATAGCTAATACCATAAGACAGCTCACCATTTGCCGGCTTGATGGTTACCTTGTTGTCAGTTCCGCCTGTCGTACCACCGGTGGCCATCGCCTCTTCCATCTTCGTTTCGCCGTCATAATAGGCGTCCATGATACTCTCGCTCTTCTGCAGTATGCGCTGAGACGAGGTGATCATGCTGGCGAAGAGGATCATTGCAGCTGCGGCGATCAGAACGGATACCAGGGTTTCGGTGATGGTTTCACCCTTTTTACTTTTCAGTTTGTTCTTCAACTTACCAGACATCTTTACTCGTATCCTTCGTGATCTGCGGGTTTCCCCATGTGACATAGCTGTGACGCGTTACGGAAGTGCTTTCCGTGCTTTCCGTGCTTGTCGTTGTATCTCCTGCTGTGTTGCTTTCTGTGGTCGTGTTTTCAGTTCCTTCCTCGGATGTTCCGCTCGAGCTGTCTGCCTGTACAGCGCCTTCCTTCGCATCCAGTGTGAGCATTAGGCGATATTCATTGCCCTGCTTTTTCGCACCGGCGTCCAGGTGGTTTTTGATATAGGCCTTGATATTTCCCTGCCCGTTCATGACGATACGGACATCGACTGGAAGGGAGCTGGCGGCACTCTCTTCAAGAGTAAATCCCTCCAGCGATGCCGTCATGGTGAAGCTGTCGGTATACACACGATCGGTTCCATTCATCAGTGGCGATGCGAAGGCCTCCTGCGAATCTGAATACTCCTGAGCGGACTCACTCAGTTCCTTCTTCGAGATATAACTGTCGGAACCGTTCAGCGTTTTATAAACATTCGTGAGTGAACCGCTTCGTTTCTGCGCTGCACCCGCTTCATTCTTAGAAGTACACTTCAATGCAGCCAGAAGATATACGTTCCCTGTCGCATCTACAAATTCCAGCTTGTTCGTATGCTCGTCTTTTGTTCCATAAACAAATGTCGGATCGGAATAGGTATACGTGATTTTCGTTTCTTCGACGATCGTATCATCCGATGTGTCGTCTGGCGTGCCACCATTATCCGTCTTTGTCGTAACGGTCGTGGTTTTCATCTCCGTCTGCTTCACGCCGATCGTCTGTCCGTTGATTTCATCCCGGATCAGCTTCGCCGCTGAAACCACCGCGTAGTAGTTCTGGTCGCTGGCCTGTAGCTCACTTAAACGTCCGGTGCTGGTCGTGGCCGCGGCGAGGATGACGGAGCCGGCGGCTGCGCACATGATAAAGAAAAGGAGTGCAACGGTGAGGGTTGCGCCGCTTCGATCCTGTAATTTCCGCTGCACTGCTTTCATCGCTGCTCTCCTTTCTGTAAAGTTCTTCTGTTCACTTCTTCGATGCGCACACATTCCTTCACTTCTCCCGCCCGGCGATTTCTGTCCACCGACCGTCACCGAACACCTGAGCAGCACTTAGAATCCTGCGCCTGCGGCGATCGTATCTGCCGCATCACCGGCGAGGGACTCGGCCATGGTTTCCAGGCTGCTCTGTGCGAGGTCGAGCGAGGAATTACCGAGGCCGACAGAGCTGCTCTGCACCGCGCTGCCGTCACTCGTGGTGAGGCCGTTCGTGGTGGTCGCACCGTTCAGGGTCTCGTAGAAGGTGACGCTCATGCTGCCGCTGATCGTCGAGTTCTCGAGGTTCGCATACTGCTGCATCTTATCAGAATCCGCACTGACGCTGATGTCCGTGATGAGGCAGCGGTAGGCACAGTCATGCACCTGCTGGATGATCCGGCGCGCGATCTGATAGTTCGTCGCAGTGAAGCTGATATTGATCGTCCGACGCACAGCGTCATCCGTCGCCACCGGCTGCTCGAAGCTGAAATTGAAGCTCGTCGCCTGCGCGAAAATTGTATTGAGCGCGGCCGACTCGGCCTTCAGATTATCATAGGAAGCGACGATGCCGTTCACTTCCTTCTGTCCGTTTTCGATATCCTCCTGCATCTGCTTGATGATGGCGGATTTCTGCTGCTCCATCTCCATCTGCTGCTCGAGCACCGTCGTGTCCGCCGCCGCGATGCGTTCCTGCACCGGAAGCCGCACGAAGCGGTAGTACACGAGCCCCAGCAGGATCATCACCAGTACGAGAAGAAGGACTTTCTCACGTTTCGTAAAAGCTCTGTTTAACATTCTGTCCTCCCTCAGCCTAACGGGCTTCCGCCCTGGATCGTGATGCTGCCGCCGGTAAACGGGTGTTCCGTCGGTGTGTCAATGTTGGCGGACTGCTGCTGTACGGCGACGGTCTGCGGCACGGCTGCGGTCGGCTGCGGTGCGGCGGCCTGCGCTGCCTGTGTCGCCTGGCGCTTCGCCGCTTCCTCTGCGGCGCGCTGCGCTGCTGCACGCTCTGCCTTCGCCTGAGCGGCCTCGGCACTCGTGCTCCCGGTGCCTGCATTGGCCGAAGACGTGGTCGTGCTCAACGCCGCCTCGGTCTCACCGATCTGGTCCGGGCGTGCGTTCTGAATGCTCGGGATATAAGCGTTCTGGCCGGTTGCGGAGCCGTTCTCGCCGGCATCGAGGGCCTGATCGCCGGTCGCGGATACCTCACCGGAGTCGAGGGCTGCACGGACCTCCTCCGGGGTACGGAAGTAGATCGTCAGCTGACCGGTCACGAAGAGCGGCTGATCCGGGGTGCCATCCGCAGAGAGCGACAGCTTATCCTTGTCCTCGTCGGTCGCAGCGGTCTGGGCCGTCACGTAGCTCACGTACTCGGAGCCCTCGAGCGAGAGGATGATATCCGGGAGACGCTGCGCGTCGGTCACACCGACGGTGATCACGGCGATGTTGTCCTGGATCTGGATGGTCTGGATGCCACCCGCCGCATGCACACGCTCGTCGATGACGTTCAGCATAGTGACGCGGTCCTGACGGGAAAGCTCCTCGTCGTTGAGATAGCCGTTGCCGTAGTGGGAGTAGTCGGCACGCACACTCGCGTACTGGCTGTTCGCCTCCTTCATCTTCTCGAGGTTCTGCTCCATCCGGCTGTAGTTCGCCTCCGCGGCATCGGCACGCGCGAGCTGCGCTGCCACGCCGTAGCGGGAGAAGAAGTACAGGAAGATCATGAACAGTGCGAAGAGAACGAGCGTGAAGACGCGGTCCTGCGTGTCGTGCTCGCGGTACATGAGGTTGATGGTTTTCTTCGACGGGTACTTTCCGCTCCGGCCGATCTGCACTTTGCCTAGTTCTTTTAAGTTCGTCAAACCGGTACCTCCTGTCTCGCCAATGTCTCCTTGATTTCATCGTCACTGAGCGCGCGCACCTTCGCCTCCGGATCGAGCGCGACGCCGTAGCTCTGCGGGCTCAGGAGAAGCGCGGCCTCGAGGCCCGGCTCGGTATACGGCATCAGGTCGGTGAGTGGGCGCATCGGGAGGTTCATCGTCTCCTCGATGGTCGTGAGAAGCGCAGGATAGTTCGCGGCACCACCGCAGTAGTACAGGGTGTCGATCGTGTTGTTCGTGTTACTGTAGCTGTAGAAGTTCATCGCACGCATGATCTGTACGGCACTGCTCTCGTAGAGAGCCTCCATGTTCTCGTGCGCGAGAACGTCGTCCTGATTCGACTCGGCGGCGAGCTGGCCGATGTGGACATCGGTACCGCGGATCTCTGCAGCGATCTCCGCGATGCGTCGTGCGCCCGGCTCGAGCGGTCGAGTGACCTCGTAGACACTGTTTCGGAAGAAGTGGAGCTTGAAGCTGCGATCGCCCATGTCGAGAATCGCATAGTCCTTCGTATCCGGCACACGGAACAGGGCGTTATAGCGGCGGAGTACACGCTGGAAGCCAAGCACATCCGGCACGAGGCCGACGGCGTTCAGCTTCACATGCTTCGCGAGCGTCCGGTAGCGGTCGATCAGTTCACGGCTGCATGCCACCGCGAGGAGCTTCATCGTCTTCTCACCCTCCTCGATCACGGCATAGTCGTAGAAATACTTCTCGGTCGGCTCACTGATGTAATCATGGAACTCGAACGGAAGGTTCAGCTGGAGCTGCTTCACGGTCATGCGCGGCAGATCGACGACACGCATGTAGACGCCGCTCGACGGCAGGGTGAAGATGACATTCCGACAGTGGATGCCGTGGCTCCGAAACGTTTCCTTCAGAAAATCCGCCATCGCATCCCAGTACTGGACCATGCCGTCCTTCACGATATTATCCGGGAGCGTCTCGACGAAGACGTCCTTCAGCTCTCCCTTTACGATGTATGAAATCTTGATTCGGTAGTTTCCGATGTCGATACCGACGACTTTCGTGATTTTCATATATTCCTCATCTGTTATAGGCAAATTTTTTCACAATATGAGTCCAGTATACCACGCCACGAATTCACTTCCAAATAAAACAGAGAGGAAAACGGCGATGGAAATGGACGGGCCGAATGGAATCTTATCCTTTTTGAGCCCGAGCGCGATAAACAGCCCCACGAAGCAGCTGAGCATCAGGTTAAAAAGTGTCACACCCGGTCGCATATAGAGCCCAGTCATGAACAGCAGTTTGATATCTCCGCCACCGAGGCTCTCTTTTCCCGTGAGCTTATCGAAAACGAGCGAGATCAGCAGCATCAGGAAGCCGACGCCGAAGGCGCTGACGAGCCCCCACTTGAGATCCGTAAGGATCCACTGGGTGATCGGGATGTGGGTGGTGAAGACAGAGCCGGCACCGGCGGCGAGTGAAGCGCCGCCGGGCGAAAGCTCTGCCGCAGCCAGCATGATCCGGCCGAGCCCATCCTGGAGGCCGGGAGCATTGGCCAGCGGTAAACGTGCGCCTGTGATACTGAGCGCCTCGGTGAGACCCCGGCCCTGCGTGCACGCGATGAGCGGCAGGGTGAGGAGCCACCAGAGGATGCCCGCGACGTGGAAGCGATCCGGGATGAGGAGGGTCTTCTGGTCCACGAGACTGAGCCCCATCAGGATCACGAGAAGCCCGAGATAGCGAAGTGCCACGAAGGAGAGATCGAATTTATAGACGATCGCTGTGAAACCAAGCCCGAGCACGAGCTCCACCCAGGTCGACTCCGCGCTGAACTTCGCCCCGCAGTAGCGGCAACGGCCGCCCGAACGAAGATACGAGATGATCGGGATCAGATCGCCGGCCCCGAGCGCATGCCCGCAGACATCACAGTGCGAGCGGCCACGCGCGACCCGTTCATGATGCACGAGCCGCCACGCCACACAGTCGATATAGCTCCCGAATACCGCCCCGAACAGGAACGCGAGGATGAGGATGTAAAGCATGATAAGCGGCGTAGTCTGGTACATGAGGCCCCGTTTCTGAAATAATTCTGTATACATTAAAACCGAAGTGATTATAACATGCACCGGCGGATATATAACAGTTTTTTTGATGGATCACGACATAGATTTCTGATTTTTCGCTGTTTTGATACCGCATCGCGCCCTTGACTGTATAGTAGCTATATGGTTTAAACTAGAGTCAGCATAAAAAAGATAAGGAGTGCTTATCGAGGGCACGGCACTGTACCACTGGACCAGATTCGATGCGGTCCAGACAGACGCCGCGGAGAGCCCACGAAGAACACGATAAGCAGAAGAATGATGAACTGTTTTGAAAATAAGATGACCTACCCGCAATTCCTGAAGTATCTGATCCCGTCGGTGCTGACCATGATCTTTCTGTCCTTCTACACAACGATCGACGGCTACTTCGTCTCGAAATACGCAGGCTCCGACGCACTCGCGGGCATCAATATCGTGATTCCGGTGACCTGCGTCATCTTCGGAACCTCTGTGATGCTCGCCACCGGTGCGGGCGCCATCATTGGCGAAAAAATGGGACAGAAAAAGGACCACGAGGCGAATCAGATTTTCACCTTCATCACCCTGGTCCTGCTCGTCCTCGCGACTTTCTTTACGATTTTCGGTCTCGTCTTCCTGAAGCCGGTCTGCCGCTTCCTCGGCAGCAGTGAGCGTCTGCTCGCGCATGTCCTGCCGTACGCGAAGGTCATCTTCCTCGGCAGCATCCCGATGTCCTTCAAGCTGTTTTTCGAGTACCTCGTGCGGACCGACGGCAGTCCGAAGGTCGGGCTCTGGATGTCGATGACCGGCCTCGTGCTGAACGTCATCTTCGATTACATCCTCGTCGGCGTGTTCCGTCTGGGTACGTACGGCGCGGCCTGGGGCACCACCCTGTCGATCACCGTCAGCGCGCTGATCGGCCTTATCTACTTCCTCCGCTTCAGCCATATCCGCTTCTGCCGCACCCGGATGCACGCCGACGTGCTTGTGAAATCCTGCACGAACGGCAGCAGTGAGATGCTCACCGAGATGTCGACCGGCATCACGACCTTTCTGTTTAATATCATCATCCTCCAGCATTATGGTGAGGACGGGGTCGCGGCGGTCACGATCATCATGTATCTCTACTACTTCTTCATCGCGTTTTACATGGGCATCGCCGTGGCGGCCGCACCGATCGTGAGCTTTAACGTCGGCGCCGGAAATCCCGCGAAGATCCGGGAGACGCTGCGCTACAGCTTCCGGACCATCGCTCTCACCTCCGTGGTCGTCATTTCCATCTCGCTCGGCCTCGGGCAGCCGCTCATCCACCTCTTCGCCGGACCCGGTCACGTGTTTGACCTCACCTGGGAGGGGCTCCGGCTTTTCAGCCCGGTCTTCCTCTTCATCGGATGGAACGTCTTCCTCTCCGGCTACTTCACCGCCCTCGGAAACGGCTTCCTCTCCGCCCTGATCTCGACCCTCCGCTCGCTGATCTTCGTGGTGCTCTTCATCCTGCTCCTTCCGAAGCTCATCGGCGTGAACGGCATCTGGCTTACCATGCCATGCGCCGAAGCCGTCACCATCTTCATCTCCGCATACTGCTACCGGGCGCACGGCCGCGCCTACCTGGCATGAGGAGCAGATACAGCCAGAGCCCCGCAGGTCCGGCACCAGAAGCCATACGAAGAGGTCGTGAAGAATCAAAATTCTGCCCCTTAGAAGTACTTGGGGTATCTCTCCTTGGAACCCTCTGTCAACGCTGAGTTTTCATCAAGAAAACTCAGCGATTGCAGAGGGCCTAGTACTTCTTAGGGGCAGAATTTTAGAGTCTTCCGAGCTCGCAGTACTGTGCTCCTGGTGCCGGCCCTCCGGGACCCTGGTTGTTTCACATCCCGCTCAGTACTGCGAGTTCCAGAAGAGCGTTTCACCTTCCGGGGCGTCCTCGGCGATGTGCTCGCGCTCCTCGCCGGTGAGGGCCGCCTTCTCTTCCGCGGACATCATCGTATAGTCATAGTAGTAGAGCACCGGGCCGCGCCAGCGTACCATCGCGAGCTGCCCGTCCTGCGAGAAGCTGATGGCGAGGAACTGCGCGCCATCCGGATCACCGAGACCCGTCACGTTCTGACGGATGTTGTCGAAGAAGCTCCGGTTGTGTGTGACATCGTTGCTCGTGGTCGTCGTACCGTCATCGAGGCGGCCGATCGCCTTCCGGTAGCGCTCGTCGCCCCGGTTCGGCACGCCGCTGGCCCCCGTCTGCGCCTGCCGGTTCTGAAACGCCAGTGAACGCCCATAGCCCTTCAGGTCTACACGATCCTTCGCCGGGAAGTGATCCCGTGTATACACCTGCTTCGTCTCGGCATCATAGTAGTACACTACGGCCCCCGGTGCCCCGTCCATCAAGTACTGCGTCTTCGCGCAGGCCACTGCCTCATCGACTTCCTCGCAGTCGTAGGTCATCGCGATATCCTGCAGATGCCGCATATAGCCCTCTACCACAAACATCAGAAGCACCAGCGCGATCAGCACCATCAGGATATAGTGCACCGCCGCCAGGCCCCGGCGGTCACGAAGCCGCGCGCGGAATTCTGTCTGAATCATCTAAGCCTCTTTCCTTTTTACCTTTTTACTTTCTAAGTATACCGTCCGAAGAGACATACAACAACGGAATATTTCGGTTGAACCGAAATGTCTCTAGACTGATTTCGTTTGAAACGAAATGTTACTGTTCTTAGCGAAATGTATCGCAATTCATTTCGCTCGAAACGAAATTCCAGCAGAGTTAAGCGCTTCGTTTACCGCAAACAGCGTTCCACCACTTCCTCCGGCAGCTCCGGGAAGGAAATCATCGCCTCCGGTTTCGCCGGGTGCGGCGCGATCCACTTTTCCATCCAGATCATGTCGTACCAGCGGTCGAACTTATAGGCGCAGGCATGGAAGTGCCCGACGAGCTGATAGCCGAGGTGCGCATGGAAGTCCGGACTGTTCGTGTTCAGGTACGGATCTTCGCCAATGTCGACGCCGCTGTCTGCAGAGCCCTCCCGGAGGTCTTTTCGTGTCCGGTCAGCCGTGTTCGGGTCGCCGATGCCTATATGTGCATCCTGCAACCGATCGGCAGCTACTACTGTGTTCATCGTCCCCGGGTACGCGATGCAGGCATTCACGCTGATGATGTTCATCGCGCGGAGAATCGCCTCCAGCCGCTCGTACAGCTGCCGCCCGAGCCCGTGCTTCCGTGCACGCCGGTCGACGTAGATCGAGGTCTCCACGCTCCAGTCGTAGGCCGCGCGCTCATGCAGACGTCCGACATAGGCATAGCCAATGATGCGCTCGGAAGTCCTGTGTGTCCCGGTAACATCACCGGCACCAGCACCGGAAGCCGGCGCAGACGAAACCGAAGCGCCATCGACGTGCGCAGTGTCTGCATTGGCCTCTGCGCGGTCTATACACGAAACCGAAGCGCCATCGACATGCCCGGTGCCTGCATTGGCCTCCTGCTCCTCTACCGCGACGATGTACGGATAGGTCGCCAGCGTGTGCGCGATCCGCGCACGGAACGCCTCGACGCTCGGCACCTCATACTCGAAGGTGATCGCCGTCTCCTCGACATACGGCGCATAAATCGCCAGCAGCGCCTCCGCATCCTCCGGACGCGCCACACGAAATGTCCGTTCTCCCATGCTGTCTCCTCTCCTCGCTTCCCCGGGGTCTGACCCCATAAACTTGAGTTTAGAATCTGTTTAGAAAAATTTAATGGGGTCAGACCCCATAAACTCAGAAGCTGTTTAGCGCTCGTGCTTTTCGTCGCGATCATCCTTCAGGATCCCGCGGTCGGCGAAATCCTCCATGACAGCTCTTGAAAACGCTGCGAGTGCCTCGGAGCCGCGGGCGGTCTTCTGCTGCCGGCCCCACACAGTGTTGAACGACACACCGTGCGTCTTCCAGTCGTCGCCCTCGTTCGAGGCATTGAGCAGGAGCGGCTGGAGGTTGTCCATCGCATGCGCATACTTCGCCTCCGGCGTCTCGTAGGCCTCGAACTCCTCGAAGAGTGCCCGGAGCTCATCGCGCTGATCCGCCGGCAGCAGTGCGAAGATACGGTCCGCCGCCTTCTCCTCACGCTCCCTCTGCGTCTTCAGCCCCTCCTCGTCGTAGGCGTAGGTGTCGCCCGCGTCGATCTCCACGATATCATGGATCAGGCACATCATCATGACATGCGCGATGTCGACCTCGGTGTTGCTGTACTCGCGAAGCAGGTACGCCATGATGGCCATGTGCCACGCATGCTCCGCATCCCCCTCGCGACGCCCGTGATTTGTCAGATGCGTCTGCCGGTAGATTTCCTTCTCCTTATCGATCTCCAGGATGAACTCCCGTTGCTTCTCGAAACGTTCCTGATTCATTTACATTCCTTTCCTGCGTCTCTTTATGGGGTCTGACCCCATAAACTTCAGTTTAGATTTAGTTTAGAAAAATTTAATGGGGTCAGACCCCATTAACTCCCGGCTGCGTTACGCCAGGCGGCGCTGCTTTCGGAGCGCCCGGTAGTACATGGCGATCAGCGTGCCGCCGGTGAGCACCCACGAAACCGGGTAAACGCTCATCAGCACCTCGTAGGTCGGCACGACGCGGAAGGCGGTCAGAAGCCAGATGATCCGGAAGACGACGGTGCCGAGGATCGTGATGACGGACGGGCTGATCGCGTAGCCCATGCTGCGAAGGACGCCGGACGGGGTGTCGAAGAGGGTGCAGAGCCCCTCAACCGCCATGACGTGGTACATGCGACTCACGGCGTAGTCGATGGCAACCGGATCCGTCGTGTAGAGTCCCGCGAATTCGCGCGCCCAGATCGTGAACGGCAGCGCCAGCAGCTGCGTGAACAGGATGGACTGGAGCATCGTGAGGCGGAAAACGCGACGGCAGCGGCCATGCTCGCCCGCGCCGAGGTTCTGACTGTAAAAGGTTACCGCGGCCTGCGCGAACGCGGCGCAGATGTCATAGGTGAAGTACTCGAAATTGAGGCCCGCGGCCGCACCTGCGATGGCCTGCGCGCCGAAGCTGTTGACGCCCGCCTGGACGAAGATGTTCGAGACGGAGAACACCGACTCCTGCACGCCCGCCGGGAGGCCGACCTGCAGCACACGCTTCATGTACCTCGGGTGCAGGCGAATGCAGTCGATCCGGAGCCGAAGTGGCCCTTCTTCATGGAGCAGCGTGCGGAACACCAGCGCCGCCGAGGTGAAGTTCGCGAGGGTGGTCGCGAGCGCGACACCCGCCACGCTCATCCTGAAGACGACGACAAACAGAAGATTCAGGATGACGTTCAGGATACCGGCGAAGATCATGTACATCAGCGGGCGCTTCGTGTCTCCGATCGAGCGGAGGATCGCGGCGCCGAAATTGTAGAGTGTGATGAACGGGAGCCCGAGCATGTAGATGCGGAAGTACAGCACCGCCATGTCGAGGACCTCCACCGGCGTGCCGATGGCTTCGATGAGCGGGCGCGCGATGACGAGGCCGATGCCCATCAGCAGGAGACCGCCCGTAATGGCCATCGCGATGACCGTGTGGATGGCATCCGACACCTCGTCCATGCGCCCGCTACCGATCAGCGTCGCCACGACGACATTCGGACCGATCGACGCACCGACCAGGAAGTTCACGAAGACACCCACGTTTGCAACATTGGCACCGACCGCCGCGAGGGCATCGCCACCCGCGAAACGGCCGACCACTGCCACATCCGCCGAATTAAAAAAATGCTGCAGGATACTGCTCGCTGCCAGCGGTAGCGCGAACAGTACGAGCTTCCAGAAAAGCCCGCCATGCAGCATATCGATCTTGTTTGGATTTGTTTCCACCGGCACACCCCCGAAATTTTAAAACTTCGTTGATGATACTACTTTTCCGGACGGATAGGAATAGTCAAATGCATGGGGCCGCCCCAAGCGTTTTACAGCAGTCCTCTCGCCATCAGCATTTCCTCGACGATTTCCACGGCTTCGTACACCATGCCGTCGCAGTGTGGCTTTTTCTCCGCCGGGCTGTGTACCTCCTTGCGGAGCAGGTCACGGCAATCGGAGAGTCCGTCGTGAAGGGCCTTCATGCGGCGCATGAATTCTGCGGATGCTTCTGCGTCGCCGGCGCCATAGAGGCCGAGGGCCATGAGTCCGCCGGTGATGGCACCGCAGGTGAGGCCTGCACGCATGCCGCTTCCGAAGTTGGCGGTGATGGCGGTGGCCTGCGCTGCACTTATGCCCTTCTTCTCGGCAAACGGGATGAACACCGCCTGCGCACAGTTGTAGTGTGTCGTCGTATCATCGCGAAGCGCGTGGCTCCGCTTCATCATTTCAGTCATCTTATTTCATCCTCCATACAGAACATCGAAATCATTTCAGCACATTCATGCTGTACTTATGGCTCTCCGGAATCTCGCGTTCTGCATACACCTCGTCAGTCTGTCCGAGGATGATGGAGCCGGTCGGCACGAAGCCCTCCGGGATATGCAGCTTCGCCACGAGTTCCTCGTTCTTCACGAGCGCACGGATGGCACCATAGATGTCGCAGTGACCGACGCCCTCCTCGACGGCAGCGAGGGACATATTCTGGATGACAATGCCTACATTGGCGCTTGCCACGTTACTGGTCTGGCTCGAGGACACGAGGATCATCAGCGGCGCGCCATAGAGCGGGTGGCAGGACGGGTCTCCACTCGCGGCAGCTGCATTGGCATCGATCTCATGAAGAAGCTCCGGATTCGTAATCACGGTGAGATGGATGCTGTCGTAGCGTTTCATACCGATCGGCGCCTCGTAGGCCGCGGTGAGAATGCGCTCGAGCTGCGCGTCGGTGATGCCTTCACCCGTATAAGAGCGGATGGACTTTCGAATATTCAGTGCCTTATATAATTCCATGATGATAGCCTCCTTTTGTTTGTGCTTCCTATATCATAGCAGAAATGGAGGACTTCCAATCCTGTTTATAAAAAAATAATGAGGTGTTCCTTCCATCCGTCTAAGAATGGAAGGGACGCCTCACTGTCCATCGTACGCAAGTTGCTTGCCGTTTACGCATATTTCACGCGCTGCGCAGCTCTCTGCCCTCCTGTTTCAATGCACATATTTCTCCAGAAAGCGAACGCTCTCACTTCCGGCTGTCCGTGCATCCGGCTTTGACAGTGCTTCGACCGCCACTGCGCCTGTATAGGAGATTTCATCCAGCGTTTCAAATATTTCCTTGAAATCCATATGTCCATGTCCATACTTCATATGGCACTGTCTGATCTCGATGTTCTCCGACGGTGTCACATAGGTATGTCCCATGTAGCGCTTTCCAGACTTGATGGCGATACAGTCATCTCCCAGTGAGAAGTGTACGCCGACAATTTCCAGATTTTTCACAGATTCAGGATCGATACCATCGGTATTTGGAGATACCTTCGGATTGTTGAGTGCGATATCCAGAATTCGAATATTTTCAGAGAAGTACGGATGAACCGTCCACGCCGGACTGTTTTTTATGCTGATTCCCTGGATGGTCACGTCCTTACATCTGTTCAGGAAAATCGACCTCGGACGGAACGCTCCGCCTGTTTTCTTACGACCTTCACCTTCCCACCAGTTTTCATAGGTCGCATTGCCTTCGATACTGCCTTCTCCACAGATCGTAACATCTGAAACACCGATACCCGTGATGATGGATGCGAAGGAATCGAGCGGATTTCCTTCCCAGCTCGCCAGGTTGTATTCCGACGCTTCGTCATAGCTCTGAATCAGTCCCGGAAGAATCGGGAAGTACGTACGGTCCGTATAAGCCGACAGCACGGCTCCTTTTCCAAGCTCGAAGATGATACCGCTCTTCATGAAAAGACTGCTGACTTTATAGATGCCCTCTGGAACATACACACGGCTGTGCGGAGGGCAGCTCAGGATCGCTGCCTGTATGGCCAATGTATCATTATGTACATCGTCACCCATCGCACCGAAATCGCGAACGTTTAACGTGACAAACTCCGGTTCCGTCCGAAATGTCATCTCCGCCGATGTCTGATCTCCTCTGGACAGTGTCAGCCGATACTCCGTGTCCGGCTTCAGCCCATAGATGGACTGCACCACGCGATCAGATGTCAGCATTGGCTCCCCATCGATGAAAACCGTATAGTTATCCGTGTAGACGATGCCTTCCTCTACGAGCTCGATACAAACCGCTCTTGAAGATTTCCATATAATCTTAAACTTCATCTCACATCTCCCAGTTTATGGGGTCAGACCCCCTTACGAAATTCTTAAGATACAACTTCAAACGTCCCCGGCACCAAAATATGCCAGGGACGTTTCTCTTTTGCTTCTTTATTTGTTATGGGGTCAGACCCCCCCCTTACGAAATCCCTCAGCCGCGCTTCGCGTGGAGGCCGAAGTCGATGATCTTCGCGACGAGCTCCGGAAAGCTGATGCCGGCGACGCGGGCCGCGTCCGGGACGAGGCTCATCGCGGTCATGCCCGGGAGGGTGTTGACCTCGAGGACGATCGGGCCGCTCGCGCCGACGATGAAGTCGATGCGGGATACGCCGCAGAGGTTCAGCTTACGGTAGACCTTCTTCGCGATCTCGATGGCCGCCGTGCGATCCGCCTCACGGATCCGCGCCGGGATGATGTGGTGGCAGAGCCCCTGCGTATACTTCGCCTTATAGTCGTAGAACTCACGTTCTGAAGTTATCTCGATCTCCGGCAGCACCTGGAGCTCCTCGTTGCCGATGATCGGCACCGTGATCTCCGTGCCCGCCACGAACTTCTCCGCGAGCAGCTGGTCCTCATAGGAGAAGATGTCCTCGATGGCCTGCGGCAGCGCCGACGCCTCCTTCACGATCTCGACGCCGATGCTGGAGCCCTGGCATGGTGCCTTCAGCACCGCCGGCAGTCCGATCTTCTCGACGATCCGCGCCGCGATCTCGTCCACCGTCATCTCGCTCTTATGCACCGCGATATACTCCGACGTCGGAAGTCCCGCCGCCTTCAGCATATTCTTCGTATAGATCTTATCCATGCCGACCGCACTCGCGCCGACACCCGGACCGGTATACGGAATCCCCGCAAGCTCCAGCACACCCTGGATGCAGCCGTCCTCGCCGCCCTTGCCATGCAGCGCGAGGTACGCGATCTCCGGTTTCATCGCGAGGAGCTCGCCGATGTTGTCATGGTGCAGATCAAACAGCGTCACATCCGTGAAACCATACTCCTTCAGCGCCTCAAACACCGCCTGTCCACTCCGAAGCGAGATCTCCCGCTCCGTCGAAATCCCGCCATATACCACCACGATCTTCAGATCCTTATTCATAGCTTCATCTCCTTCAGAATATTAAGCCGATTATAGCGCACGCCCATTCATGCGTAAAATGATTTATATCTCTATTATTGATGCGGCAGGCGCATAAGCGTGCTCACGGATTACACCGTTTGCACGGCGCATAGCCCTCGCTGATGATCTGCTCCCGTGACTCGTTCACATCTTTCCGATTTTTCGGGCTGATCGTTTCCACACTCGAGCAGCTCGGCAGGTGGAACTTGTGGCTGTTCGTGTTCAGCACATAGCTCCCCGCCGTCGTGCCCACACCCGCTGCGCCATCTGCGTTCCCGCCGCCTACATTGGCCGACGCGATGGCCACGGCGTTCTTCGCAGTGCTGAAGTTGATCGTCTGGCCGTCACTGACGGCAGTGATTTCACCCTGCATATCGGTGCGGAAGGTCGTGACACCTGCATCCCGCAGCCGCGACAGCACCGCCTCCGTAGGATGACCGTAGCTGTTGCCGGCACCGACGGAAATCACGGCATACTGCGGAGCGACTGCCCGCAGGAACGGATAGGAGGTCGAGGTATCCGAGCCGTGATGGCCGACCTTCAGCACGGTACTCTGAAGGTTCACACCGCTATTCAGAAGATCCTGCTCCTCCGCGCGCTCCGCATCGCCCGTAAAGAGGAAGGAGGTCGCACCGAAGCTCACTTTCAGAACGATCGAGTTATCATTGCTGTCCTCCGCACGGTGTAGCGGCCCGAGGATCTGAATCTGCGCACCGCCGAGTGCGAAGGTCTCGCCCGCCGTCGGCACCGTGATCTGCTTACCCCGCTGCGCCAGATACTTCACGAAGCTCTGGAATGTCTCCGTCGTGCCTGTCGTCTCCGGGCAGTAAGCTGTCCCGACCGACGCATAGTTCAGCGCACCCGAGAGCCCGCTGATGTGGTCGGCATCTACATGCGTCGCCACGATCACATCGAGATAGCTGAGGCCATGCTGCTGCAGCCACGCATATATATAGGAAGATTTCTCCGGCTTGCCGCCATCGATCAGCATCGACTGACCGCCGCACTGAATCACCGCCGCGTCGCCCTGCCCGACATCAAGCCAGGTCACCGTCAGCGTCCCCGCCTGCGCGATCCCTGTGTTCCCGGTCGCCTGCGCTGCCCCGGCACGGCCACTATCCTGCCCGCCGCCTGCATTGCCCGCCTGCGTGGCGGCTTCCTCCGAAGCCGGCGATGTCGCCGCCTGCGCCACATGCTCTCCACTCTCCGGCTGTCCCGACGTCTGCAGGACCAGCACCGCTGCGAGCACACAAAAAACGGACAGGAGCACTGCACCCATCCGCTTCATCCGATTTCTACCCCTCTGTTTTTTCATACCATGATGCCTTCTTTCTTCTGCTGCACATATTCTAGCGCAACCATCCCCTCCATGTCCACGTGTTTTCAGACACACCACTGCATCATTTCCCCTCTTGTGTTACTGTTCGCTCGTGGCTCGGCGGACAGCAGCCGGAATCCGAGCCACGCCTGCACATCATCGATTCTGCACAAATACTGATACAATTTTCACATTTTATTTATAATATTAGCCGAACCGGTTTATAATTTTTTCATCTTAACTTTTTCGCAGGGAACAGAACCATGGACACAGACGACGCTTCCATTTCACAATCAAACAGACGGCCTCACGCCAGCGGCATGTTCCTCTATCTGCTGCCGCTGTTCGAGCTGATCCTCGGTGCCTTCTTTCTCGGGATGCTGGTATCACATATCCAGCAGAGCGACCTCGAGGAGCAGCGTCACCGCACCGACGTCAGCTGCATGACCTACACGGATCGCATCATGGCGGACCTCAAGTCCGGCATGGCCATCACCGACAGTCTCGAGCAGATCGTCATCAGTGAGAATGGACGCTGCGACAAATTCTACCAGGTCGCGAAAAATCTCACGAATCCCTCCATCGAGAGCATACATCTCGCACCCGCGGGCTTCGTCAGCTACATCTATCCGGAGGCGAGCAGCGACCTCTCCCGGATCGATCAGCTGGACGAGGAAGCCCAGGGCGAGTATGCCCGCTATGCGAAGAAAAACGACGTTACGAGCCTTCAGGGACCGTATGATCTAAAGGACGGCAGCCATGGCATCGTGGCGCGGAACCCGATCTTCCTCGAGAAGCATGGTCGCAGGATCTTCTGGGGCTTCGCCATCGTCATCATCCGCGTGCCGGATATCTTCTCCGATTCCATGCGCTCCCTCGACTTTTTCGGGTATCAATATCGTCTGCTGAAGTCCGCTTCCCCATGGGATCCGACCTACGTCGAGTTCTATCGCTCTGAGAAGACGCTCGTGGATCCGGTCTCCCACTGGTTCTCTCTCGGTGGCGATCTCTGGGAGCTCCAGCTCATGCCGAACAGCGCCTGGGCGGCGAGCACAGCAGCTACGGACGCCTCTTCTATGTGCTCATCGAGGATGAAGCGAAGCACCAGAAGTACTATACGCTATGATGTAAAAGGTAGGGACCCGGAGGGCAGCCATCGAATACACTGTGTATTCGGTGCCTGCCCTCCAGACTCCTGTCTTTTCTGTAACTTACAGGCTCTTCAGCTCTGCGCTGAGCTCTTCATTCGCGGAGTAATCCACCGGCGTGTCGATAATCACCGGCACCTTCTCCTCGAAGCCCTTCCGAATGGCTTCAGAGAGCTCCGCCGCGGAGTTCACACGCACACCCTTACAGTGCATCGCTTCCGCGAGCGCCACGAAATCCGGATTCGTGAAGTCGACGAAGGCCGCACGACCATACTGCTCCTCTTCCTTCCACTTGATGAGGCCGTACTCGCTGTCATGGAAGATCACGACGACGAAGTTCACACCGAGCCGTACCGCGGTCTCCAGCTCCTGCGAGTTCATCATGAAGCCGCCATCGCCCGTCGCCACCAGCACACGACGCTCCGGATAGACCAGCTTCGCCGCGACGGCACCCGGCACGCCGATCCCCATGCTTGCGAAGCCGTTCGAGATGATACAGGTCTCCGGCTTGTAGCAGCCATACAGACGACCGATCCACATCTTATGCGCACCGACATCCGAGATCAGGATGTCCTCCGGATCGGAAAGTGCCTTTCGAATATCCGCCACGATGCGCTGCGGCTTCATCGGGAAGGCATCTGACTGCACCGCCTCCTCGATGGACTCCTCGAAGCGCTCCTTGATAGCGAAGGCCCAGGTCGGCTCCTCCTTCGCCTCCAGCAGCTTCCCGAGACGCGCGAGCGAGGAATCGATCTCGCCATTCACCTGGACCTCGCACTGGTAGTACTTACTGATATCCGCCTGCCAGTTCGAGATATGCACGATCCGATGATTCCGCTCCGCGTTCCACTTCGACGGCTTCAGCTCCATCAGATCATAGCCGATACAGATGACGAGATCCGCCTCCTCAAACAGCCGGTTCACATAATCCCGCTGCGGGATACCGATGGTCATCATCGAGTAACGGTTGTCCGCCGAGACGATGCCCTTCGCCATCATCGTGTTCACCACCGGAATGTGCAGCTTCTCCGCAAACTCCGTGATCACCTGGGACGACGCATAGTGTACCGCATTGTTGCCGACGAAAATCAGCGGCTTCCGCGCCGTGCGGATCGACTCCGCCGCCATCTGGATCTGCGACTCCTCGGCCTCTTGCTGGCAGACCACATCCTTCATCAGCGGCATCTCGAGCCCGCTCACCTGCATCTTCGCGATATCCACCGGGAGGTCAATGTGGGCGGCCCCCATGCGGCCGGCACCACCCTCCGCGTACTTGAAGGCGAGACGGACGATTTCATTGACCGTATCCGGACGCATGACCAGCTTCGTACGCTTCGTGATCGGCTCGAAGATCTTCGCAAGGTCGAGATTCTGATGGCTCGTGAGATGCATCTGATCCGAGCTGACCTGACCGGTGATCGCCACGAGCGGCGCACCATCGAGATTCGCATCCGCCACGCCCGTCACGAGATTCGTCGCGCCCGGTCCCAGCGTCGCAAGGCACACGCCCGCCTTCCCAGTGAGTCGCCCATACACATCCGCCATGAACGCTGCGCCCTGCTCATGCCGCACCACGACGAAATGGAGCCGCGGCTCGTCCGCGATCGCCTGCACAAGCTCCAGATTTTCCTCCCCCGGGATACCGAAGATGTACTTCACACCCTCCGTCACCAGACACTCCACCATCAGTTTCGCCGCTGTACGCATAACGCTCTCCTCCATCCAGCATCACAAAAAGGCGCTCCAGGAAAAACCTGAAGCGCCCTTGCTTAAAATCACTTTATCATCTTCATTTTATGCCTGATACATCATCAAGCATTTCTGAATTATAGCATGCGCATACGGATAATTCCATGCGTGCACAATTCAATTTCGATATCGGAGTCATAACAGGGCGTTGCTTTTCTAATTTCTGCTTTACAGAAATTGAACTCACTGATATATTTGATTCCAGCAAAGGGGAGTAAAGGGCAGTCATCTCGGATCGGTTTGGGGCGCGACTGCTGCATGGCAGCGTCAGCACGGCGGAAACGCCCGATGTCATGTGTTCGCTTGAGACTTTTGTCACAGTTTAGGTCTGTGGCAGGGTCTCTTTTTTTCTGCCACGATGTTTTTCAGGAGGTAGAACATGAACTTTTTGAACACATTCGCTGCACTGTTTGCCAATGCAGGCAACCTGCACTGGCAGATGGTGGTCATGTGGGCCATCGGCGGCCTGCTGATTTATCTCGCCATCGTGAAGAAGATGGAGCCGAGCCTGCTGCTCCCGATGGGCTTCGGTGCGATCCTCGTAAACCTGCCGCTGTCCGGCGCGATCACACAGGGCGACACCGTCGGCCCGATCACGGCACTCTTCGACGCAGGTATGTCGAACGAGCTCTTCCCGCTGCTCCTCTTCATCGGCATCGGTGCGATGATCGACTTCGGACCACTGCTTGAGAAGCCGTGGCTCATGCTCTTCGGTGCCGCGGCCCAGTTCGGTATTTTCTTCACACTTTTCGCTGCCGGCTTCTTCTTCGATCTGAAGGATGCGGCATCCATCGCCATCATCGGTGCGGCGGATGGCCCGACCGCGATCTACGTCGCAAACGTCCTGAAGTCGAAGTATCTCGGTGCCATCATGGTCGCAGCCTACAGCTACATGGCCCTCGTACCGATCGTGCAGCCGCCGGTCATCAAGGCACTCACCACGAAGAAGGAACGTCAGATCCGTATGCCATATCAGCAGGGCAGCGTCAGCCAGCTGACGAAGATCCTCTTCCCGATCGTCGTAACCATCATCGCTGGCATCGTCGCACCGACCAGTGTCGCCCTCGTCGGCTTCCTCATGTTCGGTAACCTGCTTCGTGAGTGTGGTGTACTGAATTCCCTCAGCGAAACAGCGCAGAGTGTGCTCGCAAACCTCATCACCATCGTGCTCGGTCTCACCGTCGCAGGCCAGATGACCGCCGACCAGTTCGTTCGTCCGGACACCCTGCTGATTCTCGCCCTCGGCCTCGTGGCCTTCGTCTTCGATACCGCCGGTGGCGTGCTCTTCGCGAAGCTCCTGAATCTCTTCCTTCCGGAAGGCAAGAAGCTGAACCCGATGATCGGTGCCGCCGGCATCAGCGCCTTCCCGATGAGCGGCCGTGTCGTGAACAAGCTCGGCCTCGAGGAGGACAATCAGAACTTCCTTCTGATGTACTCGATCAGTGTCAATGTTTCCGGCCAGATCGCATCCGTCCTCGCAGGTGGACTGATTCTGACCCTGATGGCGTAAAGAGAATTTCGTTTCGTGACGATGACTCACGAACAACGAGCAGCTCCATTCCTTCTTTTCAGGTTTTCGGAGCTGCGTAAATACAGAAAGGAGTCCTTATATGTTACATCTTTCTTCATGGACACAGACCCTTCCGATGATGGCTTCCGGCATGCTCGGCATCATCCTCGTCATGGGTGTCATCGTACTGGTCGTCATGCTTCTTAACAAGCTGACCAGCCGTAAATAAATTACATACGAATAGCAGAACAGCCGGGTGAAGAAATCACCCGGCTGTTTTGCTTATTCGCTTTCATGTTTCACTTCAGATATCCCCGAACTTCAGCTTCGCGGCGTGCTGGATCAGCTCTGCGGCCTCCTCGATGCTGTAGCAGGCGCTGTTGATGCAGAGGTCACTGTACTCCGTGTTTCCAGGGAAATTCGGGATGTACTTCCGGTGGTAGCTCTCCCGCGCCTTATCCGCGTCATGTACCGCCTTCACCGCTTCCTTCTCGTTCATGCCGAAGTAGTCGATGCAGTTCTTCACGCGGACCTCATACGGCGCATACACGTACACACGCAGCAGCCGTGGCTCGTTTCTAAGGTAGTACGCACCGCAGCGGCCCACGATGATGCACGAATCCTTCTTCGCGAAGTCCTGGATGATGTTCTCCTGCACGAGGAAGATTTCATCCTGCATGTCGGTCGTGCCGACACCGAACGGATACAGATGATAGGAGAATTTCGAACGGATGTCCTCTTCCTTCCGGCTGATTTCCTTCACGGAGGTGTTCATACGCTTCGCGGTTTCCTCCACGATGTCACGGTCCATGAACTCGATGCCGAGCTGCTTCGAAAGCGCACGTGCCACCAGGCTGCCGAATGAACCAAACTGTCTCGAGATCGTGATCACATATTTTTCCATGCTGTCCCTCCGCTCTTAAATTTTAGTAACGCAGCTCTCCTGCGCCCGCCGCATCCTGCTGCCAGGAGCCACCGGGGTCTGACCCCGCGTACCGCCGACGACCACCTTAAGGATTTCACAAGGGGGTCTGACCCCTTTCACTCCCGTCTACAGCACCTTCTGGATGAAGCTGATCGTTCTTGCCTCCTTCGGATGTACGATCACCTCCTGCGGTGTGCCCTCCTCGACGACGTAGCCACCGTCCATGAAGATGACGCGGTCTGCGACCTCACGGGCGAAGCCGATCTCATGGGTGACGATGACCATCGTCATGCCGTCCGCCGCCAGCTGCTTCATGACGGCCAGTACCTCGCCGACCATTTCCGGGTCGAGGGCCGAGGTCGGCTCATCGAAGAGCATGATGTCCGGCTTCATGCAGAGCGCACGCGCGATCGCGACACGCTGCTTCTGTCCACCCGAGAGCTGGGACGGATATGCCTCGGCCTTCTCGGCGAGATCCACGCGCTGAAGCATCTCCATCGCGCGCTCCCTGGCCTCTGCCTTACTGCACTTCTTCAGTTCCACCGGCGCCAGCATCAGATTATGCAGGACATCCATATTATTGAAGAGATTGAAATGCTGGAACACCATACCGATGTTCTCGCGGACCTTATTCATATCCACCTTTTTATCGGTGATGTCGACCCCATCCACATGGATCTTTCCGGCCGTCACCTCCTCGAGCCTGTTCAGACAGCGAAGAAAGGTCGACTTACCGGAGCCGGACGGGCCGAGGATGACGACGACCTCGCCCTCGTGGATCTCGGTCGAGATGTCCCGTAAGACCTCGAGATCACCGAAGCACTTCCGAAGGTTTTCTACCTTTATTTTAACATTTTTATCGCTTGAAATCACGGTTTTTCCTCCCTTCTTCGAACATCGCACTGCGGCATCTCTGCCCACACACGCTGTTCCGCAACGAGACGCACTGCCGATCTACCGCCGGCAAAGCCCGTACTCGTTCATGTCTTCACTTCCACTGTCTCAGCGCTTTACGCCGCGATTCATTCTCCCCTCCACGATCTTCGCGATATAGGACAGGATCGTGATGACGACGAGGTACATGACGCCGACGATGGCCCAGGTCTGGAAAGACATGAAGGTCTTCGCCTGTACGTTCTTCGCGGTATTGACGAGCTCCGGAAAGCCGATGACCGACAGGATGGAGGTATCCTTCACGGTGATGATGAACTGGTTGATGATGCTCGGGATCATCGTACGGATCGCCTGCGGCATGATGATCTTCCGCATCGTGGTCCAGTATGGAAGACCGAGGGACCGTCCAGCCTCCATCTGCCCGACGTCGACCGACTGGATACCGGCACGGATGATCTCCGCCATGTACGCACCACAGTTCAGTGCGAGACAGATGGTACCAGCCTGCAGTGCCGACATCGTGAAGCCCTGACCGATCTTCAGTATATTATTCAGCAGATACGGTACACCGAAGTACACGAAAAACGCGAGGACGATCATCGGTACGCCTCGGATGATGAAGACGAAGATCTGCGCGATGATATTGCATACCTTATTCTTCACGACGCTCATAAGTCCGAAGATCATACCGAGTATACATGCGAACAGCAGTCCCAGAAATGCCAGCAGGAGCGTGCGGCCCATCGCCAGCACCAGCAGTCTTCCGTAGGCCGAAATAATTTTTGCCATAGTGTCTCACCCTTCTATAATCTGCATCCGCTTATCCGCACCGTTCAAACCGATGTAGATCTTCGGATGTCACCAACCGTTCCATTTCCATCTTCATGGAAATACGCCGCAGCGCACCAGTCTGTAGGGGTCAGGCTGATGTACTGCGACGATATTCTGTATTCTGCTCTATGAAGTCAAGTGATCGCATCATCCGGCGGGATCCTGCTCGGATCCCATCGCATCATCGATCAGACGACATGCCCGAATCAGCCGAGATATGTCGCGATGATCTCATCGTACTTGCCATTTGCCTTGATGTCCTTGAGACCTGCGTTAAACATATCGACGAGCTCCTGCTTGCTGGAATCGAAGATGGCGAAACCATACTCTGCAGGATCGTTGCCGGTACCATCGACGATCTTCATGCCGAGGCCGGTATCCTTGATGTTGGACGCCATGATCGGCGTATCATCGAAGCAGGCTGCAACCTGACCGCCGACGACAGCCTGGTACATGGTCGGTGAATCCTCGAAGTAGGTGATCTCGAAGCCATACTGATCCTTGAGACTCTCTGCGTAATCTGCACTCATGGATGCGGTCTTGACAGCGACGCTCTTCCCCTTTAAGCCATCGAAGCCGGTGATGTCGGAGTTCTCCGCAACGGCCATGCTCTGGTTTGCATCATAATATCCATCCGAGAAAATCCATCCAGAAGACTTGCGCTCATCGGTGATAGACGCACCGGCGATCATACCATCTGCCTGACCTGCCTGACATGCGGCGATGGAAGCATCCCAGCCGATGGACTTGATCTCATACTTGAAGCCCTGATCCTCAGCGATGGCTGCGACGATATCCACATCGATACCGACGAGCTTTCCGCTGTCATCGGTGTACTCAAATGGCTTAAATGCGGTATCGGTTACGATCTGCCATATCTTATCGCTGTCTGAAGCGGCTGCCGTGGTCTCTGCTGCGGCTGCGGTCGTATCTGCGGCTGCCGTGGTGTCAGCAGCTGCTGTGGTTGCGGCTGCGGTCGTCGCTGCGGTATCGGAACCTCCACATGCGGTGAGGCCCAGAACTGCCATCGTTACTGCCATTACAAGTGCACTCTTTTTCATAATTTTCTCCTCTCATCTTTCTGCTGTGAAGCCTCGCTTCACGAGATCTATCCTAACGGCTCTCGCCGGTAGAAACATGTTTGTTAAGGCTTCCGACATGCATCGACGAAGGCCTGTACGAGCTTTCGCGATTTCGGATCCGTCATGTAGGCGAATTCCGGGTGCCACTGCACGCCGACGATGAAGCGTCGATCCGGCACGCCCAGGGCCTCCACCAGTCCGTCCTCCGAGTACGCCATCGCGACGGCCTTCGGGGCGAGCTGCTTCACTGCCTGATGGTGATAGCTGTTCACCGCATAGGGGCCCGGGCCGACGATGTCGGCGAGCAGGGTGCCCTTCTTCACGTCGACCGTGTGAATCGGTCGATCATACGGCGGGCTCATGTGGTGCTCCACGCTGGACGGATGCTCCGTCGGCAGGTCCTGATAGAGCGTACCGCCGAGGAGGGCATTCATCAGCTGGATACCGCGACAGATACCGAGCACCGGCTTGTCCTCCCGGTAGCAGCGATCGAAGAGGTAGCTTTCCATCTGATCGCGCCGGCTGCAGCTCACACCACAGCTCGCTTTTGCTTCCTCGTGGTAGACGCTGGGATCCACATCATGACCACCCGTCATCAGGATGCCATCACAGAGAGAAAAGCAGGCATCCATCTCTGCCCGATCGATCGTCAGCGGAAGCATGATCGGAAGTGCGCCACAGGCCTCGAGGGCTTTCATGTAGCCCGGAAGCATCCAGTAGCTTTCCTTCTCGTCATCATACAGCGGGATCAACCCGATTATTTTCTTCATATCTTCTCGCCTCCGCTCCCTGTCTTCGTTACCGACATGTGACTCCCGTAAAGTAAAAAGACAAAGAGGTCTGAATCCTTTCGGACGCAGACCTCTTTGTCTTGGCTCGTATGTTAGCACTACAACGTGTAAAAGTCAAGCATTTACATCGCCGGACATTTGATTCTTCTTGTTATTCCTTCACTTTATGAAAGACCCTCAAAAAATCACATATCCTCGTGTCGCATATTTGAGGCCGTAGCTAAAAGACTTTATTGTCTGCGTCTTTTTCTCTCATGGGCTATATGATACGACGATGTAAAAGACATGTCAATCATGTCTTTTATTCCATTTCCGGATATGTGCTATAACTGAACGCCGGGTCATCGCCGTCCCGGTCCCCACCTGTCTTCTCCCCCCTGCGGCGGGTGCAGCCCGCAGGCCGGTGCCACGCAGACGGGCACAACAGAAAACCGCCGTATGCATCGTCACATACGACGGTTTTTCAGCGACCGATTTGGTCATGTTCGCTCAATGCTTCCGACGTGCGATCATCGCTCCGCCGTTCACATCGGCACCGTGAGGTGGTGCTGCCCGCGCAGGTATGTGCGCTCCGGCCGCCTGCATTGGCCGCGTCACAGAGTATCAGCTCGCGACGGTGAGCTCCTCGAGGGTCCGTCCCTGCGCCCATGCACGCTGGTAGATCGTGGTGCAGCGCCGGAATCTGCGGAAGGACGCCTCCGCCTGCTCGACATCGCCGTACACCTTCCAGGTGCCGACCGTCTTGCAGCCCTCTTCCTTATGGTTGATGAAGCCCTCGACATCCTCGAGCGGATAGCCGAGGAAGATGCCGATCTCATGCGGAAACTCGTCCGACGATTTCCGGGCGTGGATCCGACGGTTTCATCCCCGCCAGCGTCGGCGAGCAGTTCTCGATTAAAAGCTGTTCCGGCATATCGCTCTCCTGTCTTCGGTCTACTGCGTCTGGTGCCTGTCCTCTCACAGCCGAAATCAGTATCAAATGCTCGAGGTCTCCTGCCTGATGAGCGGAGCCGGATGTCTGGTGCTTGAATCAAACATCCGGTATCGCTTCAAACAGATTCTTGTCGTTGTCTCGGTTAGGCTTTACTAACCATGGCTGTATATTACTATATACGTTCGTTAGTGTCAACTAACTTTTTGAAAATTTTTCGTATTCCTGGAAGCTGTCAATAACAGCTCAGCCATCATCATGCAGACCTTCAGCTTTCGCGTATACTTCTACGTACCCGAAAAAAATCAGTGACTCTGTAAAATCTATGTTATAATTATACCGCAAAACAGTCCATCACGACCGGACAGGAGGAACATCATGCTGCAGGGAAAGACCGTGCTTCTCGGCGTAACGGGAAGTATCGCTGCCTATAAAATCGCATATCTTGCGAGCGCGCTTCACAAGCTTCATGCCGACGTGCATGTGCTGATGACGAAGAACGCCACGAACTTCATCAACCCGATCACCTTCGAGACCCTGACCGGAAACAAGTGCCTGATCGACACCTTCGACCGAAATTTCCAGTTTGAAGTCGAGCACGTCTCCATCGCGAAGAAGGCAGACGTCGTGATGATCGCCCCGGCGAGTGCCAATGTCATCGGCAAGATCGCACATGGCCTCGCGGATGATATGCTCACCACCACGATCATGGCCTGTCGCTGCCACAAGATCATCTCACCGGCGATGAACACCGCCATGTACGAAAATCCGATCGTGCAGGATAATCTCCGAAAGCTGCAGTCCTTCGGCTATGAAGTGATCAGCCCGGCCTGCGGCTACCTCGCCTGCGGCGACACCGGTGCCGGCAAGATGCCGGAGCCGGCCGAGCTTCTCGAGTACATCCTTCGGGAAGTCGCCTGTACGAAGGACCTCGCCGGAAAGAAGGTGCTCGTCACCGCCGGCCCGACCCAGGAAGCCCTGGATCCGGTGCGTTATCTTACGAATCACTCCTCCGGCAAGATGGGCTATGCCATCGCGAAGATGGCCATGCTTCGAGGAGCGGAGGTCACACTCGTCAGTGGACCGACCGCGATCGAGCCGCCACACTTCGTGCACTTCGTTCCGATCACGACCGCACGCGACATGTTTGAGGCTGTGACCTCCGTGAGCGATCAGCAGGACATCATCATCAAGGCTGCCGCCGTCGCGGATTACCGACCGACGACCGTCGCCGACAACAAATTAAAGAAAAAAGATGATCAGCTTTCCATCCCGCTCGAGCGAACCGACGACATCCTGAAGTACCTCGGCGAGCATAAGCACCCGGGGCAGTTCCTCTGCGGTTTCTCGATGGAAACAGAAAATATGATCAGTAATTCCAGAGCCAAGCTTGAGAAGAAGCACGTGGACATGATCGCCGCCAACAACCTGAAGGTAAGCGGCGCCGGCTTCCAGGGCGACACCAATGTCCTGACTCTGATTACACAGGATTCGGACGTATCACTCCCGCTTATGAGCAAGGAGGATGCAGCCATGGCGATCCTGGATAAAATTCTTCAGCTTACACACTAAGCTGCGGGCAATGCTGACGACCGGACACATCATCACCGTGCCGGTACCTCATCAGAGCTCTCTCTTTCATGTAACTGAAGGCAATGTAAACCGCCGACACATCGTCATGATGCCGGCACCTCTTCAGCACTCGCATCGTGCGACGCTGAAGGCAACGCAAATCGCCGGATCTCCGGCACCACTATGTGAAGCGGACCAGAAAACGCTCCGCTTTCCATCACCGTATTGTATCCGTGTACGATTGATCTTCATCGCATCTGAAACGGAACGGTAACAAGGAGGAAACAAAAATGAAAAACAACAAGTTCACTACTGCACAGCTCACCTTACTCGGCCTGATGATCGCCATCCTGCTGGTGATGTCCTACACACCGCTCGGGTACTTAAACATTGGCCCACTCGCGATTTCGTTTAACGTGATCCCGGTAGCGATCAGTGCGATCGTACTCGGACCCGTCGGCGGCGCAGTGGCCGGTGGCGTATTCGGTCTCACCAGCTTCCTGCAGTGCATCGGCGTCGGCGGAACCAGTGCGATGGGCGTCATGCTCTTCAGCATTAACCCGTTCCTTGCCTTCGTGCAGCGCTTCATCCCGCGTCTTCTCGACGGCATCTGCCTCGGCTACATCTTCCGTGGCGTACGGAAGGTCAGCAACACCTATGTGGCGTGCGCCGTCACCGGCTTCTTCTCCGCCTTCCTGAACACCCTCTTCTTCATGTCTGCACTCGTCGGACTGTTCGGAAACACCGAGTATGTTCAGAACCTGATGGGCGGCCATAACGTCATCATCGGCTGCTGCCTCATGGTCGGCATCAACGCGGTCTGCGAGATGGTATCTTCCACCATCATCACCGGCGCGATCGGCGCGGCTCTCTCCAGAGCGCACCTCATCACTGCCGCACAGATCAGCACCGAAGCAGCGTAAGTTTTCAGCTGTGCTGCGATAAGGGGCCCGGAGGGTCGTCAAATGAGGCACAGTACTCCGAGATCGGTTCAATCTAAGCCGGGGACCCTAAGCGGCACTAGGCCCTCTGCAATCACTGAGTTTTCTTTATGAAAACTCAGCGTTGCAGAGGGTTCCAGGGAGAGATAACACCAAGTGCCGCTAAGGGGACCCGACTTGATTTCACTCGATCTCTCCGTATGGCCTCATTTATCGGCCCTCCGGGACTTCTTTTCCATTTACATCTAAAATAACATTGAGAGAATATTATGATTTTAGCGATTGATATCGGAAATACGAATATTGTGGTCGGCTGCATCGATGATCAGAAGACCTATTTCATCGAGCGCCTCTCGACGGTTCGGACGAAAACCGAGCTTGAGTACGCCGTCGACCTGAAGACCGTCCTCGACATCTACCACATAAAGGGGCGCGACATCGAGGGCTGTATCATCTCCTCGGTTGTGCCACAGATCACCAACACTGCGAAGCTTGCGGCGGAGAAGATTCTGAAGAAGGAAGTCATGGTGCTGGGTCCAGGCGTGAAGACCGGGCTCAATATCCTCATGGATCACCCTGGTCAGCTCGGTGCCGATCTCGTCGCTGACGCCGTCGCCGGCCTCAATGAGTACCCGGTGCCGTTCATCGTGATTGACATGGGCACCGCGACTACAGTTTCTGTCGTTAACAGTAAGAAGCAGTACATCGGCGGCATGATTCTGCCGGGTGTCCGTGTTTCCCTCGATGCCCTCACCGCCCGTGCCTCCCAGCTCAGCGGCATCAGCATCGACGCACCGAAGCACGTCATCGGTAAGAACACCGTCGAGTGCATGAAGAGCGGTGTCCTCTACAGCAGCGCAGCTGCCCTCGACGGCATCATCGACCGCGTCGAGGAAGAGCTCGGCGAGAAAATCACGGTCATCGCCACCGGCGGCCTCGCAAAGAAAATCGTCTCCCACTGTAAAAAGGACATCATCCTCGACGAGGACCTGCTCCTGAAGGGACTCCTCGTGATCTACGAAAAGAATAAGGCATAATTTCCGGCGGGATGAGCAGAGGGCGCGCGCCCGAAGCACAGTACTCCGAAGCCGAAAAAAATCAGAAATCGACCCCTAAGAACCAAACGGCCCTCCGCAAACGACTGCGTTTTCTTAATGAAAACGCAGGGTTGCGGAGGGTGCTAAGGAAAACAGTACTCCAACTGGTTCTAAGGGGTCGATTTTGATTTATTCACGGCTTCTACGTATGACTTCGGGCACTTACCCTCTGCGCATCCAGCCGAAGTGATCGATTTAATAAAAATTTAATGGGGTCTGACCCCATTAAATTTTTCTAAACTCACAGTGATGCGCGGAAGATCGCGGCGATGTCAGCTTCCTGGAGCGGAGCCCAGGCTTCGTCGAGGCCCTCGAGTTCGGCGACGTGGTGCGCCATCTCGTCGATGCGGCTGTCGTCGATGCCGACCTCGCGGAGGTGCATCGGGATGCCGAGGGAAGCGAAGAAATCATAGGTCGCCTGGATCGCCTGGTTTGCAATGTCGTAGCGGTCCTGTGCTGCGTCGAGGCCGAAGACATTGACGCCGTACTTCGCGAGACGGTCGACGGTGTGATCGTTCAGGATGTGCTTCATCCATCTCGGCGTGATGATCGCGAGGCCCTCGCCGTGCGTGATGTCATAGTACGCGGACAGGGCATGCTCGAGGCCATGGCACGGCCACAGGGAGCGGCTGTTGCCGAGGGAGAAAATACCGTTGCAGGCGAGGGTGCAGTCCAGCATCATCTCCGCGCGGGCGGTATAATCCTCCGGATTTTCGATGCACTTGCGACCGTTCACCATGAGGCTCTTGAACGCTGCCTCCATCATGCCGTCATTGAGCTGTGAGGACTCCTCGCAGAAATACTGCTCCATGATGTGGTTGATGGCGTCTGCGCATCCAGCTGCGGTCTGCTTCTTCGGCACCGTAAAGGTATAGGTCGGATCGAGGATGGAGGCCTGCGGGAAAAGATGCGGATCCATGTAACCGATCTTATCGTTGGTCTCGGTTCTCGAGATAACGCCTCCACAATCGTACTCACTGCCGGTCGCGGCCAGCGTCAGGATATCTACCATCGGCAGTGCGTCCTGTGCGAGCACCTGACCGCTGATCAGATCCCACGGCTCACCCTCGTACTTCGCACCCGCAGCGATCGCCTTCGAGCAGTCGAGGACGCTGCCGCCGCCCACCGCGAGGATCACGTCGATCTTCTGCTCCTTACAGATCTTCACACCCTCCAGCACGCTCGGATCATACTTCGGATTCGGCTGAATGCCCGAAAGCTCATAGATCTCGAAATCCGCGAGCAGCTCCTTCACCTTATCATAGAGTCCCATCCGCTTGATACTGCCGCCACCATAGGTGAGCAGCACCCGCTTGCCGAACGGCTTCATCACCGCAGGAAGCTCCGAAATCACACCCTCACCGAAAATCAGCCTCGTCGGCGTTACATAATCAAAATTTCGCATATCTGTTACCTCTTCTCTTCGTACGTTCTTTTAAAACAGGACTGCCTGTGGATGACCGTGCTGGACCTCGCTCAGCTTGATCAGACAGTCGGTGCAACATGACTGCCAGTGGATGGCCTGTCTACCTCTATCCTTACTCGCAAGGACAGGGTGTGTGCCGGCGACGAAACCACCGGCTTTCCCGGCACATAGTCCCCCGTGCGCCGACGGGAGATATCACAGGCATGCCAAAGTCTACTTTCTATATAGTAGCATTTTCGGAGAGAAAATCCTACTGCGGAGGTCCAGACTTGTTTTCGCGATTTATTATCACCCCCGGTTGCTCGCCCCGGTCACAGATGCATGGCACCATAGCCAGTTATGAATAAAAGAGCATTACTCTTCCTCACTTTCACACCGCCAGCACCTCCATGTCTCGAACCTGTGATACAGCATCGTGTCTCGGACTAAAAAGGCATTACCTTTCCTCGCTCTTGCCCCACTCACACTTCCATGATTCGACTCCAGTGACGCTATAGCATGCTTGGGATTAAAAGGACATTACTCTTTTTTGCTATATCACTCTCATATTCAAAAAGGCATTATTTTTTCCAGCTTTTGCCCGGCTAAGACACCTCATTTTTGCGTTTATGACACAATAGTCCGCTTCGAATAAAAAGGGCATTACCGAAAATAATGTCCTTTTATCTATGGAAGCTGTATTGCGTCACTTTTCCGAAAAAGATAATGCCTTATTTTTTCATACCCATCTACTGCGAAATATCATAATGCCTTATTTTTCAAGAACCCTCTATAGCAAATCTCGATAATGCTCATTTTTTCGAAAGCTTTCTATAGCAAATCTCGATAATGCCTTTTTCTCTGCATCCCGCTTATTGCGTCAACTCCCACAACGCCTAATGCCCACGAGCGTGATTTTGCGACATTTGCGAAAATCCGCGCTGTCATCACACTGCCCCGCAGCGATCCGAATCCTGGTTAACACAGCAATGCGCGCAGTGACCTTTCCACGATGCATCAAAGAATTATTCTGTGAGACGATTCTTTATATCCAGGACTCGCAAATTTTATCTACGCAAAGAAATAATCGATCATATGATCCACGAGTCCAAGATCCAGTGGGCGCTCTTTCGTCTCGCTCGTGATGATCAGGTCCATCATCGGATAGTACCCAGAGACTGCATACTCATGAAGCTTCTTTATCGCATGCTCTTCATAGCGCTCATCATCCATCAATCCTAGATGCTCCCAGTAATAAATCTTCCCCGTTCTGGGATCCATAATAGTGAAATCCGGATATATCTTACGATTATTGAGCTGCAGTTCACACTCATAGCGCACCGCCAGACCTCGCGCTTTTAATCTCGATGCAATATATGCTTCTGATTTTGACCGAACCTCGACGCCGAGCACGCTCTTGATTCCCACCTCATTTGGAAATGGATTGGTCGGAAACTCTGCCCTCTCCCACTCTTGATATTTCGTCGGCAATGCTGTAAGCCTGTCTGTGTACTCCCGAATTTCAGGTACTTCTGCAATTCTCCTGTCTTTTCGCGACTCCACGTTCTTACAGACATTCAGATACATTTTCAGGCCTCTATACTCTTCCTTTTTATCGATGAGCGCTTCTACACATAGCGTTTTTTCAATCATCCGCTGAATCTTCGTCCTGTCCCGACTTGAAATATATCTTCGAACCTTCTTATTCGTCATCGGATCCTTATATGCCTGATAGCAGCGACGATGCCCATTCACGTTGTACACTACAAGTTTTCCTTCTGGAAGCAGTTTGATTTTATTCTCCAGCCTTTTAATTTCCTTATCCAGATACTCAAAATCTCTCCTGGCAAGTTCTCTCGTTGTTATAGCCATAGTCCATGTTCCTTTCTTTGAGATGATCTCCGTGAACTCTGAATGAATTGTACCCCTTGTCAAGGACACAAGAGATTTTTGTTGCCTCATTTTTTAGACAGCTATGAATCTCGTACCCCCGTCCAAGCTGAGTTCCATTTACAATTTCATGTGACATTTATCCACCGAAAAGAGTCTGAATTGATTGTTTTCCAAATTGAACCGTTCAGAATCTCCCAGTGTTGTCTCGAGTATCTATGAGTGTAACGTGCCTTGTCGATTTTGAAAATGTCCGAAAACAGACCATAGTCCCGAAACAGACTATAAAAAAGAACGAGTTCCAGCCGAGAAAGCAGCTTTTTGCCTCGTTAAAAAAATTTTTATGATGCCAACAATCCAGGTAGTCAATAACACCTCCGAGCAGCCTTTATTCACCTTCCCGATCTAGCTGGAAGCTGATTTCGAAGGCTCAAAAGAGCAGGCACCATTCCGGTCACCTGCTCCCACATACTCATAATCATATTCCTTTTCCGTCATCCTCTTCCAGCGACTTCAAGGTCTTTCCATCTTTCGTTTTCCAGCTTGTAAGCCCATTTGCGCTCTTTCCGATCACAAACACGGCCGCAGAGGATGGACTCGTAAAAAACACGTTTTCCAGAAGAACGCCATTCTCGTCGACCCGGGCTGTCTTTCTTTTCTCTTTAATCGTAGCAGAGACGGTATGATCATCCGTAGGTGAAATATGGCTTCCCTTGTAGACCACAAATCCATCTGCCGTCTGCTTTCCATCCGCCGTAACCGTTCCGACATCCTTAACCATTCGTTCCAGATGAAGAAGAACGCCCTTTTCAGCCTGTGTTCCTGGAGACGATTCAGTATCCCCTCTCCATTTTTTCTAGCACCCGCCTGGCCGATATATACCACATTCTTTCCTGTCGTATCCGATGTGCCAAACAGGAAATACACGCCGCGCAGATATATGCTAAAGTGACGCGACAGACAATTTCACAGGTTTATATTGGAAACGCACACTCCTCCCGGATGATAACGAACAACACTGGTTTCATCACAGGAGGATTTTTTATGCCGAAAACCCAGTTTCAGAATGTCGTATTCACCGCCATCATGGCCTTCGTCATGGTTTATGGGATGATCGTCTATAACATCTCCCTCAATACCGGCGGTGTGTCCACGATGTGTTTCCTCGCCGCTTTCCATGAGGTGCCGATCATGGTCCCGATCGCCTTCGTCCTCGAGCTCTTCATGGTCGGTCGCATCGCCCATATCCTGGCTTTCCAGGTCATGCGCCCGGATGACCGCCCGGCCTTCATCACCTACGCCATCTCCCTCTGCATCTGCACCATGATGTGCCCGATCATGAGCCTCATCGCCACCATCCTCTTCAAGGAAGACAAAACCTTCGGTTCCTTCGTCCAGACCTGGGGCATGAACTTCCCGATGGCCATCTTCTACCAGATGTTCTACTGCGGACCGTTCGTGCGCTGGCTCTGCCGCCACATCTTCACTGAGAAATAACTTCCACGGTCGCCAATGCTGGCGGCCGTTTTTTATATCTCTTCGCGGGAAGACTGCAAGCGTGCATTTTCACAATCAGCACTCTCCGGAAGCCTGTGACATTACCCTTTTCGCAAAATGTGTCACTGTGTCGCCTGTGACATTATCTCCGGCTCTTCCGCGAGCCTGTATATTAAGTGATTTTCCGGATTTTGACGCAAAGCAGCCCTGTTTCAGCGCTATGACTTTAAGTCAGCTCTGCCCCTCACTGAAACACCATTGCAGTCTCATCTCCGTCATTCCGGTCATTTCTTTTTAGACAACGAAAAAGCGCCGACTATAACACCGACGCCTTCATTTCATTCATTATGCTGTTTTGCTTTTGTTTACTTGATCTTCCAGTAACCCGTTCTCGTTGTTCCGATGCGCTCGATAGCGCCTTTCTCTTTCAAGGCTTTCAAATATCCCGCTATTGTTTTTCGGCTGACATTCATCATTGCAGCAAGTTGTGTTACCGTGTAGCCGGGATCTTGAACGATATAATTTAACAGGGTACTTTCCCGATCATTCACGTGAACATTCACCCTATCATTCACCTTATTATTCACCCTGACAATTCTGTCCTCTGGCCCGGTAAACTTTATCATGATATCGCCGGGATGAACGGTATATTCTGGCATCGGAAGACTGTCTGCTTTCAGAGAATCACAGATCTTTTCGATACCTCGGCCCCAGCTTTCAATGAAGCCTGCCAGGTAAAAGATATGCGCAATATCAGGATTATACGGCAAGGACGCATGCTTACCCATCAGATTTCCCAACGTCCAGTTTTCAGGCAGACGTCCCACATTTGCCACGTAAAGCCTGTCATTATAAACGCTGACCTGAATCGGAATTCTCGACTCGTACTGCTTATGACAAATAGCATTGAGCAATGCTTCTCTTAGTGCTGCCTCCGGTACAAAGTAACGTTCTCGCCTGTAAATCCCTTCATATGTAATCTTAGCGCGCATATATTTGAATAAAATCAATTCAATCGCTTTATCGACCTGTTCCAAAATAGAGCCGTGGACTTCATCCTGATAAAGCAGATCGGAGTCGCTTTCAAAATAGCCAATCTTGATATAAGCGCCCAACTGATACTTATCCGGGTCCTTACAGAAGAGAAGCATAGCCGCATTCGTCAGATAATCACCATTCGTAAGACGCAGCTTTTCCATCAGGACTTCTTTAGATTCATTCAAAAGAGCCGGATCGATTCTGCCCTTGTCTGCCGCAAGCTTCTTGAAATGCTCAACGATTTGGTCATCCACTTCCTCAGCCCTGAAAACAGGAAGAGGTGAATGATCCCATGTTGCGCCATGCTTTCGCATCAGGAAAGCTTCCAACGCCGGTCCGGTTAGGACCTGCTTCGTACTGCCGCTACGATAATGGTATACGCCTTTGCAGGAAATGCCGATCGGATACGGCGGAACATCGATCTCAATATACTCCCTGTCTCCCTCTGTGAGCCGATTGACATCAACAACGATGCCCATAGCATCTCTTATCTTGTTCGGAATGTCTTCCATCAGCTTTTTGGAATCACTGACCCCGACGACCTTTCCGCTATCATCACAGCCAATATAAAGCTTGCCGCCCGAAGCATTCGCAAAGCCGCATATCCACTTCAGGTATTCATCCCTCCAGGATTCTTTCCATTCAATATTCTGCTGTTCAGGCATAGCACACCACCTTCCACATTACTCTTTTTCCTTGATTTCCGTGACCCGGATGGGAGTCACAGTTCCAACTTCTCCACCAGTTCCTGATACATCTTCATGAGTGCAGCGACGCAATCTGCTTCCGACATCTTCGTGCTGAAGCCGTACGCCTGCATCACGGCGATGTCGTTTTTCGTATGTGCTTTGCGAAGCTCCGGCGGCATGGTCAGCGGGTCATAGAGATCTGCCAATGAAGAATCCGGATACAACGCTCTCGCATCGAGAATCCCCTGCGCCGTTTCTTCGATCTTCTGCTTCTGCGCATCTGTCGGAGAAGGCCATGGAAAGTTATTGTAAACGATAGTATTAGAATATCTATAATCCGATTTTAATCGCCCACATACAACTCTCATCCATGCCATATGAACATTTGATTCCAGCACGCCAAAATTATACAAAGTTGCATTCGGAATCAAAAAGACCAAGTCACTACATAATATATCTGGCGTCATAAACCCCATCGGAATATATCTCCGCCGTTCCGATGACACTTTAGGAACAACGATATAATCACTATCGGGAATATTGGTTGCACCAAATCGAGTAGGCGTCAATGCGCTCTTTTTGGTACTTGCTCTGTTACTCTGATTACGAAATTCTTGTACGGCCTTAACTCTTTCTAAGCATTTCGGCATACTTTTCAATTCTGACGGCGTACAATCCGCCAAATACAAGCAGTATCGTGGTTTCTGTGTGATGAATTCTTTAGACCCATAAAATAAATGTATATAATCTCTGGCTTTTGGTTCATCCGCAACAAATTGCTCCATGTCCTCTTTGGTATCAAATAAGTACTGCCCGTCGTCGATAGGTTGACTTCCGATTCCCATTGATGGAACACTGCACAAAGGTTTACTGGTATTTGAAACAAATGTATCTACTGCGTCGATTAAATATGCATTGATATGTGAAACTAATTTCACCTCATTTTCACTGTATAATTTCAGATGTTGCACCGACTTACCTTTACTGAAACCGATAATGACACAATGAACGTGTGCCTTATCAGATGCTTCACTATCCCAAATAAAAGTCCTGTAGGCATAATCGATATGAATTCCATCTTCGAATAATGGTTTCCATAACGTAGGAACAGCATCCCCTTGAGATACCGAATTTGTAGATACGAGCGCCGCTCTGATATCCGTTTCTGTCATTAAGTCCGCCGCTTTCTTATACCAGCCACATACATAATCTAGATTTCCTGCGTTTTTCCATCCTTCGAATATAGTACAGATATCATCTTTTTGTGAAGCACTCATAAGTCTCGCCCCGACAAATGGCGGATTCCCCATGATATACTTCAGCTTTTCTTTCGGTACGACCTCATTCCAGTCGATTCTCAGCGCATTTCCTTCTGTGATGTTCACATAGGTTTTCAGCGGGAGGAAATCCTGGTTGAAGCCGTAGACGATGCTCTTCGTTTCTTCGAGCATCTGGGATTCCGCGATCCAGAGCGCGGTCTTCGCGACCGTCACGGCGAAGTCATTGATCTCGATGCCGTAAAACTGCTGGATAGAGACTTGAATCGGGTTCAGTTCTTCATCGCCAAGAGTCATCTGTCCGTCGAGTCTTTCCTTGAGGACCTGATTCTCGAGTCGGCGAAGGCTGAGATAGGTTTCGGTCAGGAAATTACCGGAGCCTGCTGCCGGATCCAGGCATACGATGGTCGCGAGCTTATGCTGGAAGGCATCGAGCTTGTTCCGCTTCGTTTTCGGCTGCGCGATCTTACAGATGTCCTGAAACTCTGCTTTCAGATCATCGAGAAACAGCGGGTCAATGACCTTGTGAATGTTCTCGATGGATGTGTAGTGCATACCGCCGGCGCGGCGCGTTTCCGGATTCAGCGTCGACTCAAATACGGCGCCGAAGATCGTCGGGCTGATGTCCTTCCAGTCGAAGCCCTCCGACGCTCTCTCCAGGATCAGCGCCCTGATCTCAGCATTGAACTGCGGTATCTCAATCGACTCGTCCGCAAAAAGGCCGCCGTTCACGTATGGGAACTGCGCCAGCTCCGCCTCGAGATACTCGTCACGCTCCGCGATCGGCGTGTCGAGCACACGGAAGAGCTCGATGAGCGCGCGCCGTGAGTCCTTCACCGAATAGCCGGCGAGGTAATCGTGGAACATGCCATGGCGTCCGAAAATGCCGGCGTCCTCGGCATAAAGACAGAATACCAGACGCACGCAGAGGGCATTGAGGCTGCGTAACTTATGCTCGCGCTTCGCCTTTTCCTCCTCCGTCTCCTTCTTCGGAATCGTGTCCGAAATCCCGTACTGCTTCAGGAAGGCACTATACAGGAGTCCGACAATGTCTCCGGCCTGAATGGATACCTCCATCTCGTGGGACAGTTGCTTCATGTCTTTCTTGATGAGAAAATCCAGCAGCGTGTACTTATTCTGGAGCTCCGGAAGGCTGAGCTTCGTCGGCTCCGGGACGGTCGCTTCCATATCATAGATCCAGATTTCGAGGAAGTTGGACGTAACGATCCACCGCGCCTTCTCCGACAGCGGCAAGTTATCGTTATAACGCTTCGCCTGCTCATACGGCGTCAGCTGCTCGCCACCCGACTGATACTCCTTCTCGTCCAGCTTATGCGTGGAGCCCTTCTGCTCGATCAGCACCTTCACATCCGGGATGTAGGCGTCGATGTATCGGGTATGTACCTTACCATCGCCCTCCGGCAGCTTGACCGGCTTCTCAAACAGGACATACTTCATCACATTCTCAACACCGAGCACATCCTGCAGCAGCTGCATCCAGTACATATGGCAGTCCTGCTTCTCACCGCCGCCCTTCCGCCAGCTGTTTATAAACTGCCGCGCCGCTTCTCTCTGCTCTGCATCTGTCATATCAAAACCCTCATACAAAAACATGGAGCCGAAGCCCCATGACACATTATCAGCTAAGTTATATTTTAGCATAGAATGGAGTACGGCGAACGGAATATATAGAAAAAGGCCGCCTCACGGCAGCCTGAATCCGACATCATCTACTCATTACTCAACGTCAGCGCACATTGTGGGTGATCTATCTTATTACATGTATATGCCACAGAATAGCCAAAGCCCTCTTTAAAACCGACCACGCATCTTCCCGCCTTCATAGATACTACTTTTCCATCTAAAAATGTGATTGAACTATATGAACCGGTATATTTTTCCTCCCCCCCACCAATTAGGAACCTTATTATTATACTTTCCTGTCGAAATGTAGTCAGCTTGAATTTCAGCATAATATGCTCTTACATTCGCCCAATCTGTCGCCACCTCTGCTTTATGTAGCTGCGAGGTGAAAATAGGAATCGATATCGCAACAAGTACACCGATGATTGCAACGACGATTAAGAGCTCCGAAAGTGTGAATCCTTTTTTATTTCTTATCGTTTTTCCTCCTGGCTTTAAGTTTTATCGGCTGTGAATGAAACAGTCGAATGTCTTCTAACGTGAACGCTTGATATTTTCAATGTCAAAATCAGTGTTCGAGACGATAAGAACCCACAAAAACTTGTCTTATCGGTTCACGAAATTCAGCGCCATCACGAGCCCGAGCATGTGCACCGGATAGAAGGCGTAGCAGGCGTACTGAAACGGCCTGCTGTGGTAGCCCTGGCGGCCACGGTAGATCCAGATCGGGATTAGGGCGAGGAGGGCGAGGCCCTGCTGACACAGCTCGATCTCGGTGCCGAGGATGTGCACGGGATACATCAAACCACTGAGGAGCTCGACATTGACCCAGTACAGGGCGAGGAGCTGGCCCAGGAAGCACCACCACTTACGGCCACGGAAGAGATAGAAAACGAACATCGTGAGCACGCCGGCACCGTAGTAATCCACCATGCCGAGGGTGCCGAGTACGGCGCCGAGCACCACAACCAGCACCACCGTTAGCACGTAGAGCGCCCTCTTCTGGTTCTTTCGCGCCTTCTCCATCCGGTGGATGCCGAGAAGACCGAGCAGTAGTGTCCAGATGACGTTCTGGTGCACCGGGTAGAACCAGGTGCCGCCGTACATGAGATCAAACGGAATCTCGGAAAGCAGTGCAAACACAAGCATGCGGCGCAAGTACTTCCGTAAATCGTGCGTGTGGAAGTAGCCCTCGACGGTCATGAAGGCGAAGATCGGGAAGGCGAGGCGTCCCACACAGGTCAGCCACTCCTGCGCCGGCAGAAGCGTCGCCCAGAGGTGATCCATAAGCATGAAGGTCATGGCGATGATGTGAAGTGCCGCCGCACTCAGGTCGAAATGTCTGGTCTCATTCAAATGTCCCCTCCCTGGCCGATTTCTTCGTACCATATGTTTTATGCGAGTTCTTCGAAACTTACGATCTCAGCCTTCCGCGTATACTCATCATATCGCAGGCCGCGATCTTCCGTCTCGATCTCACCGTACTGGTTATCGTACGGGTCGGTACGGAAATAACGCTTGTCCACGGTGAATGGTGCCTGGAAGGCGCGGTTGGCAACCATGCGGTACGGGTCGAGGTTACCGAAGTAGAACTGGCGGCGCTCTTCGTTTTCATTCCGACGGGCACCGATGCCGAAGGACGGGTCTGCGAAGAGCCATCCGAATGGCTCGGCGTAGAAGCGTGCCCAGTCGTGTCCGCCGACGAATTCCGGCTCGGCTGCAAAGCCGCTCTGCCACTCAGCCGGGATACCGGCGCAGCGGCACATCGTGATGAAGAGCAGGGCGAAGACCCCACAGTCGCCGGTGAAGCTGCGCGCGCAGTTCTCCGCGATGCTGTCCAGCGTGAAGTACGCCGGCATGTAGGTGTATCTGAAGTTCTTCGTGATGAAGTCGTAGAAGCTCTTCGCCTTCTCAAGCGGGGTCGTGCAGCCCTGTGCGCAGGCTTCGGTGAGCGCCCGGATGTACGGTGTAAATTCGATATGCGGCGCCAGCTCTGCAGTATCCTTTACGTACTCTGCAAGCGCCTCCGGCTTCAGGCAAGGCAGCTCCGGCACGCCACTCGGACGCTGTGCTGCTTCACAGCACGCACTGCCCGCATCCTGCATCGTGCCCTGAGACATTGGCATCCCGTGCAGTACCGTCTCCACGTCATGCCACTTCGCGGTGTGCACATAGGAGTAGGTCACGCTGAACTCGTGGTTTTCCTGCATGTTTTCTTCCCAGTAAACCGTGCGCTGCTCGGCGTCCTCTGGCGCGATCTGTCCGTTTTCCGGGAACATCGACTCGATGCGGATGTCGCTCTGCTGCTCGCAGGCTGCGGCGATCGGAACGTGCACGCGCACCAGCATGCCCGGCTTGAATGCCGCATCCTCTACCTTCACGGTAGCGCGGATGGTGATGCGGTTCGCGAGCGCTCCCTGCTCCTTCATGATGCGCATCGAGCGGTTCAGGCGCAGGTCGCCCTTGCTGCCACGGCCCGAGCTCTCGCCGCCGTTCAGTGCCACCTTCGTTCGATCACGGAATTCCGGCACGGATTTGCACATGCTCGAGAAGAAACGGTTGAAAATCCGCATCTCGCCATGGAGATAGATGAAACGGATCTGGCCGCACGCGACTGCCGCGTCGAACTCCTCCTCCGTGTACGACGGAATCTCCGCACGGATGATGTCCATCGCCTCCGCGCGGGTGTACGGGAAGTCAGCCGGCATACGGCGGATCATCTCGCGCTCCGCCAGCAGGCAGTAGCGGAGGTTCTCCGGCAGATTCGTGCACGCGAGGCGCTGGTCGATACAGTCAACCGCAGCTTCGAGCTCTCCGCAGAGCTTCATCTTCTCTACCGCCTCCGGCAGCCCGACATCCAGATAGCTGAAATACTGATTCTCGTTCATAGATAAAATCCTTTCGTTTTTCGTATGCAACACTCACCACCTTCCGGTGATGAGCAGCAGACGTATTTAAGCAGATGTTTCCCCGACGATCTGCGCTGTAACACAGCAGTTTCACCCATTATACCGCGTGCCGGCAGTAAGCGCCACCGCGGGGTCTGACCCCATTAAATTTTTCTAAACTGAATCTAAACAAAAGTTTATGGGGTCAGACCCCAATGTCGTCAACCCAACGTCAACTTAAGATTGGTTGCTAGAAGGATGATATCACAAAGG
>NZ_JBKEIS010000062.1:0-553 GCF_046365365.1 Oribacterium sp. P9 | reverse complement strand
GGATGGCGTGTTTGCCATTCTCCCTGAGCTTCTCTTCCCTGAAGGGCGCGCGCATCAGCCAATCGAACTCAAGCTCTCTTTTGCCCTACGGACGGCCCAACTTCTCGCCGCCCACCTTGCGACTCGGGTGATCGGAGAAGGCGTACAGGTAATCGCGCTGGCGCGCGTTGGGCGAGTTGAGCGAAAGCTCGATGCCCAGGACCCCGAGCAGCTCACGGTAGCTTGCCTCGTCGTTGCTAAGCGCACGAGCGGTCCTAGCGCGCTCACGTATGTCGGCTACCCAGCTGTAGCCGCCCTCGCGCTCGATCCTGCGCTCGGCCTTGCCTTTGTGCTCACGCTGCGAAGTTCTGGCCTCGCCGCCTTTGGCCCGCCTGTTGAAGACCGATGGCCTGTCGGTGAAATAGCCCAGCTCGCGCTCGCGGGCCATCTGCTGCAGGTCGCGGTTGAGTTCCTTGGGCTGCGGGACATGCAGGCGCTTGCCGGTTTCGATGTTCGTGTTGTTGACGACGATGTGCGCGTGCGGGATGGCATGCTCGTAGTCGTCGTGGTAGAC
>NZ_JBKEIS010000013.1:0-64833 GCF_046365365.1 Oribacterium sp. P9 | reverse complement strand
CGAGTATGCGGCATCTACGACAGTAGATGTGCTGGTAGGTTTGATGTTTTATCTACAGAATAATATATAAGCGGTATATAGTTTTCAAGGCACGATATATATAATTTGTTCCCTTCGCGGGGCAGCTATTCCTCCATAGCTCAGTCGGTAGAGCACGCGGCTGTTAACCGCGGTGTCGTTGGTTCGAGTCCGACTGGGGGAGTTGTGCCGGTATAGCTCAGTTGGTAGAGCAACTGATTTGTAATCAGTAGGTCTTCGGTTCGAGTCCGAATCCCGGCTTTCAGCCTTAGCTTTCAGAGCTAAGGCTTTTTTAAACTGATGAATATCGATTCCTCGATATTTATATAAGATGGAACTGTAGCTCAGCTGGTTAGAGCAGTCGGCTCATAACCGATCGGTCCCGGGTTCGAGTCCCCGCAGTTCCACGCTTCAGGCCCCAGTGATGGGGCCTTTTTTAATTCTTCTAATTAGTGTATCAGATCAGCCCCTCCGGGTCCCCTTGGCTGATCTGATACACTAATTATGAATTATCTATGAATTATTAGCAGTACAGCTTGTAGAGTGCTAACATCGGTGCTATACTTCTTTTCGTTGTGAATAAAATGAATCATCTGTATCCGCCTTCAATGGACAGTATGCGTCTGTCCGGCACGAAGAAGGACGATACGAGATGAAATCTACATAGTATAAGAGGTAAATGTTATGGCACAGAAGGGTACACTTTCGATCAATTCTGAAAACATATTCCCGATTATCAAGAAGTGGATGTATTCCGATCAGGATATCTTCGTACGTGAGGAGATCTCCAACGCATGTGATGCGATCACGAAGCTGGAGAAGCTGAGCCTCATCGGCGAGTGGACGAAGCCTGCAGACTATAAGGGCAGAGTCGATGTGATCGTCGATTCCGAGCATAAGACCATCACCTTCCAGGATAACGGTATCGGTATGACCGCAGAGGAGGTCGAGAAGTATATCAATCAGATCGCCTTCTCCGGTGCGACGGACTTCATCAACAAGTATAAGGATAAGGCCAACGATGATCAGATCATCGGACACTTCGGCCTCGGCTTCTACAGTGTCTTCATGGTTGCAGATCAGGTCGACATCGACACTCTGTCCTATAAGCAGGATGCGACAGCGATTCACTGGACCTGCAACGGCGGTACGGAATATGAGATGACCGATGGCGACAAGAAAACCGTCGGTACCACCATCACCCTCCATCTGAACGACGATTGTCTCAAGTACGATAACGAGTGGGAGATGCGTGAGATCATCGAGAAGTACTGCTCCTTCATGCCGGTCGAGGTCTATATCACGAAGCTTCCGAAGGACACTGAGACGATCCAGGCGGATCAGAAGAAGGACGGTGATGTCGTCGTAGAGGAGATCCCTGAGAAGGTCGAGAAGGATGCTGATGGCAAGGAGACGAAGACACCGGCGAAGCTGAAGATCGAGAAGCGTCCGCAGCTCCTGAACGATACACATCCGCTCTGGGGGAAGACGCCATCCGAGTGCACTAAGGAAGAGTATATCGACTTCTATCATAAGGTATTCCGCGACTATAAGGAGCCGCTGTTCTGGATCCATCTGAACATGGATTACCCGTACAACCTGAAGGGCATCCTCTACTTCCCGAAGATCAACATGGAGTATGAGTCTGCCGAGGGTACCATCAAGCTCTATAACAACCAGGTCTTCGTCGCAGACAACATCAAGGAAGTCATCCCGGAGTATCTGATGCTCCTGAAGGGCGTCATCGACTGTCCGGATCTGCCGCTGAACGTATCGAGATCCCAGCTCCAGAACGACGGCTTCGTAAAGAAGATTCAGGATTACATCACAAAGAAGGTCGCCGATAAGCTGTCCGGCCTCTGCAAGACCGATCGTGAGAACTATGAGAAGTACTGGGACGATATCGCACCATTCATCAAGTACGGCTGCCTCCGCGACGATAAGTTCTGTAAGAAGATGACCGATTACATCCTCTTCAAGGGCATCAACGGTAAGTTCCTCGCCCTGCCGGAGTGCCTCGAAGTCGAGAAGAGTGACGTCGACGAAGCCACAGAAAAGGCCGGTGCTGAGAACAGCGCAGCGGACGAGACGGCTGCTTCCACGGGAGATACAGCGAAGACCGCGGAGAACAGTGACAAGCCTGAAAAGAACAAGGTCATCTACTATGTCACCGACCCTGTTCAGCAGAGTCAGTACATCGCGATGTTTAAGAATGCAGGTAAGGATGCCGTCATCCTGCCGGAGCGCATCGACCAGCCGTTTATCTCTGAGCTCGAAGCGAAGAACCAGGGCGTTCACTTCCGCAGAATCGATGCTGATCTCAGTGAGGAGTTCAAGGCAGCGGTAAGTGCGGATGAGCAGAAGACCCTCGACGAGCAGCAGAAGGATCTGGAAACCGAGATCCGTGCCGCATCGAAGAAGGATAAGCTGACGGTAAAGCTTCAGAAGCTGACACAGTCCTCCATCGCGGCGATGCTTTCCATCTCCGAGGAGAGCCGTCGTATGAATGACATGATGAAGATGTATGCGATGAGTGGTATGCCGATGAGCGATATGCCGGTCGATGAGACACTGATTCTCAATACCGAACATCCGCTGGTACAGTATCTGATCGAGCATCGTACGGATGAAGCAGCGAAGGAGACCGTCGACATGATCTCCGAGCAGCTCTACGATCTTGCGAAGCTGCAGCAGTCCCCGCTGAGTGCAGACGAGATGACAAAGTTCATAAGCCGTTCAAACGAAATCCTTCTTAAAATGGCAAAGTGACAGCTTGACGGAGCAGACGGCATCTAATATAATTTTGTTGTCGTTGTTCACAAGTTTCTCGGGCGAAAGGATTTGGGGATGAAGCACATGGCTGGAAACAGACATACGAATCACCTTTTAGCGATGTGTGCACTCGGATTCTCAGGACAGGCCGGATTTATCGGGCTTAGTGTAAGCTGCGAAATTAATAACGACATCTATTCGAATACCGTAAAATAATAGAAGGGGGAACAGCCTGCGCTGTTCCTTCTTTTTGTTGTTGATTACAGGCTCACGCTTCTGGCATGAGTTCTCTGTGATGCCCTCCGGGCGGACGTATTCAGAGTGATATCGGAAGCGGTGCTTCCACGGATCAGGAAAGGAGTTTGCATGAAAAAAGTTGCGATCATCATGGGAAGTGATTCAGATCTTCCAGTAGTTGAAAAAGGCATCAGTGTCCTGAAGGAGTACGGAGTACCTTTTGAAGTTCATGTATACAGTGCCCACAGAACACCGGAGGAGGCTGCACAGTTCTCGAAATCCGCACGTGAAAACGGCTTCGGTGTCATCATCGCCGCTGCCGGCATGGCTGCGCACCTCGCAGGTGCCATCGCAGCGAATACCACACTTCCGGTGATCGGTATCCCATGTTCATCGAAGGTACTTGAGGGCATGGATGCACTTCTTTCCACGATCATGATGCCACCTGGAATTCCGGTTGCCACGGTCGGCGTCAATACCGCAAAGAACGCAGCACTGCTCGCCATCGAGATGCTGGCGATCGAAGATGCCGCACTCGCACAGAAGCTTCAGGATGAGCGTGATAAGAATCATCAGACGATCCTGGAGAAGAATGCCGCCATCGAGGCGCAGTTTAACAGCTGAGCGATCGGTAGGGGCGAAATCACACATAGTAACGATTACGCGCCGGCAGTATCGGAGGCATGCACATAAACGTACTTTATTTCATGACCATCGCAGGCGCAATTATATTTCTATACATCTAAAGGGGAATCTATGGGAAAAATTAATGACGAGTGTGGCGTATTTGGCATGTACTCGAAGACAACCAAGCCACTTGCAAAACTGACCTACTATGGGCTGTTTGCGTTACAGCACCGTGGCCAGGAATCGGCCGGTATCGTCGTAAACGACGAGGGTGTCTTCCGTTTCTATCGTGAGCTCGGTCTCGTCAGCGAGGCGATGACGAAGGAACAGCTCGACCGTCTGGGCGACGGACAGATGTCCTGCGGTCACGTGCGTTACTCCACCTCCGGCATCACAAACCGTATCAATGCACAGCCGATCGTCGTAAATCATGTGAAGGGCCGTATGGCACTCTGTCATAACGGAAATCTGGTCAATTCCACAGAGCTTCGCCGTAACCTCGAGCTGGAGGGCTGTATCTTCCAGTCCACTACGGATACCGAGGCGATCTCGTATGTCATCACGCGTGAGCGTCTGAAGACGAAGTCGATCGAAGAGGCGGTGACCAATTCTGTAGAGAAGCTGCACGGTGCCTTCTCTCTGGTCATCATGTCGCCGTCGAAGCTGATCGCCGTACGTGATCCGCATGGCTTCCGTCCGCTCTGCTATGGTGAAACCGAGGACGGTTCCGTCGTATTTGCCAGTGAGTCCTGTGCACTCGATGCAGTCGGTGCGAAGCTGGTGCGTGACCTCGAGCCGGGTGAGATCATGGTCATGGACCAGAATGGTCTCCGCTCCATCAAGGATCACTGCAAGACGGTGAAACCGTCTACCTGCGTTTTCGAGTATATCTATTTCGCACGTCCGGATTCCATCATCGATGGTGCATCTGTACACGATGCCAGAATGCGTGCCGGTGAGTTCCTCGCAGAGGAGCATCCGGTCGATGCAGACGTCGTGATCGGCGTTCCTGACTCCGGCCTCGATGCCGCGGTCGGCTACAGCCGGAAGTCCGGTATCCCGTATGGTATCGGTCTCATCAAGAATAAGTACATCGGACGAACCTTCATCGCACCAGGACAGACGGAGCGTGAGAATCTCGTCAAGATCAAGCTGAACACGATCCGCTCCGAAATCGAGGGCAAGCGTGTCGTCCTGATCGATGACTCTATCGTACGTGGAACCACCAGCGCACGTCTCGTCAAGCTCGTGCGGGAGGCCGGCGCGAAGGAAATCCACATGCGTATAACCGCACCGCCATTTCTGTACCCTTGCTACTATGGAACCGATATCGACAGTCAGGACAATCTGATCGCCTGCCACCATACCGTCGATGAGATTGCGAAGATCATCGGGGTTGATTCGCTCGGATACCTCAGTGTGGAGAATGTGCTCCGTATCGCGAAGAATGATCCGAATGCAGGCTACTGTGCCGCGTGCTTCAATGGTCAGTATTCAACGGAGCTGCCAAGCGTCAGCGAGAAGAATCGTTTCGAAGAGAAGATTCCAAAGGCCTGGAGAGATGCACACACGGATGACCCGAACAAGAAGTGGAATCCGAACAGCGAGGCCAATGCATAAGCCACGTGAGGCATGGAAGAGACGCATGGAATAAACGTATCCACACGAAATATCCATATAAGCTATCCGAATGAAATAATATCATGACATTTCACGATAAAATGTCATTCGAAGTATCATGACGATCAAACGATAAAGGAGTTTAGATATGAATACAAAGAGCTACAGTGAGGCATACAAGGAGGCAGGTGTTGATATCACGGCCGGCTACAAGTCCGTAGAGCTGATGAAGCAGTACGTTGCGAGAACCATGACCGAAGGTGTCGCATCCGGTCTCGGCGGCTTCGGCGGTCTGTTCGAGCTTCCGGAGGGCTACAAGCACCCGATTCTCGTGTCCGGTACCGACGGTGTCGGCACGAAGCTGAAGATCTCCTTCCTGATGGAGAAGTATGACACCGTCGGCATCGACTGCGTTGCGATGTGTGTAAACGATGTCATCTGCTGTGGTGCGAAGCCACTGTTCTTCCTCGATTACATCGCCTGCGGCAAGAACGTGCCGGAGAAGATCGCCGACATCGTAAAGGGCGTAGCCGAGGGCTGTGTTCAGAGTGACAGTGCGCTGATCGGTGGTGAGACGGCAGAGATGCCGGGCTTCTATCCGGAGGATGAGTTCGATCTGGCCGGTTTCTCTGTCGGCATCGTGGATAAGGAGAAGGTCATCGACAACAACTCCATGAAGGCAGGTGATGTCGTAATCGCACTTCCAAGCTCCGGTGTGCACTCCAACGGTTTCTCACTGGTACGTAAGGTCTTCGACATCGACCATATCACGAAGGAGGAGCTTCGTAAGCCGCTCGAGGAGCTCGGTGGTCAGTCCCTCGGTGAGACCCTGCTGACACCGACCGTCATCTATGTAAAGCCGGTGCTCCAGCTGCTTGAGAAGGTGACTGTGAAGGCCATCAGCCACATCACCGGCGGTGGTTTCTATGAGAATATCCCGAGATCCATCCCGGATGGCCTCGGTGCAAAGATCCGTATGGATGACGTACGCGTGCTTCCGATCTTCAAGCTGATTCAGAAGACCGGCGATGTATCCACACACGATATGTTCAATACCTACAACATGGGTGTCGGCATGAGCGTTGTCGTAGCGAAGGAGGATGAGGCGGCAGCACTCGAGGTACTTCGTGCAAATGGTGTCGAGGCATACCACCTCGGTGAGATCATCGCGTCCGACGATAAGGTCGTTTTAGAGTAAGGAGAGTAAAAACATGGCAACATATGATGTAGCACAGCTTCCAGAGCTGCTGAAAAACAACGAGTACCCTGGCCGTGGCATCGTGATCGGCAAGTCCGCGGATGGACAGTCCATCGCCATCGCTTACTTCATCATGGGGCGTAGCGCAAACTCCAGAAACCGCTTATTTATCGAGGAGGGTGACACCGTCACCATCTACCCGGCAGACGCCAGCAAGGTCGAGGACCCGAGCCTCATCATCTACAGCCCGATCCGTAAGATCGGTGATAATCTGATCGTGACCAACGGCGATCAGACGGATACCATCTATGATTTCCTGAAGGAGGGCAACACCTTCGAGGAAGCCCTCGAAACACGTGAATTCGAGCCGGATGGTCCGAACTGGACACCGCGTATCAGCGGCCTCGTGATGCTCGATGATTCCGACCGCTATAAGATGTCGATTCTCAAGTCCCAGGATGCAGAGGGCACCGACTGTGCACGCTATACCTACAGCTACAAGCTGCAGAATGGTCTTGGCCACTTCATCCATACCTACAAACAGAACGGTAATCCGATTCCGACCTTCGAGGGAGAGCCGGAGCGTGTCGCGATCCCGAACAGCGCGGAGGAGTTCGCAGAGGCGATCTGGAACAGCCTGAACGAGGATAATAAGATTTCCATGTACGTACGCTATATCAATGTCGTAGACGGTAGCGTAACAAACAGAATGATTAACAAGTTCACAAAGGTGAACGCATAAGAGGAGAGGGCAGCGATGAAAGAGTTTGAATTAAAGTATGGTATGAACCCGAATCAGAAGCCGGCGAAGATCTACATGCACGACGGCTCTGATCTTCCGATCGAGATTCTGAATGGCCGTCCTGGCTATATCAACTTCCTCGACGCACTGAACAGCTGGCAGCTGGTTTCCGATCTCAAGGAAGCCACCGGCATGGTCGCCGCCGCATCCTTCAAGCACGTTTCTCCTTCCGGTGCCGCGATCGGACGGAAGCTTTCCGACAAGCTGAAGAAGGCCTGCTTCGTAGACGATATCGAAGGACTCGACGAGTCTCCGCTGGCCTGTGCGTATGCGAGAGCACGTGGTGTCGATCGTATGTCTTCTTACGGTGACTTCATCGCCCTGTCGGATACCTGTGATGCGACGACCGCACGCATCATCCACCGCGAAGTGTCGGATGGCGTCATTGCCCCAGGCTACACGGAGGAAGCGCTCGAGATCCTGAAGACGAAGAAGAAGGGAAACTACAATATCATCAAGATCGACCCGAGCTACCGCCCGGATCCGGTCGAGCACAAGCAGGTATTCGGTGTGACCTTCGAGCAGGGCCGCAACGAGTACAAGGTGACCGAGGAGGCCTTCGCAAACATCGTGAGTGCGAACAAGGAGCTCACCGAGGAGGCGCGTCTCAACATGACCATCGCCCTCATCACCATCAAGTACACGCAGTCCAACTCCGTAGCGTATGCAGAGGATGGTCAGGCCATCGGTGTCGGTGCCGGACAGCAGTCCAGAGTGCACTGCACACGTCTCGCAGGTGATAAGGCGGATCACTGGCACCTTCGTCAGACCGACCGCGTCCTGAACCTTCCGTTCAAGGAGGGCCTCCGTCGTGCCGATCGGGACAATGTCATCGACGTATACCTCTCCGAGGAGTGCGAGGATGTCCTGAAGGATGGCGCATGGCAGCAGTACTTCACCGAGCAGCCGGCTCCATTTACGAGAGCAGAGCAGAAGGCGTACCTCGCTACACTCACCGGAACGGCCCTCGGCTCCGACGCGTTCTTCCCGTTCGGTGACAATGTCGAGCGTGCACGGAAGTCCGGTGTCAGCTACATCGCAGAGCCGGGCGGATCCATCCGTGATGACAATGTCATCGAGACCGCGGATAAGTACGGTATGGTGCTGTGCTTCACCGGCATGCGTCTCTTCCACCATTAATCACATGGGGTGCGCCCGAAGGCGCATATAATGGCATTGTCTCCTTGTAGATTGAGAGGGATATATACAAATGAAGAATAAAACTAGAATTGCCGTGCTGGTCAGCGGCGGTGGTACCAACCTCCAGGCGCTGATCGATGCACAGCATCGTGGTGAGATCCCGGATGGCGAGATCGTCCTCGTCGTCGGCTCCCGTGAGGGGATCTATGCACTGGAACGTGCAGAGAAGGCCGGCATCGAGCATACCGTCGTGCATAAGGATGAGCCGAAGCTGATCGAAACCTTACAGTCCCACAGCATCGACCTCGTCATCCTGGCCGGCTATCTGACGATCCTGGGCCCGGATTTCATCCATGCGTATGCGGATCGCATCATCAACATCCATCCGTCCCTGATCCCGAGCTTCTGCGGCAAGGGCATGTACGGGCTTCGCCCGCATGAGGCCGCACTCGCCTACGGTGTGAAGGTGACCGGTGCAACCGTACATCTCGTAAACGAAATTCCGGATGGCGGACGTATCCTTCTCCAGAAGGCCGTCGCGATCGAGGAAGGCGATACGCCCGAGATCCTTCAGAAGCGCGTGATGGAGCAGGCGGAGTGGAAGCTTCTGCCGGCCGCAGCCGAGCTGATGAGTAAGGAAATCCGTGAACAGAAGCGTGAACAGGAGGCATAAACGATGAGAATTGGCGTCGTAGGTGGTGGCGGACGTGAGCATGCCATCATCAAAGCAATCAAGAAGAATCCTTCGGTCGAGAAGCTCTATGCGATCCCTGGCAACGGCGGTATCGCAAGAGACGCCGAGTGCGTACCAGAGATCAAGGCAACCGATGTCGAGGGCGTCGTAAAGTTCGCCGTCGAACAGAAGCTGGATTATGTGGTCGTCGCACCGGATGATCCGCTCGTTGCGGGCATGGTCGATGCACTCGAGGCAGCCGGCATCCCGGCCTTCGGACCGGAGGGCAAGGCAGCGATCATCGAGGGCTCGAAGGTATTCTCGAAGAACCTGATGAAGAAGTACCACATCCCGACCGCGGGCTATGAGGTATTCACCGATATTCATGCTGCAGAAGCATATGTCGAGACCTGCCCGATCCCGACCGTCATCAAGGCGGACGGACTCGCACTCGGAAAGGGTGTCATCATCGCGATGACCCGTGAAGAGGCGATCGAAGGCATCAAGACCATCATGGCAGAGCACAAGTTCGGCCACTCCGGCGACCAGATCGTCATCGAGGAGTACCTCGAGGGTCCGGAGGTCTCCGTCCTCAGCTTTACCGACGGTAACGTCGTCGTGCCGATGATCAGCTCCATGGATCACAAGCGTGCCAATGACAACGATGAGGGCCTCAATACCGGCGGTATGGGCACCATCGCACCGAACCCGTACTACACGAAGGAGATCGCCGCTGTCTGCATGGAGACCATCTTCAAGCCGACCATCGAAGCGATGAAGAGTGAGGGCCGCACCTTCAAGGGCTGCCTCTACTTCGGTCTCATGCTGACGAAGGATGGCCCGAAGGTTATCGAGTACAACTGCCGTTTCGGCGATCCGGAGGCGCAGGTCGTACTGCCGCTGCTGGATTCTGACCTGCTGACCATCATGCAGGCCGTCACCGAGGGCAGACTCGCGGATGTCGAAGTGAAGTGGAAGGATGAATCCGCCTGCTGTATCATCGAGGCATCCGGCGGATATCCGGTGGCGTACGAGTCCGGCTTCGAGATCACGGGTGTCGATCAGGTGGATCATGTCTACGTCGCAGGTGCAGACCTCCGCGATGGAAAGCTCTATACCCACGGCGGTCGTGTGCTCGGCGTCGTTGAGACCGCACCGACCCTGAAGGAGGCCATCGATAAGGCGTATGCAAGTGCAGCGAAGGTCAGCTTCGAAAAGATGCACATGCGGAAGGACATCGGACAGCGTGCACTGAAGGCACTGAGTTAAGGAGGATTACGATCCATGGTAAATAGAATTTATGTTGAGAAGAAGCAGGGTCTCCGCCACGAGGCACAGGGACTCCGCCATGATATCCGTCACATCCTTCTGATCAAGAACCTCACGGACGTACGGCTTCTGAACCGTTACGACGTCGAGGGACTGGACCAGGAGACCTTTGATAAGGCTGTACAGCTCGTCCTCAGCGAGCCGCAGCTCGATGATGTATCGACTGAGCTTCCGAAGCAGGACGGTGCGTATGTGTTTGCCGTCGAGTTCCTGCCGGGTCAGTTCGACCAGCGCGCAGACTCTGCCGCACAGTGTATCCAGATCCTCACCCAGGGTGAGCGCCCGAAGGTACGTTCCGCGAAGGTGTACCTCCTCTACGGAGAGCTCAGCGCGGATGAGATCGCAGAAATCAAGAAGTATGTCATCAACCCGGTAGAGTCGAGAGAGGCTTCCCTCGACACCTATGCGACCCTGGATGTAAAGTATGACATCCCGACCGAGGTCGAGACCCTCACGGGCTTCATCGATGCACCGAACGAGGAGCTCGATGCCTTCCGTCAGGAGAAGGGCCTCGCGATGGACCTCGACGATCTCGAGTTCTGCCGTGATTACTTCAAGTCCGAGCATCGTGATCCGAGCATCACGGAGATCCGCATGATCGATACCTACTGGTCCGATCACTGCCGTCATACCACCTTCCTGACCACGATCGATCATGTCGATTTCGCTGATCCGGCGCTCCAGAAGGCATGGGATCGTTACATCGCAGCCCGCAAGGAGCTGAACCGCACGAAGCCGATCAACCTCATGGATATCGGTACCCTCGCTGCGAAAGTTCTGAAGAAGGAAGGAAAGCTCCAGAAGCTCGATGAGTCGGAGGAGATCAATGCCTGCACCGTAAAGATCAAGGTCAATGTCGATGGCGAGGATCAGGACTGGCTCCTGCTCTTTAAGAACGAGACCCATAACCACCCGACCGAGATCGAGCCGTTCGGTGGTGCGGCCACCTGTATCGGTGGCGCGATCCGTGATCCGCTGTCCGGCAGAAGCTATGTATATCAGGCGATGCGTGTCACCGGTGCCGGCGATCCGACCGTACCGGTACAGGAGACCATGAAGGGCAAGCTGCCACAGCGTAAGCTCGTGACGACCGCGGCCAACGGTTACTCCAGCTATGGTAACCAGATCGGCCTCGCGACCGGTCTCGTCGATGAGATCTATCATCCGGGCTATGTCGCTAAGCGTATGGAGATCGGTGCCGTCGTCGCAGCCGCACCGGCAGAGAACGTACGCCGTGAGGTTCCGGCACCGGGTGATGTCGTCATCCTCCTCGGCGGTCGTACCGGCCGTGATGGTATCGGTGGCGCTACCGGATCCTCCAAGTCGCACAATGTGGAATCCCTCGAGAAGGACGGCGCAGAGGTGCAGAAGGGTAATGCACCTGAGGAGCGTAAGCTGCAGCGTCTCTTCCGTAATCCGGAGGCAAGTAAGCTGATCAAGCGCTGCAACGACTTCGGTGCTGGCGGTGTATCCGTCGCGATTGGTGAGCTCGCGGATGGTCTCGACATCAACCTCGATAAGGTTCCGAAGAAGTATGCCGGTCTCGATGGCACAGAGCTTGCGATCTCCGAGTCGCAGGAGCGTATGGCGGTCGTGGTCGCGCCGGAGGATATGGAGCGCTTCCTTGCGCTCGCACATGAGGAGAACCTCGAGGCGACCCACGTGGCAGACGTCACCGACACCAATCGTCTCGTCGCCCACTGGAACGGAAAGAATGTCATCGATCTTTCGAGAGACTTCCTGAACAGTAACGGTGCCGAGAAGCACATCAGCGTGACGACTGCGGCGGGCGAGCACATTGCCCGTGAGGTGAGGGGCAGCTTCGCCGAGAACTATGAGGCACTGGCCGAGGATCTCAACGTGGTCAGCAAGCGTGGTCTCAGCGAGCGCTTCGACTCCACCATCGGTGCAGGTACCGTGCTGATGCCGTTCGGCGGTAAGAATCAGCGTACACCGGTACAGGCGATGGCGGCGAAGATCTCCGTTGAAAAGGGTCATACCGATGACACATCCGTCATGGCCTATGGATATAACCCGTTTATCACTGAGAAGAACTGCTACAAGGGTGCGTACCTCGCCGTCGTTGAGTCTGCGGCGAAGCTGATTGCAACCGGCGCAGGCTTCGAGGATACCTACCTCACCTTCCAGGAGTACTTCGGTAAGCCGGGTCGTACGCCGGAGCGCTGGGGACAGCCACTCGAGGCACTGCTCGGTGCATTTAACGCACAGCTCGACCTCGGTATCGCTGCAATCGGTGGTAAGGACTCCATGTCTGGAACCTTCGAGAAGCTCGATGTTCCGCCTACGCTCGTTTCCTTCGCCATCACCACAGAGGATGCGAAGAACATCGTGAGCCCGGAGTACAAGGCAGCCGGTCATCCGGTGCTCTGGCTGAAGCCGCAGTACCGTGATGAGCTTCCGGTGAAGGAGTCCCTCCTCGCCCTGTTCGCGTACGTACATCAGCTCGTGCTCGACGGTAAGCTCGCGTCCATCTACACCCCGACCTACGGTGGTGCCGCCGAGGCGGTACTGAAGCAGTGCATGGGTAACGACATCGGCTTTGATTTCGCACCGAGCCTGAGTGTCGAGGACATCTTCGGCTATCAGTACGGCAGCTTCCTGCTGGAGCTCCGTGACGCAGCAGACCGTGACGCGATCTATAATGATCCGGCTGTGAAGGCAGCGAACATCATCGTGGCAGACCTCGGTGTCACCACGGACAATGCAGAGATCCGTTACAACGACGAGACCCTGAAGCTCAGTGATCTCGAGGCATCTTACGAGGATAAGCTTGAGAAGGTCTTCACCTGCAATATGAACCTCGAGAAGGACAGTGAGGAGAGTGCAGCAGATGTGACGATTCCGGATTATACCGAGAAGGAGTGGGTCGCTCCGGCCATCCAGGTGGAGAAGCCGCACGTCCTGATTCCGGTCTTCCCGGGCAACAACTGTGAGTATGATTCTGCGAAGGCCTGCGCCGACGCAGGACTCGATCCTGAGATCATCGTCGTACGCAATATGACGAAGCAGGACATCAGTGATTCCGTCGAGCAGGTTGCGAAGCGGATCGCCGAGTCCCAGATGATCTTCATCCCAGGTGGTTTCTCCGGTGGTGACGAGCCGGACGGCTCTGCGAAGTTCATCACCTCCTTCTTCCGAAATGAGGCAGTGAAGAACGCAACCATGGATATGCTGAACAAGCGGGATGGTCTCATGCTCGGTATCTGCAACGGCTTCCAGGCCCTCATCAAGCTCGGTCTCGTACCGTATGGTGAGATCCGTGATACCGATGAGCACTGTCCGACCCTGACCTTCAACACGATCGGACGCCACCAGTCGAAGATCGTCAACATCCGTGTCGCTTCGAACATGTCTCCGTGGCTTGCTGACACGGAGCCGGGCGACATCTACAGCGTACCGATCTCTCACGGCGAGGGCCGCTTCCTCTGTGAGCCGGCGCTTTTCCAGCAGCTCGTCGAGAACGGTCAGATCGCAACCCAGTACGTGGATCTCGAGGGTCATCCGACCATGGATATCCAGTACAACCCGAACGGCTCCTACTATGCGGTCGAGGGTATCACCTCGCCGGATGGTCGTGTCCTCGGTAAGATGGGTCACGCAGAGCGCTGGGGCAGCGGACTGTATAAGAACGTACCTGGTAACTATGATATGGGTCTCTTCCGTGCAGCGAAGGAGTACTTTAACTGATACGATGCCTGTATGGCGATCAGAGAGCGTCCCGAAAGGGACGCTCTTTATGTTGTTGTGAAGGACCACGGCGGGCTCCCTTATTTCATTTTAGATATAACTAAATGGCAGTAGACTTCGTGCGGAGCCATAACTATAATACCATTCATGGGCAAGGGCGTCTGGTTTTTCCAGACGCCCTTTTGCTATACCTAATCTTCGTTTACAATGTGATGCGTGCCGTCAAGGTACGTACCGGCGAGGAAGACTATGAGGACATTCAGGATGTCGAGTAAGCACGGTCATATCGGGGCGGTTCCCCGTTTGACATATATAACATAAGACAGATGTTTTATCCGCTGGAAGCGTCCCGTAAGGGGCGCTTTTTGCGTCATTATAGAAAGTATTGAAAAGCATCTCTGCTTGTTGCTGTTAACTACCTGTGTTATAATGTATGAATAGTTTGACAAAAGTGCCACTAGGGTTAATCGGCACGGATGAGGGGAAATAGGAAATGAAGAAGAATACAAATATGGTTTCACTGGTGGTTATCGGTGCAGGTATCATCGTTGCGATCGCAACGGGTATGCAGTCCAGAAATGCGAACGCGATTCCGGAGGGTTCGATCATCGCAAACGGAAGTGCACAGGGTATGGACGGACCGGTAAAGGTTGAGGTCGCGTTCTCTCCGGAAAAGATTTACCGTGTGACCGTGACCGAGGCGAATGAGACGCCGGATATCGGAACGAAGGCGATCGATGCACTGCCAGGTACTATCGTCGCGGAGAACAGTCTGAATGTGGATGCGGTTTCCGGTGCGACTATCACGTCTACAGCGATTAAGAACGCAGTAGCACAGGCGATCGCGGATGCGGATGTCGATCCGGCTACCTTCGGTTATGCCGGCGAAGCGGGCGCAGAGACCGAAGCTGCGGAGTCAGAGAGTGAAGCCAGCGCGGCAGAGTCCGAAACGGAGGGTACTGCTGATTCCGTACAGAAGGCGCATGACGCTGCGGCTGGTAAGGTAGAGGGTGCCGCCGGCTACCTGAACCGCTACAGTGCGGATGCTACCGTGGCTGTCGCGACAGAAAGCACTGCAGCCGATGCTGCAAGTACAGAGGGTGGATCTGTGCAGAAGGCACATGATGCTGCAGCTGGTAAGGTATCCGGTGCTGCCGGCTATCTCAACCGTTACAGCGCATAAATGTACATGAGTGATGATGAAAAGTCGTCGGGAGGTTTTCCCGGCGGCTTTTTTCATACTTTCGTAAGAATTCCGAGGATGATTTCAGATGCCTGATCAGATGGTATCGGGTAAAATGAATATAAAAAGTATGCATATAAGAAATGCCACTTGGGAAAGAACCGTGATCCGGTGGATCATGAACGCTCCGGGGACACCACCCATGGAAAGATGAAAAAATTCAGTATATTTTTATGAAATGTATGTGACGCCACTCTATGTACCCGGTGTATATAGGTGAAAGGACAGAAACAGAGGGCACAACATGAACGATCAGGATATCCTCGACCTCTACTTCGCGAGGTCGGAAAGCGCGATCAGCGCAACGAATGAGAAATACGGAAAGTACTGCCATACGGTCGCGATGAACATACTCTACAGTCACGAGGACAGTGAGGAGTGTGTAAACGATACCTGGCTCCGGGCCTGGGGTGCGATTCCACCGAAGCGTCCGGCCATGCTCCGGACCTTCCTCGGAAAGATCACCCGGAATCTGGCACTGAATCGCTGGGAGCATACCCATGCGGAGAAGCGTGGCCGGGGTGAACCCGCAGCGGCGCTCGATGAGCTCACAGAGTGCGTGGCAGATACCCGGGCGGGACAGCCGGATCAGCTTCCGGAACAGTTGACATTGACCGAATGTATCAACCGCTTTCTGGAACACCAGAAGCCGGAAAACAGGAAGCTTTTCGTCCGCCGCTACTGGTACCTTTCGGAAATCAAGGAAATCGCCGGTGACTATGGCTTTACGGAAAGTAAGGTCAAGATGACCCTGAGCCGCATGCGCGCACAGCTCATGGCTGAGTTAGAAAAGGAAGGCATCTCATGTTGACGAGAGAAGAAAAGGCGCGGCAGCTCCTGCACGCGATGACAGAGATCGAGGATCGCTATATCGCGGAGGCTGCCCCGGAAAATACAGAACATAGCGCGGCTTCGGAAGGGGCTGTGGAGACGGCGACGCTTGTGCAGATGAAGCACGCGGACGTCGAGAAGACGAAAATGGACGCACAGAAGGAAGCGGAGGCGCCAGCGAAAGCAGATATGCCGGACGAAGATCGTCATTCGGAGCCGAAGGTCCTCTATATGAAACCGCAGAAACGCTGGAAGCCGATGGGTATCATTGCGGCCGCTGCGGTTCTTGTAATCGGCTTCGGAGCATATATGAAGACAGAAAAAGCCAGCAACTCGATGGCACCGGTCGCGTTCGTCACCGGTGGAAGCGATATGGCGAGGGCTATCGATGGTGAGGACGAGAGCGCGGCCACCGGAGCTGATCAGGAGTCTGCAGGCGCAGCTGCGATGGAAAGGTCCGCGAGGATGGAAACCGGCGCAGATCCGGACGTCGCCGCAGCGGAAGGTGATCCGGAGATGGCAGCCGAAGCAGCGCCGTATGCGGATCAGGGCACGATGGAAGTGGATGGCAGTGCGCGGATGAAATCCTCAGTGACGGAAACCGGTGCCACACCGGAGGCAGCCTCCTCGGATGCGCAGGAGAGCATGCAGCTGGCGAACCCATGGAGTGACTTCGATTCACTGGAAGAGGCAGAAGCCGATGCACTACTCCAGATTGAACTCCCGGAAAGCTACCAGAATTTTGATCATCGTATTTACCGTTCGATGCATGGCGAGATGCTCGAAATTATCTATCAGGATGCCGACGGGCAGGAGGGCTTCCGTATCCGGAAGAGCCGTGGCTCCGAAGACATCAGCGGTGACTACACAAGCTACGCACAGGAGAAGACGCTGACCAGCGGCGGTCGCTCCGTCACGATCCGCGGAAACGGAGATACGATCTCCGTCGCCACCTGGAGCAATCACAGCTTGAACCTCAGCTACGCCATCTGTGTAGCGGAAGACCAGCACTTCACGGAAGATGATATCCGAAGCCTCGTAGAAGCCATCGATCCAGCGATCTGGAAATAAGAAAAACACATGGCCATACAGAAAGGAGCTGACCATGAAAAGAAAGAGTGATACCACCATAATGAAACGGAAGCGCCTGAACAACACCAGCGTGCGCCTGCTGGCGCTCGCTGCTGCCGGCCTTCTGCTGGTGTCCGGCCTCACGGCCTGTGGTGCCAGTGCCAGTAAAAGCGCTTATGTAAGTGAGACGATGGCAGCTGCCAGCGGTGGCATGTATAACGAAGCCTCAGCAGAAGAGGCCGTCGCCGACTACGACAGCGCAGCGAATATGAAAATGAACAGCGTTTCGCTGCAGGAACGCGGCGATACCGGCACAGACAGCACCGGCGCCGACGGTTCGGTCGATACCACGAAGATCCCGGATTCCCGTAAGCTCATCCGAAACGTCGACCTCAGCTTCGAGACTACCGATTTCGATACCTTCGTACAGGATATTCAGAGTAAGACGACCGCACTTGGCGGCTACATCGAGTCCAGCGATGTAAGCGGTAACGCCTATACCGACCGTCGCCGCAGCGCCTACTTCACCCTGCGCATCCCGAAGCCACAGGTCGACAGCTTCCTGAGCTTCGCTGAGGGAGAAGCCAATCTCACAAGAAAGTACGAGTATACCCAGGACATCACCCTCCAGTATCATGACACCGAATCTAGGAAGAAGGCCCTCCAGGCAGAATATGACCGACTGCTTCAGCTCATGGCGAAGGCCGAATCCGTCGACGCCGTCATCGCCATCGAACAACGCCTGTCGGAGATCCGCTACCAGCTCGACAGCTTCGAATCCGACCTCCGCCGCTACGATAACCAGGTCGATTACTCCACGGTCACGGTCGATGTCAGCGAAACCACCGTCCTCACCGCCTCGGAAAAGAGCGGCTTCTGGAGCCGTGTACAGGCAAACCTCGAATCGAACCTCGAAGACCTCGGTGACGCCGTCACCAGCTTCCTCATCTGGTTCCTGGCGAGCATCCCGGTACTCCTCGTCCTCGCGATCCTCTTTTTCATTATTTACCGCATCGTGAAGGCCATCCGCAGCCGCAGGAAAACCAGAAAATCTGAAAAAGTAAACCCGAACATAGCGGACAAGGTTGCTCCACCAGTAAATTCATCTGAAGAAAGCATTGATCACGAAAACCGAAGGACCGATAACTGAATCGCAGTACTACGAGGTCGGTGTTACTGTTCAAGCGTAGTTAAGTCAAGACGTGGCTCGGCGGACGGCAGCCGGAAGCCATACGAAGAGACCGTGTGAAATCAAGCCGGGTCCCCTTAGCGGCACTTGGTACATTTTCCTTAGCACCCTCTGCAACGCTGAGTTTTCATGAAGAAAACTCAGCGATTGCAGAGGGCCTAGTGCCGCTTAGGGTCCCCGGCTTAGATTTCACCGGTCTCGTAGTACTGTGTTTTCGGCTGTTGTCCGCCGAGCCACGTCTGAACAGTACTGTGTTTCTGTTGCCGTTCTCCGGGGTATGGGCACCGGGCATGATTGCACACCGCCTTGCCGCAGACCTCATTTTGTGCTATAGTTTGCGGCAAATGGATCCTTCCGTCTGGAGACCGGTGATCCATTAGCGCCAGGACCGTAAAGGTCGACGAGGATGACAGTCATCGAAAGACTCGGCGGATGCTGTCACGGAGTAGTGATCGTAAGAGGAAAAAGAAAAAGCGGAATCAACACCGTAACAGAAGTTTCCCCACACTGAACAACACCCATACATCCACAGGGCATGCACGCTGCATGCCCCTGTTCTGTACCCACCGCAGCGGCACTGCATGCTATGCGGGCAGCAGAAACACCCGGCAGACCTCCCGGTGATGCCCGCCCTGCTTTCCTGTGCAGAACGCCCGTCGGATGCATGCGTCTGATCAGTGAGAGGAGATTTTTTATGTGTGGAATTGTAGGATATGTAGGACAGCAGCAGGCAGCACCAATTCTTCTGAACGGCCTTTCGAAGCTCGAGTACAGAGGCTATGACTCAGCCGGCATCGCCGTGCGGAACGAGCAGGGCGAGATCGAGGTCGTGAAGGCAAAGGGACGCCTGAAGAATCTGATGGAGAAGACGAACGACGGCAAGGCGATGAAGGGCACCACCGGCATCGGCCACACCCGCTGGGCGACCCATGGCGAGCCATCCGAGACCAACGCCCACCCGCATATGAGCTTTCATCATAAGGTGGTCGCGGTTCACAACGGCATCATCGAAAACTTCCAGGAAATCAAGGATAAGCTCCTGAAGAAGGGCTATCAGTTCTACAGCCAGACCGATACCGAGGTCGCCGTCAACCTCGTGGACTACTACTATGAAAAGTACGGACAGGGACCGATCGACGCGATCGCACGGGCAATGATGCGGATCCGCGGCTCCTATGCCCTCGAATTCATGTTCATGGACTGCCCGGGGGAGATCTACGTCGCCCGGAAGGACGCACCGATGATCATCGGCGTCGAAGAGGGCGAGACCTATGTCGCCTCCGATGTACCGGCGATTCTCAAGTACTGCAAGAACGTGTACTACATCGACAATTCCGAGATCGCGAAGCTTACCGCCGGAAAGGCAGAGTTCTTCAATCTCGATCAGGAGCCGGTCGAAAAGGAGCTCGTCGAGATCAAGATGGATGCGCAGGCCGCCGAAAAGGGTGGCTTCGAGCATTTCATGATGAAGGAGATCTATGAGCAGCCGAAGGCTGTCCGTGATACGATCACTTCCGTCGTAAAGGATGGTCACATCGATCTGTCCCCCGTCGGCCTCAGTGATGAGGAGATCCAGAAGATTTCGCAGATTTACATCGTCGCGTGTGGCTCTGCCTACCATGTCGGTGTCGTGACACAGTACGTGATGGAGGGCCTCGCCCGGATCCCGGTGCGTGTCGAGCTCGCGTCCGAGTTCCGTTACCGAAACCCGATCCTCGATCCGAACGGCCTCGTAATCATCATCAGCCAGTCCGGTGAGACGGCCGATTCGCTGGCCGCACTTCGTGAAGCGAAGGCACGCGGCATCCGGACCCTCGGCATCGTCAATGTCGTCGGTTCCTCCATCGCACGCGAGGCGGATAACGTGTTCTATACCCTCGCCGGACCGGAGATCGCCGTAGCGACCACGAAGGCATACTCTACCCAGCTCATCGCCGGTTACACCCTCGCCATCGAATTTGCGAAGGTACGGGGCGAGCTCGAGGAGGCGCGCTATGCGGAGCTCATCACAGAGCTTGGAACACTGCCGGAGAAGATCGAGCGCATCCTGCTCGATAAGGAGCGTATCCAGTGGTTCGCCGCGAAGCAGGCCAATGCCAAGGACGTGTTCTTCATCGGCCGTGGCATCGACTATGCGATCGGACTCGAGGGCTCGCTCAAGCTGAAGGAGATCAGCTATATCCACTCTGAGGCCTATGCGGCCGGTGAGCTGAAGCACGGCACCATCTCCCTGATCGAGAAGGGCATCCTGGTGGTCGGCATCCTGACCCAGCCGGAGCTCTTCGAAAAGACCGTGTCGAACATGGTCGAAGTGAAATCCCGTGGCGGTTACCTCATGGGCCTCACAAGCTATGGAAACTACAGCATCGAGGATACCGCAGACTTCACCGTCTACGTACCATCGACGGACCCGTACTTCGCGACCAGCCTCGCCGTCGTACCGCTCCAGCTGCTCGCCTACTATGTGAGCGTCGCCAAGGGCCTCGACGTCGATAAACCGAGAAACCTCGCGAAATCCGTCACCGTGGAGTGAGCTGAGCCGAAGCACGGTCCCGTCTCACCATCGGATTTCAAGAACCGAGCGCTCGGAATCCGCATGCGTGCAGTTCCGCTGCTTCGCATGCAGAAGAAAGCAGCGGTAAATCTTTAAGAAAAAGTCACCAGACCGGAGAAAAACTCCGAGTTGGTGACTTTTTCCAGATATTGACAAATTTTTGTTCATTATGTCATTATTTTAACAAATTTTTTGTTAAAAACATGCACAAAAAGGCGTACATTCGAAGAAAATTCGTTGTCGAGCCTCGCGAATTTGATATAATATATCAGTCTATGATTTTATTTTAGGAGGTATGTGAACATGGGTGTTACCACTTTTAAAGGTGGCGTCCATCCCTATGACGGCAAGGATCTCGCCAAGGATCAGGCGATCGTCGAGCTGAAGCCACAGGGACTCATGGTCTATCCGCTTTCTCAGCATATCGGTGCACCGGCGAAGCCGGTTGTAGCGAAGGGGGATCGTGTCCTCGTCGGACAGAAGATCGCTGAGGCTGGTGGATTTATTTCCGCACCTGTCATCTGCTCTGTATCAGGTACTGTAAAGAGTATCGAGAAGAAGCTGACGGCCGGCGGAGCCATGGTAGACGCAATTGTAGTAGAGAACGACCAGCAGTATGAAGCGATCGAGGGTTTCGGTCAGGCGAGAGACTATACGAAGCTCACGCGTGACGAGATCGTGAATATCGTAAAGGAAGCCGGTATCGTCGGACTGGGCGGAGCAGGATTCCCTACCTCCGTGAAGCTGGCACCGAAGAACATCGATAAGATCGATTATTTCCTCGTAAACGGTGCCGAGTGTGAGCCTTACCTCACCTCCGACTATCGCATCATGCTCGAGGAGCCGGAGAAGATCATCGGCGGCCTCAAGGTCATCCTTTCGATTTTCCCGAACGCGAAGGGCGTAATCGGTATCGAGGACAACAAGCCAGAGGCTGTCCGCACGATGACGGAAGCCGCAAAGGGAGAGTCCAACATCGAGGTTGTGTCACTGAAGACCAAGTATCCGCAGGGTGGTGAGCGCCAGCTGATCTATGCGATCACGGGTCGTAAGATCAACTCCGGTATGCTTCCGGCAGACGCAGGCTGCGTCGTGGACAATGCTGCCACCATGCTCGCCATCTATGAGGCCGTTTGTGAATCGAAGCCGCTCGTTTCGAGAATCCTCACCGTCACCGGTGATGCGATGGCAAAGCCGGGCAACTTCCGCGTGCCGACCGGTATGAACTACCAGGAGATCGTGGATCAGGCCGGTGGCTTCAAGACCGAACCGGAGAAGATCGTCTGCGGTGGACCGATGATGGGTATTCCGCTCTTTAAGCTGGATATCCCGGTAGCGAAGAACTCGAGCTCCATCCTGGCATTCGCACATGATCAGGTTTCCCATGAGCCGACCACAGCCTGCATCGGCTGCGGCCGCTGTGTTTCCGCATGCCCGGAGAACCTCATGCCGACCATGATGTTCAAGGCTGCACTGAAGAAGGATACCGCCCGCTTCACAGCGCTCGAGGGCATGGAGTGTCTCGAGTGTGGTGCCTGCGCATATGTATGCCCGGCGAAGCGTCCGCTCACCCAGGGCTTCAAGGAGATGAAGCGCCGTGTCGGTGCGGAGCGTAGAGCTGCCGCTGCAAAGGCAAAGGCAGAAGCAGAGGCGAAAGCCGCTGAGAAGAAAGCGGAGGAGGTACAGAAATAATGAGTAAACTTTTAAATCTTTCCTCAAATCCGCATATTCGTGACAACGTAACGACTGCGGAAATCATGCGCGATGTCTTCATCGCCCTGATTCCGACGACCCTGTACGGTATCATCCAGTGGGGCTTCAACGCTGCACTCGTATGTATCCTGACGGTCGCTGCTGCTGTAATTTCCGAGCTTGTGTATGAGAAGTGCATGAAGCTGCCGATCACCATCAAGGACTGGTCCGCTGCAGTTACAGGTCTCATCCTCGCACTCAACTGCCCGCCGAATATCCCGGCATGGATTCCATGCCTCGGTGCTGTCTTTGCCATCATCATCGTAAAGCAGCTCTATGGCGGCCTCGGTAAGAACTTCATGAACCCGGCACTCGCTGCCAGATGCTTCCTGCTGATTTCCTTCGCAGGTAAGATGACCAGCTTCACCGGTGTCGGCGCAGATGCACTTTCCGGTGCAACCCCGCTTGCCTTCATGAAGACAAATCCAGACGCGATTGCAAAGATCGACCTCGGTGCTGCCTTCCTCGGACGTATCCCTGGAACCATCGGTGAGGTTTCGAAGCTCTGCGTACTGATCGGTGCAGCCTACCTCATCATCCGTAAGGTGATTTCTCCGAAGATCCCGCTGATCTACATCGGAACCGTTGCCGTATTCACGTTGCTTTTCGGTGGTCACGGCTTCGACCTTTACTATCTCGCCTGTGAGCTCTGCGCCGGTGGACTGATCTTCGGTGCATTCTTCATGGCGACGGACTATGTTACATCCCCGATCACCCCGCTCGGCCAGATCATCTTCGCGATTATGCTTGGTATCCTGACCGGACTGTTCCGTCTCTTCGGCGGCTCCGCAGAGGGTGTTTCCTATGCCATCATCATCTGCAACATCCTCGTGCCGATGATCAATGTGCATACCGTACCGAAGGCTTTCGGAAAGGAGGGCGCTAAGAAATGAAGAAGGATTCATTTATGAAGGACGCGCTTGTCCTTTCACTGATTACACTGATTTCCGGCTGCTGCCTCGGTGGTGCCTACGGCCTGACGAAGCAGAAGATCTATGAGATCAATATGGCTTCCACCATCGCATCCTACAAGCAGGTTATGCCGGCAGAGGAGTACGATGATGAAACCTATGCAGATGCCCTCACCACCGCACAGAGCGATGGAAAGATCGCAGCCGATAATGGCGGCGCTTCCCTGATTTCTGTCGTCGCTGCGAAGGATGCATCCGGTGCAGAAACCGGCTACATCGTCAAGGGCTCAGCCGCTGGTTACGGTGGAAGTGTCATCGTCGTCGTCGGTGTCGATGCAGACCTCAAGGTAACCGGTATTTCCTTCCCGGAAACACTTCCGGAGACGGCAGGTCTCGGTCAGAAGGCTACAGAGCCTGCATTCTATGAGCAGTTTGCCGGCAAGGGCACGAAGCTCTCTGTAAAGAAGGGCGGCGGTGCCGGTGAGGATGAAATCGATGCAATTTCAGGTGCAACCATCACCTCGACCGCGGTTACGAACACGGTCAATGCCGCTACTGAATTTGTTCAGGATTACATCCTTAAGTGAAGGAGGATAGAAGATGAATAAATATGTAGAAAGAATTTATAACGGTATCGTTAAAGAAAATCCTACCTTCATCATGATGCTTGGTATGTGTCCTACGCTGGCAACCACCACGAGTGCGACCAACGCGATCGGCATGGGTCTTTCCACGACCGCCGTACTGGTCATGTCCAACATGCTCATTTCCGCTATTCGTAAGGTGATTCCTGGTCGTATGCGTCTTCCGAGTGAGATCGTCGTCGTTGCATCGCTCGTAACCGTCGTACAGCTCCTCATGCAGGCCTATACGCCGGATGTTTACAGCGCGCTCGGTATCTATATCCCGCTGATCGTCGTAAACTGTATCATCCTCGGACGTGCAGAGTCCTTTGCGCTGTTCAATACGCCGATCCTGTCCTTCTTCGATGGACTCGGAATGGGTCTCGGCTTCACCTTCGCACTCGTTGCGCTCGGTGCATTCCGTGAGATCCTCGGTGCAGGCTCCATCTTCGGCTTCCAGATCATCCCGGATGATTTCCATATCGGTATGATGGTTCTGGCTCCGGGTGCGTTCCTGGTGCTCGCTTTCCTTACCGCGATCCAGAACAAGCTGGGCCTTCCGTCTGCAACCAACGGCGGACAGGAGTCAAACGAATTTGTAACCTCCGGCGATGTGTTCGGTGCATATAACCAGAGCACAGATGCCGCTGACGTGAAGGAGGCATGAGTATGGTAGATCTTCTGTTAATTGCAATTAAATATTCTCTTGTTTCCAACGTCGTTCTGTCTCAGTTCCTCGGAATCTGTGCCTTCCTCGGTGTATCGAAGAAGTCCTCCGCTTCCAAAGGTATGGGCGCTGCCGTTATCTTCGTTACGGTACTGGCATCGATCGTTTCCCACCTGATCTATGTGGGCATCATGAGCGCAAGCTCCCCGATCTGTAAGGCACTGGGCATCAAGGATGGTCTCGATTTCCTGAACACCATCGTCTTCATCCTGCTCATCGCCGCACTCGTGCAGCTGGTTGAGATGTTCATGAAGAAGAACATGAAGAGCCTCTATGATGCGCTCGGTGTTTACCTTCCGCTGATCACCACGAACTGCGCCGTACTCGGTGTTGCACTGAACAACGTAAGCTATGGCTTCAACATGATCGAGTGTATCGTATACGCACTCGGCATCGGTATCGGCTTCGCCCTCGCCATTCTCCTCCTTTCTTATGTTCGTGAGAATGTGCTCGAGGATAACAAGGACATCCCGCGTTCCTTCCAGGGCGCACCGATCGTTCTTCTGACGGCGTGCCTGATGTCCATGGCATTCTTCGGATTCCAGGGTCTGATCTGATAGGAGGGTAGAGAAAATGGTATTATTTGTCGTTGTTGCTGCCATCCTGGTCGGAGCTGTCGGTTTAGTCATCGGCATCTTCCTGGGCGTGGCTTCCGAGAAGTTTAAGGTTGAAGTAGATGAGCGTGAAGCGAAGGTCAGAGACTGTCTGCCAGGTAACAACTGCGGTGCCTGCGGATTCCCGGGCTGTGATGGCTGTGCGAAGGCCATCGCAAGCGGTGAAGCTGCCGTCACCCAGTGTCCGGTTGGTGGTGCTGCGGTCGCTGAGAAGATCGCTGAGGTGATGGGTGTCAAGGCGGAGCCGATCGACGAGTCCAGCAAGATGGTCGCGTTCGTACGCTGCCAGGGTGACTGCTCGAAGGCGAAGCAGGCATACCACTATTCCGGTATCGCAGACTGTTCCGATCTTGCGGTCGTACCAAACGGTTCCGAGAAAGAGTGTGCATTCAGCTGCTGTGGTTACGGTACCTGCGTGAAGGCCTGTGCATTCGATGCGATCCACATCGTAAACGGTGTCGCTGTCGTCGATAAGGAGAAGTGTGTGGCCTGTGGTGCCTGCATGAAGGCCTGCCCGAAGCACATCATCGATCTCGTTCCGTATAAGAAGAAGCATAACGTTGCCTGCCAGAACCATCTGAAGGGCAAGGCGGTCAAGGATGCCTGCGCGACCGGATGTATCGCCTGCGGTATGTGCGAGCGTAACTGTCCGTTCGATGGTATCCATATCGTGAATGATCTTGCAGTGATGAACGAGAACTGTAAGGACTGCGGTATCTGTGCCCAGAAGTGTCCGACCGGTGCCATCACTGGTAAGCGCCCGGTGGTCAAGAAGCCGGCTGCTCCGACCGCTCCGAAGGCTGCAGAGACTGCACCGACGCCGAAGGCCGCTGAAACAGAGGCTACGAAGCCAGAAGCATAAATATGTATAGAAGAGAGTCTGTGTCTTTTATGACACAGGCTCTTTTTTGTATGTATTAAATAGACATGCTGTATGATAAGATACAAGATGTTGATCCTATCGAAGTTCAGGTACTATAGTTTCCGAAAATAGATAGTAAAAAAGGAAGAAATCTCCGAAATATTAAAATCACATAAAGAATCTTTACTAATAAATTTTTAACAATTATAATTATCTGAATTGGGATTACCAAAATATTAACATTGCATACAAGGAGGAGGCCTATGGAATTACAGATTCAGGATCTGGTTACATCGATTCGCAAAGAGGGTGTCGATGCAGCAAACGCTGAAGCTGACTCTATCATTGCGGAAGCCCGTAAAAAAGCAGACGCAATTATTTCCGATGCAAAGGCAGAAGCTGCTGCTGCGAAAGCAGGCGCAGAAAAGGAAATCGGAGTCATGAAGGAAAGTGCCGCTGTCAGTGCAGAGCAGGCAAAGCGTGACGCCATGCTCTCGTTTAAGACGGAGGTTCAGAAGGAATACGAGAAGCTTCTGAAGAACGATATCCGCAAGGAACTGCCCGGTGCCGCGCTGGGTAAGCTGATTCGTGCCGCACTGGCGGGCGAGGATGTGGCGCAGTACAGCGCAGAGGTCGCTGCTGTATCCGATGAGCTGAAGGCAGAGCTCGCCGACGAGGTTCGAAACGGCCTCGAGATCAAGCCGACCAGAGGCGTCAATGCCGGTTTCCGTCTGACAGCCAAGGATGGATCAGGATACTTCGACTGTACCGATGATGCGATCGCAGAGATGATGATGCCGTACTTCAGAAACCTTGAAATCTGATAGGAGGTACTGCTCATGGCTTCGCATTATTATTATCTGATATCGAGCCTGCCGGAACTCCGGAGTGACGGAGATATGCCACTCAGCTATCAGGAATTTCTTGATTTATGTGAATCCACCGTCAGCCGTGGCACGTATAAGCTCTTATCGGAGCTCACACTGAACTCGGCGGAGGGCCCGCTCGTAAAGGAGTGGAACCAGGTGTACGGTGCGATGACGAAGGAGCTGAATTATCAGCGTAGCATGAAGCTCGGAAAGAGCTATCCTGCACCTTCCACGAAGGATTACGTGACGGCACAGGTCGTCGGCTCCGCACTTACCGCGAAGAATCCTCTGGAGGCAGAGCAGATCATGCTGGATTTCTCATTCCAGCAGCTGGATCAGCTGGTAGGTCTTCATATGTTTGATGACTATGTACTGTTCGGCTATGCGCTGAAGCTGAAGCTGCTCGAACGTCAGAGAAGCTTCGAACACGAGAAGGGTCAGGCCGAGTTCCGCCGCCTGCTCCGTGTCGTGCAGCAGCGCGTTTACAGTTTGTAACAAGTAGAAATATCGGGAGACATATATGGAAACAATAACAGGACATGTAACTGGCATTAACAGTAACATGGCGAATGTAAGCTTCGACGGTGCCGTCCGTAAGAACGAGGTAGGCTATATCCTCGTCGACGGAAAGCGCCTGAAGGGTGAGGTCATTCGTATCAATAACGGAATCGCCAGTATGCAGATTTATGAGATGTCAAATGGCATCAAGGTCGGTGATCCGGTCGAGTTTACCGGTGAGCTGATGAGTGTTGATCTGGGTCCGGGACTTCTGACACAGATCTATGATGGACTTCAGAACCCGCTTCCGGAGCTTGCAGAGCAGTGTGGCTTCTTCCTGCAGAGAGGTGTATACCTCGACGCGATCCCGGATAAGGACTGGGAATTCACACCGAGCGTAAAGGCAGGGGACAGCGTTGTGGCCGGTGATACCATCGGAACCGTTCCGGAGGGTATCTTCACCCACCATATCATGGTTCCGTTCACCCTGAAGGGGGATGACTGGACCGTAAAGTCCATCAAGGAAAAGGGAACGTATAATGTAAGTGCCACCATCTGCGTCATCGAGAACAGCCTCGGTGAGCAGAAGGAGCTCAGCATGGTGATCACGCAGCCGATCAAGCAGCCGATCAAGTGCTACGCAGAGAGACTTCGTCCGGATGAGCCGCTGATCATGCAGCTTCGTTGTGTCGATACCTTCCTGCCGATCGCAAAGGGCGGTACCTTCTGCGTACCTGGTCCGTTCGGCGCAGGCAAGACCGTTCTTCAGCACATGGAGGCGAAGAACGGAGAATCTGATATCGTAATCGTCGCTGCCTGCGGAGAGCGTGCCGGTGAGGTCGTTGAAATCCTGAAGGAATTCCCGGAGCTGGATGATCCGCGTACCGGTCGTTCCCTGATGGAGAGAACCATCATCATCTGTAATACCTCTTCGATGCCGGTTGCCGCACGAGAAGCATCCTGCTATACCGCAGTAACCCTCGCAGAGTATTATCGTCAGATGGGTCTCAATGTTCTTCTTCTGGCAGACTCTACCTCCCGCTGGGCCCAGGCCATGCGAGAGATGAGTGGACGTCTCGAGGAGATTCCGGGTGAGGAAGCCTTCCCTGCATACCTTGAGTCCACCATCGCCGCCTTCTATGAGCGTGCCGGTAAGGTCCGTCTGAAGGATGGCTCCATCGGTTCAGTCACCATCGGCGGTACGGTATCCCCGGCCGGCGGTAACTTCGATGAGCCGGTAACACAGGCAACCCTGAAGGTCGTCGGCGCTTTCCACGGACTGAGCCGTGAGCGTTCCGATGCACGTAAGTACCCGGCGATCAATCCGACGGAATCCTGGTCGAAGTATACCGGCATCATCCCGATGGATCGTGTAGAAGAGAGCCGCAGTATTCTGAAGAGAAGTATCGAAATCAACCAGATGATGAAGGTCGTCGGTGAGGAAGGTACGACGGCAGAAGATTACATCACCTATCAGAAGGGTGAGCTTCTCGATGCCGTTTACCTCCAGCAGAACTCCTTCGATCCGATCGATGCGGCCGACTCTCCGGAGAGACAGCGTGTCGAGTTCGATCTTCTTTACGATGCACTGATGCAGCAGTACGACCTCGAGGACAAGGATGAGATTCGTTCCTTCTTTAACCAGCTGAGACAGGAGTTCCTGGACTGGCACGGAACCGAATTTAATTCAGACGCTTTTGAAGCACAGAAGAATAAGATCGCTGATTTCTATAAATCAAAGGCAATCGCTTAGGAGGTCTTATGCAAAAAGTATATACAAAAATTGAGTCGATCGTCGGTAACGTCGTTACCGTCCGTGCAGAGGGCATCCGAAACGGAGACCTCGCACTGGTCGGTGACAGTTACGCGAATGTAATCAAGCTGGATAAGGATCTCGTATCCCTCCAGGTATTTGCCGGTGCACAGGGTGTCAGCACGAACGACCCGGTGCGTTTCCTCGGCAGACCGATGCAGGTTTCCTTCTCCGAGCATCTGCTCGGCCGTATCTTTAACGGTGCCGGTGTACCGAGAGATAACGGTCCTGCCCTGACCGAAAACATGGTCGATATCGGCGGACCATCCTTCAACCCGGCGAAGCGAGTAATTCCGAAGCACATGATCCGTACGGGTATCCCGATGATCGATGTGTTTAACACCCTCGTCGAGAGCCAGAAGCTCCCGATCTTCTCCATCTCCGGAGAGCCGTATAACCAGCTGCTTGCGCGTATCGCACTGCAGGCAGAGGTTGATGTCATCGTGCTCGGCGGTATGGGCCTCAAGTATGACGACTACCTGACCTTCCGTGACACCCTCGAAAAGGGCGGCGCGATGAGTCACACCGTCATGTTCATTCATACCGCAGCGGATCCTACCGTAGAGAGTACGCTGGTTCCGGATATGTCCCTCGCTGTCGCAGAGCAGTTCGCCCTCGAGGGCAAGAAGGTACTCGTACTTCTCACGGATATGACGAGCTACTGCGATGCACAGAAGGAGCTCGCGATCACCATGGAGCAGGTACCTTCGAACCGAGGTTACCCGGGCGATCTCTACAGTATGCTCGCATCCCGTTACGAGAAGGCCGTGGATATCGATGGCGCAGGTTCCATCACGATTCTCGGTGTAACCACGATGCCTGGTGATGATGTCACTCACCCGGTACCAGATAACACCGGCTACATCACCGAGGGTCAGTTCTATCTTCGAAATGGACACATCGAGCCGTTCGGTTCCCTGTCCAGACTAAAGCAGAACGTCAACGGCAGCACCCGTGACGACCACCGTGCACTGATGGATGGTATGATCAAGCTCTATGCACAGTACAAGGAGAGTCTGGAGAAGAAGTCCATGGGCTTCGCGATGAGCTCCTGGGATGATAAGCTCCTCAAGTATGGTCAGCTCTTCGAATCGAAGCTGATGGACCTCAGTGTAAACATTCCTCTCGAGAAGGCACTGGATCTCGGCTGGGAAATCCTCGCGGAGTGCTTCGAGCCGAACGAGACCGGTCTGAAGACCAGCCTGATCAAGGAGAGATGGCCGAAGAAGCTGGATGAGTAAAGGAGCAGTCAATGGCGATCAAACTCACGAAAAATGAACAGAAAGTGCAGAAAGATCACCTGAAAGAGTATCAGCGTTACCTGCCGACCCTGCAGCTGAAAAAGCAGCAGCTGCAGTCCGTCATCATGCAGGTGAAGGACGATCTGGCCGCGAAGGAAGTGGAGCGGGAGCAGATGATCGGCGATCTCGATGACTGGGTAGCTGTATTCTCAGAGAACACGCTGTTTGATACAGAGAAACAGCTGGACACTCTGGTACAGCCGGACAAGGTGATCTCCGGTATCGAAAATGTCGCCGGTGTGAAGATCCCGGCCTTCAAGGAGCTGACCTTCAAGGACATCTCCTATAACGTGGATGATTACCCTTTATGGGTGGACACTGCACTGATCAAGCTGCGTGAGATCGCGCGTCTGGATGCGCTGGTTTCAACCCTTCGCAAGCAGGTGGAGCTTCTGGAAAAGGAACTTCGTTCCACATCCCAGCGTGTAAACCTCTTCGAGAAGGTCAAGATACCGGAGGCTAAGGAAAACATCCGTATCATCGGTGTTTACCTCGGTGATCAGCAGACAGCCGCTGTCGTACGCGGCAAGATCGCAAAGAAAAAACTGGTGGAGGCAGGACGATGATAGAAAAAATGAAAATGGTTCACGTCGTGACCACCGCTGAACATAAAGATGACATGCTGGAGGGGCTCCGTTCCCTGGGACTTCTCCATCTGGCAGAGCAGAAGCAGGCGAGTCAGGCTGCGAGTGAGCGCTTCACTGAGCTCGCGCGTGTCTCCTCGAAGCTTCAGGAGTATCTGCCGGAAAGCAAGGATACAAAGAAAGACGCTGCAGGCGAAGCACCGGCACTTCTTTCGGACGAGGCGTTCGAGCAGCTGTACCAGGAGGTTCGGAACGCACTCGCGAAGAAGGATCAGCTGACACAGCAGATCACCGCCGACATCACAGAGATGGAACGCATCGAACCATGGGGACAGTTCTCACCGAAGGATGTCCGCGAGCTTCAGAAGCTCGGCTACGACCTCCATTTCTACCGTGTGGATAAGGATGTATGCGCAGCGATCATGGCAGACGAGAGCCTCCGGGTTCTTCGTCTCGCATCGGTCGATAAGGCAGACACCATCGCCGTGATCGGTACACTCCCGATGAGCTATAACGCGAGTGAATTCACGCTTCCGGAAAAGGGACTCGCCGAGCTGCAGCAGGATATCGCGGATTGCCAGCAGGCACAGGCAGCCTGTGATGCGCTCCTTCAAAAGGCGGCGCTTCATGAAAACAGCTTCCATCAGAAGCTGCTCGACGCGCAGAACGCAGAGGAGTACTCCTCCGCAAGCGAAACCGCGGAAGGCGATACACAGCTCGTATGGCTGTCCGGTTACATCCCGGAGATCTATCTCGACCGGTTCAAGGAAGGTGCCCGCGAGAATCACTGGGCATACGCGATCGACGAAGTTTCCACTGAGGATGAGCACATCCCGACGAAGCTTCGCTACAACAAGGTCAGCAAGCTGATCAAGCCGCTCTATGATATGCTGGGCATCCTGCCTGGATACTATGAGACGGATATCTCACTCTGGTTCCTGCTGTTCTTCGCACTGTTCTTCGCGATGATCATCGGAGACGGTGGCTACGGCCTCCTGTTCCTGATCGGCACCATCGTGATGATCAAGAAGAGCGGAAAAATCGACACCGCGAGCTTCCTGCTCCTGGTACTGTCGACCTCAACCGTGATCTGGGGTGCCATCACCGGTACCTGGTTCGGTATGGAATCTGCGATGAAGGTTCCGTTCCTCCGCGCACTGGTTCTGCCGGGCTTTGCGAACTATCCGCAGTACTTCGATGTACCGGCCGCACTGCAGCAGAACAACATGATGAAGTTCTCCTTCACCATCGGTGCAATGCAGATGGAGCTCGGAAGCCTCCTCGCCGTCAAAAAGAAGATGGAAGAGAAGGATCTCAGCTTCCTGTCCGATATCGGATGGTTATTTACCATCTGTGGCATGTACCTTCTGGCACTCTACCTCGTATTACACGAGCAGCTTCCGCTGACACCGGTCGTTGCAGCGGTGGCGATCGGCTTCGTACTGGTTCTCTTTACGAACGGCATGGCACCGGGCAAGAGCATCGGCGCAGGTATCGCTTCGAGCTTAGGCGGAGCATTTACCGTCTTCCTGAACACGATCAGCTGCTTCGGTAATATCATGAGCTACATCCGACTCTTCGCCGTAGGCATGGCGGGACTCGCGATCGCTCAGAGCTTTAACAACATGGCCGCAGGTCTTGCACATGGACCTTTGATGATTGCTGCCGTCGTGATCGTACTGATCGGACACGTCATCAATATCGTTATGTGTATTCTCTCTGTCGTTGTACATGGTGTACGTCTGAACGTGCTCGAGTTCTCCGGACAGGTAGGACTGGAGTGGACCGGTATCGCGTACAACCCGTTCAGATTAAACGATAAAATTAAACAGTAAGCTTTTCAGATAAGCAAAAAGGAGATTATTATGAATATCGCTTTTATTGGTATGGCAGCAGCACTTGGTCTCTCTGCATTAGGTTCCGCATTTGGTACCGGTATCGCCGGTCAGTCCGCTGTAGGCGCATGGAAGAAGTGCTATGCACAGGGTAAGCAGGCACCGTTCATCATGACGGCATTTGCCGGCGCACCGCTGACACAGACCATCTACGGTTTCCTTCTGATGAACTTCATCGCGAGTGCGTACAATGCAGGCACCATCGATCCTGCACTGTCCCTCGGTGTCGGTATCTTCGGTGGTATCGCGATCGGCTTCTCCGCTATGTTCCAGGGCAAGGTAGCCGCTGCTTCTGCGGATGCACTCGGTGCAACCGGTAAGGGTACTGCGAACTACTTCGTCGTGATCGGTGTCGCTGAGACCGTCGCCGTGTTCGCACTGGTATTCTGCATGCTGCTTCTCAACACAGCAACCATCGCATAAAGCACAACAGAACAGGTTCTGATGAGGCCATCGGCATCCGCCGATGGCCTTTTTTTATGACAGTTCAGTTCCCGGAAGCTGCACCACGACATTCTTTATTAATTTCTAATGACAATCGAGTGAATATCCTTTGTTTCTAAGTTAAGCTCTGTTATAATGCCGTCGGAACAAGGTATCGTCAGGTAGGTTATCCTCTAAAGAGAAACTGACGACTATCTCGATGATAAATTAAGCAAAAGAAGAAAACCCGGAACAGCGGGAGAAAGGATCATCGCTTCTGTCTATGGGACAGTGCAGATGATGCATGCATATGAATAATCAGGATTTCGAACATCAGAATCATCAGGACGGGCTTGAGGTGCCGAATATCGCGCCGCGTCGTGAGGGTGGTGCGCGTCCGCCTCGGCGGACAGCGCCGTCTCGTGCAGCACAGCAGCGGATGGAGGAGCTTCGCTACCGGACGAGTCGTGTCGAGGCGAGCTTCGAGGAGGATGAGGACAGCGCATATGCGGATGCGGCAGCTTCTTCGATGAGCGGCGCAGGGCAGACGCATCGCACGGACGGTGCATATGACCGTACGGCGGAGCGGACAAATGCGCAGGGACGTCGTATGGACGATGCGATGGTTGCAGGTGTGCAGGGCAGACGGAACGGTCATCCGCGGATGAGCGACGAAATGTCAGCGAACGCGCCGAGACAGCGTGTCGGAGATATGCGGATGAATCATGATGTGTCGAACACCGCGCAGGGCCTGCGTGCGAATGCTTCTGCCGGGGCCGGTAACGCGCCGCGGCGGGCACGCGGGAGGAAAAGGGCGAACTGGGGCCGTCGTGTGATGGCCGGTATCCTCGTGCTGGTCGTCATCATTGGCGGCTTCTTCGGCTGCAGTGCCGTGAAATCGCTCGGTCAGTCGACGTACTGGACGGTGGCGGTGTTTGGTGTCGATTCGCGTGACGGAAATCTCGGTGCGGGGGCGCTCAGTGATGTTATCATGCTCGCGAGCATCAACCGAAAGACGGGGGATGTCAACCTCACGTCGGTTTACCGCGATACGTATCTTCAGATCGATGACGAGGGAAAGTACCATAAGATCAACGAGGCGTACTTCAAGGGTGGTCCGAAGCAGGCCATCGCAACGCTGAACCGGAACTTCGATCTCGACATCGATGATTATGTGACCTTCAACTGGAAGGCGGTCGCCGAGGGCCTCAATGTGCTCGGTGGCGTCGATCTCGATATCAGCGATAAAGAATTTGCGTATATCAATGCGTTCATCACGGAGACGGTGCAGGGTACGGGGCTCGGCTCCGTGCAGCTCGAGCACAGCGGCATGAACCATCTCGATGGTGTACAGGCCGTCGCGTATGCGCGTCTTCGTCTCATGGATACCGATTTCAACCGTACGGCGCGTCAGCGGAAGGTGCTGGAGCTCGCGATGCAGAAGGCGAAGGCAGCCAGCAAGAAGACGCTGGTGGCGACGGCGATGGAGGTCATGCCAGATATCCAGACGAGTATCGGCGCGGACGATATCCTGGATATCGCGAAGACCGTGAAGAAGTATACTATTCAGAACGCTGTCGGCTTCCCGTTCTCACGTGATACCACAAACGTCGGAAAGATGAATGTCGTCGTGCCGGCGACGCTCGTATCGAACGTAGCGCAGCTGCACCCGTTCCTGTATGGCGATGATGCGACCGGCTACACACCGAGTGCGAAGGTGCAGGAGATCTCCGCGCACATCCAGAAGAAGACCGGCATCGGGGAGCTGCCGAATGCAGACATCCCGAAGATCGGTGGCGGCACCGGTGTGACGAAGGCAGCAGAGGCAGCCGCGAACAGCGGTGACAGCGGAAAGTCCGGAAACAGTGGTCAGAATCCGGCTGCGGCTGTGGAAACGCCGGCACCGGAAACCGCCGCGGCAGCAGAGAGCGAATCTGCGCTTGAATCCACCGAAGTGACTGCGAACGACCAGACGACGGAAGAAGAGAGCACCATCGAGGAGCTTTCGAAGGGCGAGGAATCGAAGAAGGACGAGCATTCGAACGAGCCGGAGGCTTCTGATAAGAACACCTCGTTCGGAAACGGTGGTTCAAATGGCAACTCGGATACGAATGTGTCTTCGGATAAGCATACTTCCTCCGGAAAAGCGGACAGCTCTGATCAGAACGATTCGTCTGATCGACATAACGGTGGCACATCCGTAAAGGAAACGGAAAATGCCGGCCCGGAGGTCGGACCGGTCGCGCCGCCACAGACGACGGAAGCGGGGCCGATCGCAGAAACCGCCGCGTGATTCGCAGTAACAGCTCAGCCGGGTGAGGAAATCACCCGGCTGATGCTATAGTTTTAATCAAACTGTACACGCAAGGATCATTTTAAAAATTATGTATACGAATATCTCTGCAAAAACCAAAAAACGGCCTTTATGTGTATATTCCGACGCAAAAAAGCCTGAAACCGATGGAATCCTTCATTCCATCGGTTTCAGGCTTTTCATTGAGCGGAGATGCAGGGATTTGAACCCTGGCGCCGTTTAACCGGCCTAGCGCATTTCGAGTGCGCCCCCTTCGGCCACTTGGGTACATCTCCATTTTATAACACTAGAGGATGGATCTCTCGAACCATCCTCTAATGCCGGTAGTCGGGGTCGAACCGACACGACCATCACTGGTCACAGGATTTTAAGTCCTGAGCGTCTGCCTATTCCGCCATACCGGCAGGACCAAATTATAATACACAAAAACAGCGTGCTTGTCAATATTCGATTCGCGGATTGACTTTTCCCTTCTGATTGCGCATAATCGGTATATACCGGAAATAAAGGAGGATACAGCGATGCCGAGATCGCCATGATGCCGTCGAATCTGCAGTGCGCCCAGGGTGGAGCGATTCTGCCCATGCAATGTGGCAGAGAGCGCTCCGATTCTGCTGACGCTCGATGAGTACGAGGTCATCCGTCTCGTGGATCTCAAGCAGGCCAGGATGACATCAGCGAAACGCCAGATGTTGGAAGCGAATGCGGCAGCGCGGGTAAATCCGGCACTTGCTGTACCTCTGGTTTAACCAGTGATCATAAAGGAAATATCATCATGAGAATTGCAGTAACCTATGAAAACGGACAGATTTTCCAGCACTTCGGACATACCGCACAGTTTAAGATCTACGATGTCGCAAACGGCGAAATCGTTCGTGCAGAAGTAGTGGATACGAACGGCAGTGGCCACGGCGCACTGGCAGGCTTCCTGATGCAGCTCGGTGTCGATGCACTGATCTGTGGCGGCATCGGTGGTGGTGCACAAATGGCACTCGCCGAGGTCGGTATCCGTCTTTTCGGTGGGGTCAGCGGGGACGCAGATGCAGCGGTCAATGCACTCATCGCTGGAAATCTCGGCTATAACCCGGATGTGCACTGTAACCACCATGATCACGAGCACGGCGAGGGCGAACACAGCTGTGGCAGTCACGGCTGCGGCAATCACGGCTGCCACTGATGCCGATCTCGCAAGCTAAGAGAACACAGAGCGTTTGCAGATAAGCGCGTATCCGAAGCGTAAGCCGTAATTGGGAATGCACATACGCAAAAACTGTATAGGCGGTAAGTTGCAGTACTGCAAATTGCGGCGTATGAATAGTCCCCTTGTCAAGGACACAAGAGATTTTAGTTGCCCCTATTTTCAGACAGCTATGAATCTGAACACGCTGTTTAATAATGAGCCATGAATTCGAAAGTTTTTATAAACTCTGAGGCCGGCCTGCGCCGGCCTTTTGCGAAGCTGGTATAATGATGATATGATTAAAGCACGAAAGGAGATATGTGATGGAAAAGAATAAGTATGCAGGCACACAAACCGAGAAGAATCTGATGGAGGCATTCGCCGGCGAATCGCAGGCACGCAATAAGTACACCTACTTCGCTTCGAAGGCGAAGAAGGACGGCTACGAGCAGATCGCTGCGCTGTTCCTGAAGACGGCGGACAACGAGAAGGAACATGCGAAGCTGTGGTTCAAGGAGCTGAACGGCATCGGGGATACCGCTGAGAACCTGAAGGCAGCCGCCGAGGGTGAGAACTACGAGTGGACCGATATGTATGAGGGCTTCGCGAAGACCGCAGAGGAAGAGGGCTTCCCTGAGCTCGCTCACCGCTTCCGCCTCGTAGCCGCGATTGAAAAGCATCACGAGGAGCGCTATCGCGCACTGCTGCATAACGTCGAGATGGCCGAGGTCTTCGCGAAGAGCGAGGTCAAGGTCTGGGAGTGCCGCAACTGCGGACACATCGTCATCGGCGAGAAGGCCCCGGAGGTCTGCCCGACCTGCAACCACCCGCAGAGCTATTTCGAGGTGCACGCAGAGAACTATTGATCCGCTATGTTTCATAGCACTGTACGTTTATCCGGGCGAACACTGGCAGAATGTGACCTCATCGAAGGATGAACGCACACGACGGTGAGTACAGAAGAGCATCGCCATAAGCATAAACGTACACGACGGTGGGAGCAGAAGACCATCGCCATGATCATAAACTCAACACTACGAAGAAAGGAGATCGTAACATGGAGCAGAAGTATTATATTTGTAAGCATTGTGGAAACATCGTCTTAAAAGCAAAGGACAGCGGCGTCCCGGTGGTCTGCTGCGGCGAGCCGATGACGGAGCTCATCGCCGGCACCAGTGACGGTGCACGGGAGAAGCATGTTCCGGTATGGAGCGTAGAGAACGGGATCGTGCATGTACAGGTCGGCTCTGTGGAGCATCCGATGCTGCCGGAGCACTACATCGAGTGGATCTCCGTCTTTACGAAGCAGGGCTATCAGCATAAGGAACTGCATCCGGGCGAGAAGCCGGTCGCAGACTTCGCACTCTGTGCGGGCGACGAGGTGGAGGCGGTCTACGCCTACTGTAACCTCCACAGCCTCTGGAAGGCTTAACGAAATCGCAGCCGAAACGCCATCGTAAGCCTCCGAAAGAGCCAGCGAAGCTACACATCCGGTGCCTTCACGGCACCGGATGTTTTTCCATAAGCACCCGCCATCATCCAGCAGAAAGACGAGGTGAGAAACATGAAAATAGAACTGAATCTGGATCAGGATGTGGTGAATACCGTCCGTGAAGGTCTGAAGCGCACTGGTGGCTACTGTCCATGCCGCCTCGAGCGTACGGAAGAGACGAAGTGCATGTGTAAGGAATTTAAGGACCAGATCGCCGACCCAAACTATGAGGGTTTCTGTCACTGCATGCTGTACTACAAATCACTGAAGGACTGAGTGCGCGATGCGTCGAGCAGCCAGGCGCTCTCCGTCCAGTGACGAACGATCCGGCTGACAGCATTGGCGAAACACATAAACGACCACGCCCGCCACATCCACCGGCAGGGCCGAAAAGAGAAAGGAGCCTGTATGGCTGAGCTTAAAATCACTGCAACAAATTTCGAAACCGAAGTGCTTCACTCTACGAAGCCGGTGCTGATCGACTTCTACGCGGACTGGTGCGGACCGTGCAAGATGCTGTCTCCGATCGTGCATGAGATCGCCGAGGAGTATGCGGATACGCTGAAGGTAGGAAAGGTCAATGTCGACGAGCAAATGGATCTCGCGATGCGCTTCAATGTTTCCAGCATCCCGATGCTGGCGCTGATTCAGGACGGAAAGATGATCGACCAGTCGATCGGCTACTGCCCGAAGGAAGACATCCTCGCGATGCTGAAGAAGCTCTGAGTTGCGACATGCCTCACTTCATCGAAGAAACGACGTACTGCAGATCAGAAAAAGAGAAAGAAGGTCATCGCACAGGCGGTGGCCTTTTTTTGCGTCTATGCTATAATACTGTCAATTATCGGAGGTGAACTATGGAATTCAGAACCTATAAAAACCGCATCGTGCTGGTGGATGACGAAGAGCAGGCACTGGCAGAGATCGATTTCCCGGCGATGGAAGAGGAGCCGGGGACGGTCGAAATCACCCATACCTATGTCGATGAGAGTCTGCGTGGTCGGGGGCTCGCCGGGAAGCTCATGGCGCGGCTCATCACCTACCTCGAGCGAAATCAGCTGAAAGCATATCCGAGCTGCAGCTACGCCGTGGACTGGTTCGCGAAGCACAGCGAAGCCGCGCATCTTCTGAGCCCATCCTACATGCCGACCGACACAGCCCAGCAGCCCGTGCTGGACATGCCCGAACGGACGCAGCCGTCCATGTCCACCGGCTCCACGCTGAACGCCACGACCATCACGATCCCGGTGGCTGACACCGCATCTTCCACGGCAGACATGGCCTCTTCCGGCAGCACACGGCCTTCCACACCGCGCGCTGCTTCTGATTTCGCGGCAGAGCCGTCCACCGGACGACCAGGCAGCGTACGAAACCGCCATGCGAATCCACTTCCGAACCAGGAAGAGAAAGAAGAGGACGCCTATTTCCGTGACACAGCATACGGCGACGAAGAGGAGGATGGCCCAGTCGATGGCGGCATCCGCGACCGCATGCTCATGGGCGTGAACCGTGTCCTGCAGCTCTTCTCTGTGGCCGCACTGATCCTCCTGTATCTTCTCATGGTCGTACCGGCGCTCGAAAACCTGAACGCCCTCGGCCCGATCGAGTCGATGATCACGGACCACAATGTCGCCGAAATCACCTTCATCTCGGTTTTCGCGAGCATCACGCTGTTCAGCCTGATCTCCCTCTTCTGGATGCTCTCCAGAAAGAAATATGTGCGCTACGGCACGCTGGAAACGATTGATACCGGTCGCGGCATGACCGCCTTCATCCTCCTGCTCCTCGTGGAGGTGATCGCCCTGCTCCTGAGCCCGATCATGGAATCTGCGCAGCCCGTCATCGTGGGCCTTGCCATCGCCTCCACCCGCCTCGTCGTGAACCGCGCGATGATCCTCATGGCCGGCGGCGTCGGCCTCGTCCTCTCCGTGATTCGGAAGATCATCCGGCATTGACAGAAGGCGCCCGCATCCCTATACTGAATGCTCGGCTCTAAGCTGCAGCAGAGGCCAATGTCTCCAGCTGCCCACGATCCGAAAGAGAGCGGCAGTGAAACGCATACAGCCCCTCCTGCGTACACGTAACAGTGCCGGCAGGGAGCGGCCCCCTGCCGGCACCGTTACGCCTACATCCTTTGAAAGAGAGAACATCGATTGAGAAACATAAAACTGAAGCAAATGCTGGCGCTTCTCTGCGCCGGCCTCACACTGGCCTGCAGCCTGCCGGGCTGCAGCCGCGCGACGAAGCTCGAGCGCTACAACAAGCAGTTCCTGGATGTCTTCGACACCGTCTCGATGGAGATCGGCTTCGAGAAGAGTGAAGCGGATTTCCAGAAGTGTTATGAGAGCTCCCACGCACAGCTCCTGAAGGAGCATAGGCTCTACGACATCTATAACGACTACGAGGGCATCAACAACCTGAAAACCGTCAATGACAACGCCGGCATTCAGCCGGTAAAGGTCGATCCGGATCTCCTTTCCCTCATAAAATGGGGCAAGGAGGTCTACACCCTCACCGATGGCAGGGTCAATATCGCCTACGGCGCAGTGCTGCATCTCTGGCATGACAAGCGGGAAGCCGGGATCGAAGATCCGGCACACGCTGAGCTGCCGGATCAGGCCGCACTGGAGGAAGCCGTGAAGCATACAAACATCGAGGATGTCATCATCGACGACGCAGCCGGCACTATCTACCTGAAGGACCCGGAGATGAGCCTGGACGTCGGCGGCATCGGCAAGGGATATGCGACGGAAAATGCTGCAAAGCTGATTCAGAACGAGGGTTCGGAAAACTTCCTCCTGAACCTCGGCGGTAATGTGCGTGCGATCGGTATCAAAGGCGATGGCGCGAAGTGGGTCTGCCCGGTGGAGAGTCCGGAATACCGCGACAGCCAGACCGGCGACCAGTACGCGATCGTCTGCTACCTCGATGGCCGCTCCCTCGTCACCTCCGGTGATTATGAGCGCTATTTCGTCGTGAACGGTCAGCGCTATCATCACATCATCGATCCGGATACCCTGTATCCGGCGAAGTATCATCGCAGTGTATCAATTCTGACCGAGGATTCCGGCCTCGCCGACGCTCTGTCGACCGCGCTCTTTATGATGCCGGTCGAGGATGGCAAGGCACTGATCCAGTCCATCCGCGAGGGCAGCAGTCCCCTCGGTGCTGACTTCCGGGTCGAGGACCTCGAAGCTATGTGGATCGACGCAGACGGGCACCAGGAGTACACGGATGGCTTCCTGAACTATACGAAAGCATAAGTGTTCAGCTAAGGGGACCCGGAGGGGCGGCAACGGAGGCACAATACTCCGAGACCGGTAAAATCTAAGCCGGGGACCCTGGCTGAACTATACCTCCTACGGGCCCCTCCGGGGCCCCGAAAAATTTTAAAATTAGTTGTTGACAAATGTTTTAAAGTCAGGTACTATATACGAGTCGCTTGAAGCGAGCGACACAAACACATAGCGCTGTCGCCAAGTGGTAAGGCAACGGATTCTGATTCCGTCATTCCCAGGTTCGAATCCTGGTAGCGCTGCGAAAGATCCCAGAACTTTGGTTATCAAGGTCTTGGGATTTTTTTGTAAGAAAAAGAACTGAATATGTTCCTTGCCATCTGTCCTCTGAAAAGCTAACATAAGAGTATACGAAAAAGTGGGACGAGCCCACAAAAATACATGGACGCCATGGAGGAAAAAGTATGAAATTACGTAAGTTAAGCGCAATCATGATGGCCGCTGTTGTCGCGACCTCGACACCAGCCGGTGCCGTACTCGGTCAGATCACAGCCTATGCATCCAAGAAGGATGACGATGAAGAGTATGATTATTCTTGTGAAGGCGCAGAATGGGATGTACAGGAGGACGCCAACGGCAAGATTCACATCTATGCCACTTGGGATGCTTCCGATGACAGTTCTAAAGCAACAATCAAGGTTCGTCGTAATGATGGCGGTACAGGTATTTCCATAACAACCAATACAAAAATCGGTTCCGTAGATATAACTCCAAAGATTAAGGCCTATGGAAAAACCGGCGATTACACCTTTAAAATCACAGCAAGTAAAAAGAGTACTGGTGAAACCTCTGTTTCCACATCCGAGTCTGATTTCCTCGAGATCGATTCCGATATGATGAAGAAGCTTTCTTCCACCGCTGCAACCAACAGTGGTGTAAATACAAATAACACACCTGGTTCTTCCATCCCGACACCGGGCACTGCAGGCACACCGGGTACCCCGGGTACCCCGGGCACACCGAGTGCAGGTCCTAGCGGCACCAGCGCACCGGCAACTCAGTCGACCAGCACCAGCGGTGACTTCCTCACGAACGGTGTCATCACCGACTGGGGCATCGGCCACGTTTACCTCGTAAACGGCGCACCGGTCTTCAGCAAGTGGATCGTGGATTCCGGCAAGCTCTACCACATCGGTGCAAACGGCTTCATGGATAAGAACCTGATTTTCTCGGACTACACCGGCACACACTATGTCGGCGCAGACGGCGCACTGATATACTGATCTTAGAACTGTAAACCACGTTGAAACCGTCCTTCCGGACGCAGGGGGAAAATATGAAGCGTTTTATACAGGAGTTTAAGGAGTTTGCCATCAAGGGCAACATGGTCGATCTGGCGGTCGGCATGATCATCGGCTCGGCCTTCACCTCACTTGTGAAGTCCGTCGTCGACAATCTCTTCATGCCGATCCTGTCCATCTTCACCGGAAAGCTGGATTTCACCAACATGTTCATCCCGCTCGCCGGACAGACCACGAAGATCTACAGCGAGGCGGTCGAGCAGGGCGCAGTATTCGCGTATGGTGCCTTCCTCACCGAGCTGATTTCCTTCCTCGTGATGGCACTGGTGGTCTTCCTCTTCGTGAAGGAGATCAACCACCTGCGGAAGCCGAAGGCGGAGCCGACACCAGCTGCTCCGACCACGAAGATCTGCCCGTACTGCATGTCGGAGATCGACGTGAAGGCGACCCGCTGCCCGCATTGCACCTCGAAGCTGGAGGGCTTTCAGATCGATCCGGCAGAGCTGAACAGCTAAACGTCGAAGATGTTACTGTTCAAACGTAGTTAAGTCAAGGCGTGGCTCGGCGGAACAGTACGAAGATTACCCGATTGACCGTGCCACAGATAATTCACTTGACGAAACACCTGTGAGCGTTTATGATTCTAAAACGCTCACAGGTGTTTTATGTATCCTGAGGCCCGCTGAAGGGCAGCAGTGCACAGATCCGTGTCGTGCGATCGCACAGCGCCGGGTGAGCACAGGGCGGTGACATCAGCCGTAACAAGAGTCTGTTGGATGAGTTAACAGAGGCGAATATGAACGAACATACTGAACGAACGAAAATATCTGAGAGAGCAGGTCTGACGGGAATCGTATGCAACCTGCTCCTTTTTGTATTTAAAATTTCCATCGGCATCATCATCAACTCCGTGTCGATCATGGCCGATGGCTTTAACAACCTGTCCGACGCCGGCAGCTCCGCGATCTCCGTGGTCGGCTCGAAGATGGCCGGAAAGAAAGCCGACGAGGATCACCCCTTCGGGCACGGGCGCATCGAGTACATCGCGGCCTTCATCGTCTCGATCCTGGTACTGAACGTCGGCCTCAGCTCCCTGCAGGATTCCTTTCAGAAGATCCTGCATCCGGAGATAATGCACTACAGCATCTATGCCGCCGTGATCCTGCTCGTTTCCATGCTGGCGAAGCTCGGCCTCGCGCTGTTCTACCGTCGCGTCGCAGAGAAAATCGACTCGAACATCTACCGTGCGTCGAGCCAGGATGCCTTCATGGATATCCTCACGACCGCGACGACCTTCGCGTCCCTCCTGATTTTCCATTTCTTCGACCGGAACATCGATGCCTATGTCGGCCTCCTCGTCTCCCTGATCGTCCTCTGGAACGGTGTCGGCATCGCACGGGAGACCCTGGCACCGCTGATCGGCGACTCCATCGATCCGGAGCTCTTTTATACCATCATCGATTTCGTCGAGCGCTATCCGGGCATCCTCGGAAGTCATGACCTGATCGTCCATAACTACGGTCCGAACCAGTACATGGCCACCATCCATGCCGAGGTGGACGGCCGCAGCGACATCGAAAGCGCCCATGACCTCATCGACCGGATCGAGCATGACTGCGAAACACAGCTCGGCGTCCACCTGGTGATTCACATGGACCCGATTCATAACGACGATGAGACCCGCTTTTACAGGGCAATGCTGGCGAACATCCTCGCCGAGCTCTCCCCGGAGAGCAGCTTCCACGATTTCCGTATCCGGCACAGCTCCGACGTCGCGCAGCTCGTAAAAGAGAAGCATACGAAGCACAGCTTCGTCGCGGGCAGCAACGGTGCGCAGACGCAGAAGCTCATCTACCTGGTGTTCGATCTCATCACACCATGGAACCTGACGAAGGAAGAAGAAAACCAGCTCCTGCACGGCATCCAGAACCGGATGCAGATCGAGAATCCGGATGTGCGCTGCATCATCCAGCTCGATAAGCCGTACATGCACACGCACTCCGCCGAGGAGGACGCCGAAGCACGGGCACGTGCTACGGAGGATCTCGAACACACAGAGCAGCCAGAGGGCACAGAACATAAGCAGTCAGGTGCCGTCGGCACTGGCGGCACAGACGCAGTCCAGCCACATGATGGCTGCACTGCAGGCACAGACGAAGCGAAGACAGTTCCATACAACAGCACAGAAGGAGAGTAACGCATGTACGAATTTAACGAGCGGGTCCGCTATTCCGAGACAGACGAGCATGAGCAGGCGACGATACTTTCGGTCGTGAATTACCTGCAGGACTGCAGTACCTTCCACTCGACGGAGGTCGGCCTCACGGTCGATTATCTGCGGGAGATGAAGCGCGCCTGGCTGCTTAGCTACTGGGACATCTATATCGAGCGCATGCCGAAGCTCTGTGAGCGCCTCACGATCGGCACCTGCCCGCATGCCTTCCGCGGCGTGCTGGCACACCGTAACTTCTGGATCAAGGACGAAGCCGGTGCCTACATCCTGCGCGCCGACAGCCTCTGGTTCTGCTATGACACCGAGCGTATGCGTCCTGCGAAAATCACCGAGGATATGCTGACGCCGTTCGGCGAGATGCGGGATGTGCTGGCGCTCCCGGCCAGCGAGCGAAAGATCACGGAACCGGAAGTGCTCACGGAAGCCGCACCGATCCTCGTGCAGCCGCATCACATCGACAGTAATCATCACGTCAACAACGCACAGTACATCGCGATCGCCGACGAGGTGCTCACCGAGGCAGCCGGTGGAAAAGAGCGTTTTCACGCTGGTCGCATCCGCGCAGAGTATCGTAAGGCGGCCGTGCTCGGGGATACAATGCTTCCGAAATATGGATCGTCACCAGACGGCGGGCTGATCGTCAGCCTCCAGAGCCCTGCCGGCGAGGTCTACTGTAATGTAGAGTTTATCCGCAGCTGAACGGGCGGTATGCCGATGGAGACATTGGCCTGAAATACAGTATAAAAAAAGGGCGTACCGCGGCATGCGGACAGCCTGTACGTAATAGAAAGAAGAGGAAAAACATGATTCAATTAGGAAAGATCCAGACACTGAAGATCGCGCGAGAGAAGGACTTCGGTGTGTACCTCGCAGACAGTGAGGGTGCTTCGGTGCTGCTTCCGAAGAAGCAGGTGCCGGCAGGGAAGACGATCGGAGATGAGCTCTCCGTGTTTGTGTACAAGGATTCGAGTGACCGTCTGATTGCGACGACCCGAAAGCCGCTCATGCAGGTCGGCGATATCGCGAAGGTGCTCGTAAAGGATGTGACGAAGATCGGTGCGTTCGTGGACATCGGACTCGAGCGTGATGTGCTTCTGCCATACCACGAGATGCGCCACGAGATTAAGGCCGGCGACCAGGTCGAGGTCTATCTGTACGTCGATCACAGCCAGCGTCTCGCCGCCACGATGTATACAAAGAAGCACGAAGAGGCGACGGTTATACAGAATGATCAAATTAAGACCTATCATTATGAGCGAAATGCCGATGAGGTTCTCGCGATCCTGACGGAAAAGTTCGAAGGACATGTACCTTACACCGATAAAACTGTTCAACCTGACGAAATTATGCGGGATTTCGGCATGTCAAAGGCCGCTTTCAAGCGTGCTGTGGGCAAATTGCTGAAAGAAGGAAGAATTAAAATCACGAAGACCTCGATCTTTTGTGTATATTGACCGTTTTAAAAAATCGCTCGACAGTTTGTATAAATTCAACCGGTCTTTTCTAGGAACAAATGCCGTTGAGAAAACGTTTCCACAAGTGTACGATGAGTACAGTTGAAAAAGGCTTGGGGAACCTGATCACTAAACGTTTGTGCCCTATAGGAGAAGAAAAAATTATGGCAAGTGTTGAGCTTAAGAATGTAACCAAGAAGTATCCGAACGGCTTCGTCGCTGTTAAGGATTTCAACCTCGATATCAAGGATAAGGAATTCATCATTTTCGTCGGACCATCTGGCTGTGGTAAGTCAACCACCCTTCGAATGATTGCAGGTCTCGAGGATATCTCGAGCGGTGACCTGATCATCGACGGCAAGAGAGTAAATGACGTCGAGCCGAAGGACAGAGATATCGCGATGGTATTCCAGAACTACGCTCTGTATCCTCATATGACCGTATATGACAACATGGCATTCGGTCTGAAGCTTCGTAAGGTTCCGAAGGCAGAGATCGATCAGAAGGTGCATGAGGCTGCGAGAATCCTCGATCTCGAGCATCTCCTCGACAGAAAGCCGAAGGCTCTTTCCGGTGGACAGAGACAGCGTGTAGCGATGGGACGTGCGATCGTTCGTAGACCGAAGGTATTCCTCATGGATGAGCCGCTCAGTAACCTCGATGCGAAGCTGAGAGCACAGATGCGTGTAGAGATCGCAAAGCTCCACAAGTCCCTCGAGACCACCATCATCTACGTAACACATGACCAGACCGAGGCGATGACACTGGGTACCAGAATCGTCGTTATGAAGGATGGTATCATCCAGCAGGTAGATACACCGGAGAACCTCTACGATACACCGTGCAACAAGTTCGTTGCAGGTTTCATCGGATCTCCGCAGATGAACATGATCGACGCAGAGTGCAAGGCCGAGGGTAATGATGTAACCCTTACCTTCGCAGGCCACACCATCACCCTCGACGCTGCCAAGGCTGCCAAGCTGAAGGACGGCGGATACATCGGTAAGACCGTCATCCTCGGCATCCGTCCGGAGCATCTGCACGATGAGGCAGATTTCGTAGCTGCTCACCCGAAGCAGACCGTACAGGCTGAGATCAAGGTATACGAGATGCTCGGTGCAGAGACCCTTCTCTACTTCGACCTCGCCGATGCAGGCTGGGTTGCAAGAGTAAACCCGAAGACCGCTGCTCGTACCGGTTCTACCGTTACCTTCGCACTCGATGAGGCGAAGATCCACGTTTTCGATAAGGAAACAGAGCAGACCATCACAAACTAAAAGAATCACAGCGCACCCGGTGGGAGATCCACCGGGTGTTTTTTCGTTCATCGTATCATTTTATACAGCCATGCATGGAAAAGAGGCCGAAAGAGGCTGAAAAATGACGGAAACGCTCAGGGAGGGCGGGGCGGCACTGCCTGAACGCTTACAAAATGACGGAAAATGACAGTCATCAGGTCGATACAATGATTGATTTTAGAAATCGAATCTAGTAAAATATCAATAATTATGGAGTACTAGTCGTATCTAGTCGTTAAGTGCAGAAGGAGTAGAGAATGATTTCAAATCAGGTTTTACAGAGCACGATTGATTCTCTCAAGAGTATTACAAGAGTTGATATCGCCATTGCGGACATTGATGGAAAGGTGCTTGCATCGACCTTTACCGATAACCAGTATACAGAATCTATGGTTTCGTCCTTTGCGGAATCACAGGCAGACAGCCAGGCCGTGGGCGGATATCAGTTTTTTAAGATCTTCGACGAGCACCAGCTCGAGTATGTGCTGATCGCGATGGGCGACAGCGACGACGTGTACATGGTCGGCAAGCTCGCCGCCTTCCAGATCCAGACCCTGCTGGTTGCATATAAGGAGAAGTTCGATAAGGACAACTTCATCAAGAACCTCCTGCTCGACAACCTGCTTCTGGTCGACATCTATAACCGTGCGAAGAAGCTGCATATCGATGTCAGCGTGAAGCGCGTGGTCTACATCATCGAAACCAAGAAGAGCACCAGCGATTCCGGCGCCCTCGAGGCACTGAAGACACTGTTCGCTGCAAAGACTCACGATTTCGTCACTGCGGTCGATGAGAAAAATGTCATCGTCGTAAAGGAAGTGAAGCCGACCGAGACCTCAGATGAGCTCCACCATGTAGCCGAGACGATCCTCGATATGCTCGAGACCGAGGCGATGATCGATGCCCGTGTCAGCTACGGTACCGTAGTGAACGAGATCAAGGATGTTTCGAAGTCCTACAAGGAAGCGAAGATGGCCCTCGAGGTCGGTAAGATCTTCTATGCAGAGCGGAACATCATCGCCTACAACCGTCTCGGTATCGGCCGTCTGATCTATCAGCTGCCACTGCCACTGTGCAAGATGTTTATCCGCGAGATCTTCACGACCGTCTCTCCGGACGAGTTCGACGAGGAGACCCTGACCACGATCAACAAGTTCTTCGAGAACAACCTGAACGTTTCCGAGACCTCCCGTCAGCTGTATATCCACAGAAACACCCTGGTATACCGTCTCGATAAGCTGCAGCGCTCCACCGGTCTGGACCTTCGTGTATTTGATGACGCGATTACCTTCAAGATCGCACTCATGGTTGTAAAGTACATGAAGTATATGGAGACCATCGACTATTAATTCTTCGAGTCTTCGATCCATCGACGCTTCACTCAGCGTCCGGAGACAGCCCTGTCTCTGAAAAAATCTTAAGATTATTGACATGAATTAGCCGGTCCATGGTGTATACACCACGGACCGGTTTTTGCTATTATTTTATATAGTGCGGCATCGTCTTCCGGAAGCCCCCTTGCGTTGTTTCTGAAGGCAACCCGGACGCAAGGTGCATCGAGCCCTTGCGCGATATACGATGTGCAACACCCCACCAAAGGACCTTCTATAAGAATGATTGAAATCAAAAACGTTTCCAAAAGCTATAAAAACGGCGTTGAGGCCCTCCGAAATGTCAGTCTCACCATCGCGGATGGCGAGTTCTGCTTCATCGTCGGGCGCAGCGGCTCTGGTAAATCCACGCTCGTCCGCCTCCTCACGAAGGAGCTCGAGCCGACGGAGGGCGAGATCACCGTCAACGGGCTCGCCCTGCAGCACATGAAGCGACGTCTCGTCCCGAAGTACCGTCGCCGTCTCGGTGTCGTCTTCCAGGACTTCCGGCTCCTCGAGGACCGTTCCGTCTATGAGAACGTCGGCTTCGCCGAGCTGATCGCCGGTAAATCCACCCCGGAAATCCGCGCAGATGTCGCGGAGATGCTCGAACGCGTCGGTCTCAGCGAGAAGCACGATGCCTATCCGCGCGAGCTCAGCGGTGGCGAGCAGCAGCGTACCGCCATCGCCCGCGCACTGATCAACCGTCCGGAGATTCTGATCGCAGATGAGCCGACCGGCAACCTCGACCACGAGAACGCCGTCAGCATCATGAAGCTGCTCGAGCGCATCCACGCGCAGGGCACCACGGTCATCGTTATCACGCACGACCTCGAGCTCGTCCGTATGATGAACAAGCGCACCGTTCACATGGCCGACGGCGAGATCATCTCGGATTCCGCTGCAGAAGAGGCGAGCGAGTCTGTCGCTTCTGCAGAAGCAGAGAAGGCTGTCCCGGAGATGCAACGTCGTCGATCACGCAAACGATCGACAGCGGAGGAAAGTATGTCGGAAGAGACCGCGTCCATCCGTGAAAACGTGTCGGAGCTCAGTTCTGAAACAGTTTCCACGGAACGCCCGCGCGGTCTCGGTGGCAGCCACCGCCCGCGTCATGTCAGCCGGAGAAAGGGAGGTGACGTCAGATGAAAGCGAACGCCATCGGTTACTGTATCCATTCCGGATTCAAAAACATACTGCATAACAAGCTGTTTTCCGCCGCCTCCACGGCGACGATCGCGGCCTGCATCTTCCTGTTCTGTCTGTTCTTCGCGATCGTGACGAACGTACAGCACATCGCGAAAACCGCAGAAACCACCGTCGGCATCACCGTCTTCTTTACCGATGACGCAAGTTCTGAGGAGGTCAATGCTGTCGGCGAGGCCATCGCGGCGCGTCCGGAAGTGAAGAGCTCCCACTATACCTCTGCCGAGGAGGCCTGGGAAACGTTTAAGAGCGATTACTTCGATAACAACGAGCTGCTCGCAGAGGCATTCGCCGAGGACAACCCGCTCGCGAACTCCCAAAGCTACGAGATCTTCCTCAACAACATCCAGGATCAGCAGAGCATCGTGGACTGGCTTCACAGCTTCCCGGTCGTCCGTCAGGTGAATTACTCGAACGCAGCCGTCACGGGACTGAGCTCGCTGAACCGCATCATCTCGCTGCTCAGCGCCGTGATCATCGCGGTACTGCTGGCGGTGTCGGTCTTCCTGATCAGCAACACGATCTCCGTCGCGGCACAGTTCCGTCGACGCGAGAACATGATCATGAAGATGATCGGCGCGACGAACCTCATGATCCGCCTGCCGTTCCTCGTCGAGGGTGTGATGCTCGGCCTCGTCGGTGCATTGATCCCGCTCGCCGGCATCTACTTCATCTATGAAAAGGCTGTCCACTATGTCACAAGCCACTTTGTCTCGATCTCGACGCTGTTCCAGCCTATTCCGATCAGCACCATCTATCCGCAGATGGTCGCAGTCGCGCTGGGCCTCGGTGTCGGTGTCGGCTTCGTCGTCTCCTTCGTGACGATCCGAAAGTCGCTCCGGGTATAATGCAAGGCGGCGCGAAGCCTCGTCGATGCATCGAGGTCTGGAAGACGACCCGCGACATGATGATGCGAAGGACGAAGGCATCAGCCGAAAGAAAGAAGACATGAGAAAAAAGAAATCAGCGAAACTGAATATGCTTGCGGCGGCGCTCGTGCTGTCCCTCTGCTGCACGGCGAAGCCGAACCTCGCGGCGGAGACGGAGAAGAAGCAGATCGCGTCGGCGCAGAAAACGATCGACGCGAATCAGGCGGCCATCGATGCACTGAAGGAAGAGCAGGCGAAGGTGAACGATACCATCAGCGGGCTCAAGGACCGGAAGGCAGATACCGCGAGCTACATCAAAGCACTCGACCAGAGCATGACGGAGCTCACGAACGAGGTGAACGAGCTCAATGCTTCCATCGCGCAGAAGCAGCTGGACATCCAGTTCACGCAGGGGCAGCTCGCCGAGGCGGCGCAGACCGAGTCGGACCAGTATGCCAGCATGAAGCTGCGCATCCGCTTCATGTACGAGAAGGGTGATACGAGCTTCATCGACATGATCCTGAATTCCGAAAGCTGGGCTGATCTCCTCAACAAGGCAGAGTACATCGCGAAGATCACGGAGTATGACCGGCAGAAGCTGGACGAGTTTGCGGCGACGAAGCAGTTTATCACGAACACGAATCTGCAGCTCGAGGCGGAGCAGGCACAGCTGGTGACGATGCAGGCATCCGCGAGCGCGAAGCAGCAGAGCGTGGCGACCCTGCTCGCACAGAAGAACCAGGAGCTCGCCGCCTATAATCAGAAGATCCGCTCGGCGCAGTCGACGGCGAACCAGCAGCAGGGTGAGATCAATGCACTCTACGCGGACATCGAGGAGCAGGAGAGCACGATCGCCGCGATGGAGAAGGAAATCAAACGGCAGGAAGAGGAGGCACGGAAGAAGGCCGAAGCCGAGGCGAAGGCGAAGGAAGAGGCGGCCCGGAAGGCGGCCGTCGCTGCCGGTAAGGATCCGGATTCGGTCGAGAAGGTGAAGTCGGACTACACGACGCGAACGATGAGTGGCGGATTCACCTGGCCGGTTCCGTCGGGAGGCCGCATCAGCAGTACCTTCGGCTCCCGTGAAGCGCCGACCGAGGGTGCCAGCACCTATCATAAGGGCATCGACATCGCGGCATCCAGTGGCTCGAAGGTCGTGGCGGCCGCCGGCGGTGAGGTCGTGATCGCAACCTACTCTGCCTCGGCCGGAAACTACGTGATGATCAACCATGGCAGCGGTGTGTATACCGTCTACATGCACATGGCAAACCTCGGTGTCTCCGAGGGGCAGGAAGTCAAGCAGGGCGAGAGCATCGGCTCCGTCGGCTCCACCGGCTACTCAACCGGACCACATCTCCACTTCGGCATCCGTGAAAACGGAAGCTATGTGGATCCACAGAATTTTATGTAATGGAGGTTTTTATGAGAATCGGAACAGGATATGATGTACATAAACTGGTCGAGGGACGTGCACTGATCCTCGGCGGCGTGACCATCCCGTATGAGCGTGGTCTCGACGGTCACAGTGATGCGGATGTTATCGTGCATGCCATCATGGATGCACTGCTCGGTGCAGCCGCCCTCGGTGATATCGGGCAGCACTTCCCGGATACGGATCCGCGCTATAAGGGCGCTGATTCCGTACAGCTGCTTCATGAGGTCGGCCTCATCCTCGCCGCTCATGGCTACAGCATCGAGAACATCGACTCTACTATCATCGCGCAGCGTCCGAAGCTGATGAGCTATCTCCCGGAGATGCGTATGAATGTCGCGAAGGCCCTGAACCTTTCCGTCGACCAGGTGTCCATCAAGGCCACCACGGAGGAGCATCTCGGCTTCACCGGTCGTGGCGAAGGCATCAGCGCACAGGCCGTCGCACTGCTGATTTAAGTTTCCGTCAGAAGACCCGGAGGGCTGGCCCTCCGGGTCTTCTGACGAAAGTGTATATCCGCTCAGAGCCGCAGCCGCAGCTTCTTCGGAATGCAGGTCAGCGTATAGTCCGTCTGCTCACCGATCGACTCACCATCCACATGCACCGGAAGTGCCCGATCCGTATGGATCACGGCCTCACGGCAGCGGTAGAGATGCACACCGGTATGGGTGACATGCTTTCCGAAGATGCTCGCCAGCATAATCAGGAGCAGCCGCCACTTATACTTCGTGCTCACGATACAGATATCGAGGTAACCATCCGCGCCGTCGGCCTTCGGGCAGACCATATAGCCACCATCGAAGGGATGTACATGCGCCGAGATGAACAGGATGTTGTTGAACTCGTGGCGCTTATCGCCATCGAGGATCACATAGCCATGACTCGGACGCGCATGGATCAGCTCCCGCACGAAGATATGGAAATAGCTCACCCGCCGTCGCTGGAAGAACGGCTTTTTCGTGTCGGCCGCACCGTCATACCCCTCGGCATACAGCGCCGGAAAGAGCGCCGCATCGAAGCCGATCCCGGAGCTCACCGCGAAGCGGCGATTCATGGTCGCACAGTTCAGCACACCATAATCGAGCAGCAGCTCATCCGATGGATTCCGGAGACGCTTCAGCTGCGCGCGCAGTGTATAGCGCTTCCGATAGCAGCGCGCGATGTCGTTATCCGTTTTCGTCGGAATATAGGCGACGGACACACGGTCACCGTCCATGTGCAGTCCATCCACGACCTCGTTCAGCGTACCCTCGCCACCGATCACGGTGATCGTCCGCTTCTCCGGACAGCGCTCGGACAGCTGCTGTGCGTAGCGGCGCGCATCGCCGGCCTTCTCCGTAAGATATACCTCGTAGTTCTCCGTATTATGTGTCCGTTTTAAATATTTGAGTACCTTATCCCAGATTTTTCGTCCGCGGCCACCTGAGGCCTCCGGATTGATGATGAAATAATACATACTTCCTCCGAAGCTTTATATGAAAAAATTATAGCATTTTTCAGTCGCTTCATCTCTAAAAAGACTATAAACTGCCCCTTCGAATCCCTTCGAAATTCTATGCTTCACCTGTGAAAATCTTCGCTTCAGAATACCTTCTATATCGACTGTACACGAGCGCGTTTTTCACAAATTCTCCAAATCTAAGACACAAATTCAACACAGAAATCACGTATCATACTCGATGTAAACAGAAAGATAGCTGATGTGCATGAGCATCATCCGTGATCGTCGAAGCGGCGGTCGGCAGCAGAACGCAGAAGGTCTGTTGCGATCGCAGTCCGGCTTTACCAGATCACGATGAATGAACATATACGATCGATCAGGAACTACACTTTCTCAGGAGGTTCATGATGAAAAAAGTAGCAGGAATCGTTTTAGGTGCTGTATTGTTCGGTGCCGTCGCCGGTGCATCCATGGTCGGGGTCAATGTCGCCGCCCAGAAGGCCGGCATCGCTTACCAGAGTGACAGTGGCGCCCAGGCCGTCACACCGGAGACCACCGCCGCCGCGACCCAGGCTGCCGCGGAAACACAGGCGGCAGGCACAGCGGGCAGTGGTACCGCTCCGGCATCCACGCTTGGCTATGGCTCCGTCAGTGAGGTCGCGAAGAACGCGATGCCGTCGGTTGTCGCCATCACCAATATGATGAAGTATCAGGCGAACGGCTTCTCCCTGTTCGGGAACTACCAGAATTATGAGACCGAGGTACCGGCGAGTGGTTCCGGCGTCATCGTCGGAAAGAATGATACCGAGCTTCTGATCGTCACCAACAACCATGTGGTCGCTGATTCGAGCTCCCTCTCCGTCACCTTCTGTGATAACGAGAGTGTCGATGCTGAAATCAAGGGTACCGATGCCTCCGCGGATCTCGCCGTGGTCGCTGTAAAGCTTTCCGATATTCCTCAGGCGACGATGGATGCGCTGAAGGTCATCAGCATTGGCAACAGCGATGACATACAGGTCGGCGATCAGGTCGTGGCGATCGGTAACGCACTGGGCTACGGTCAGTCCGTCACCACCGGTATCATCTCCGCGAAGGACAGAGATGTACAGACCAGTGAGAGCAGCGAGTCTGGACTTCTCCAGACGGATGCCGCCATCAACCCGGGCAACTCCGGCGGCGCACTCCTCAACATGCAGGGCGAGCTGATCGGCATCAACGTCGCGAAGTACAGTGATACCGATGTCGAGGGTATGGGCTACTCCATCCCATCCGCGAAGGCGAAGAAGGTCATCGACTCACTGTCCACACTGACTACACGTCAGGCCGTTCCGGAGGATGAGCGTGGTTACCTCGGCATCCAGGTCAAGAACATCGATGCGCAGACCGCACAGACCTTCGACATGCCGCAGGGCGTCTTCATCTATAAGTTCACTGAGGGCTCCAATGCTGAGAACAGTGGCCTCCAGGAGAAGGATATCATCACCGCACTGGATGGTCAGGGCGTCAACACCTTCGACGATCTCTCGAACCTTCTTTCGAAGTATAAGGCCGGCGAGACTGTCAAGGTCACCGTCAAGCGTCCGAACGGCAGCCAGTATGACGAGGTAACCGTCGACGTCACCCTGGGCTCCTCCGAGACCTCGAACACCAACAAGAAGTCCGGCACACAGAGTCAGCAGAACCAGGGCTCCGCAAACGACCCGTTCTCTCAGAACGGCGGCAGCAGTTCGAACGGTAATGGCTCAAACGGCAACGGCTCGGACGGCAGCCAGGGCTCGAACGGCTCCGGCAGCAGCGACCAGGAGCAGCTGTGGCAGCAGTTCCAGCAGTTCTTCAACCAGTATCAGCGCTAATCCATGAGAGGGCCGTCCAAAGGACGGAGCGGCGCATGGATGCCCTAGTGGCGAACGTATTCAGAGCCTTGCCTATGGCAAGGCTTCTTTGCTAATCCATGAGAGGGCCGTCCAAAGGACGGAGCGGCGCATGGATGCCCTAGTGGCGAACGTATTCAGAGCCTTGCCTATGGCAAGGCTTCTTTGCTAATCCATGAGAGGGCCGTCCAAAGGACGGAGCGGCGCATGGATGCCCTAGTGGCGAACGTATTCAGAGCCTTGCCTATGGCAAGGCTTCTTTGCTAATCCATGAGAGGGCCGTCCAAAGGACGGAGCGGCGCATGGATGCCCTAGTGGCGAACGTATTCAGAGCCTTGCCTATGGCAAGGCTTCTTTGTTACTCCATGAGAGGGGCGTCCGGCAGGGCCTCATTGTCATTGACGCGCGCGTCTTTAAGCCTTAAAATAGTTTTATATGACCCTATGAGAAGCGATGATGTAGCGCCAGAAGCATTGGCGAACGCAGGATGTGCCGTCATAGAAATTTTACCGGGCGGGCAGAAATCATGGGCAGAGGAGATACTATGAAGATTTTTAATACGATGTCCCGCATGAAGGAAGAGTTTAAGCCGATCGAGGAGGGCAAGATCCGTATGTATGTCTGTGGACCGACGGTCTACAACTTCATCCATATCGGTAACGCGCGTCCGATGATCGTGTTTGATACCTTCCGTCGCTATATGGAGTATCAGGGCTATAAGGTGACCTATGTGTCGAACTATACCGATGTCGACGACAAGATCATCAAGGAGTCCATCGAAGAGGGCGTGAGCTGCGGCGAGATCACGAAGAAGTACATCGCCGAGGTCGAGAAGGACATGGATGCGATGAACATCGAGCCGGCGAGCGCACACCCGAAGGCGACCGAGGAGATCCAGGGCATGATCGATCTGATCAAGACCCTGATCGAGGGCGGTAATGCTTATGTCGCTGCCGATGGTACCGTTTATTTCGATACGACCTCCTTCCGCGGCTACGGAAAGCTGAGTCACAAGAACATCGATGAGCTGCAGTCCGGTTTCCGTGATCTGAAGGTGTCCGGTGAGGAGGGCAAGCGTACCTCGACCGATTTCGTACTCTGGAAGCCGAAGAAGGACGGCGAGCCGTACTGGGAGTCTCCATGGTGCGAGGGTCGTCCGGGCTGGCACACCGAGTGCTGCGTCATGGCTCCGAAGTACTGCGGCGGACGTCTCGACATCCATGCCGGTGGTGAGGACCTCATCTTCCCGCACCACGAGAACGAGATCGCACAGTATGAGAGTGCACACCACGAGACCTTCTCGAACTACTGGATGCACAACGGATTCATCAATATCAACAACCAGAAGATGAGTAAGTCCCTCGGTAACTTCTTTACCGTCCGTGACATCACTGCGCAGTATGATCCGATGGTGCTCCGCTTCTACATGCTGAGCGCCCACTACCGTAATCCGCTGAACTTCAGTAAGGAGCTCATGGATGCTGCGAAGACCTCCCTCGACCGTATCTACACGGCGCTGGATCGTCTGCGTGAGCTGAGTGCGAAGGCACAGGGCGATGCGATGACGGAGAAGGAGCTGGAGGATCAGAAGGCGGTCGATCAGCTGCAGGAAACCTTCAACAGCAAGATGGACGATGATCTGAACACCGCAGATGCGATCACGGCGATCTTCGAGCTCGTTCGTGTGGCGAACATCACGGCGACCGAGGAGAGCACGAAGGCATACGTGGACTATGTGCTTGCGAAACTCGAGCTTCTCATGGGTGTCCTGGGCATTCGTACGGAGCTCAAGAAGGATGATCTCGACAGTGAGGTCGAGAAGCTGATCGAGGAGCGTCAGGCAGCACGTAAGGCGAAGGACTTCGCCCGGGCGGATGAAATCCGTGACCAGCTGCTCGCCATGGGTATCGTTCTCAAGGATACCAGAGAAGGCGTGAAGTGGAGTCGTGCCTGATGGATTACGAGATTTTCAAGCTCTATAAGGAAAAGCTGAATCTGAAAGCGGTGGATGTCCAGACGACTTCACCGCTTATTCTCGCGTACATCGGCGACTGTCTCTATGACCTCGCCGTGCGGGAGTATGTGGTGTCGAACTTCCCGGGTGTGGTCAATGCTGTCAACCAGAAGAAGACGACCTTCGTCTGTGCACATGCGCAGTCGGAGATCATGGGCTTTCTCATCGGACAGGGCGTGCTGACGGACGAGGAGATGTCCGTCTACCGTCGTGGCCGCAATCAGAAGTCTGCAACGCACAGCAAGAACAGCTCCATCCAGGAGTACCGCCGCGCGACAGGCTTCGAGGCGCTGATCGGATACCTGTATCTGACGGAGCAGTACGAGCGCATGATCGATCTGGAGGCGAGAGGCATCACCCACCTGCAGGCGCTGGAGGACCGCTAAGGCGAGATCCGGCACGAGCCGGCGGCAGAAGCAGAAAAAGAATAAGCCGGTTGAAAAACTGCGTTTTTTCGGTTCAAACATCACATCCTGTATCGGAGACCGTCTCCGATGTGTACCGGCTCTCGGAGTCGGCCATGGATGTGAGCATAGGAGAAGGATCTAAGCATGAGAGACGAAGAATTTACACTGATCGGACGAAATCCGGTCATCGAAGCATTTCGTGCGGGCAAGGCGATCGATCGTCTGTTCGTACAGGACGGGCTCCACGACGGCCCGATTTCCACGATTTTACGTGAGGCGAAGAAGGCCGGTGTGAAGCCGGAATTCGTGAAGAAGGAGCGCCTCGATGAGATCGCCGGACAGGGGGCGAGCCACCAGGGTGTAGCGGCCTACCTTGCGGCATTCCACTACAGCAGCGTGCAGGAGATGCTCGACGCTGCCCGTGAGAAGAACGAGGATCCGTTCCTCTTCATCCTCGACGGCATCGAGGATCCGCATAACCTCGGCGCGATGATCCGTACGGCGAATCTCGCCGGCGCCCATGGGGTCATCATCCGCGAGCGGCGCGCCGTCGGGCTGACCTCGACCGTGGCGAAGAGCTCGGCCGGCGCGCTGGAGCATACCCGTGTGGCGAAGGTTACCAACATCGGCCAGACCATCGAGGAGCTGAAGAAGGAGGGCATATGGTTCGTCTGTGCGGATATGGACGGCGAGCTCATGTATAAGCTGAATCTGAAGGGTGCGATCGGACTCGTCATCGGGAACGAGGGCGAGGGCGTTTCCCGCCTCGTGAAGGAGAAGTGCGATATGGTCGCCTCCATCCCGATGAAGGGCGACATCGACTCTCTGAACGCATCCGTCGCGTGCGGCGTGCTCGCGTACGAAATCGTACGGCAGCGACTGAACTGACGGCATGTGGGCTGATGTAAACATTGGCCACATATAATCGTATAGGAAGAAAATGGCAGGGAATCGCAGGCGGGACGCCGGGTTCCCTGTTCTGGATGATGGAGGAAATATGGAAATTTCAGGACGCACGAAAATGATCTGTCTGCTCGGCAGCCCGGTGGCGCACAGCATGTCCCCGGCGATGCACAACGAGGCCTTCGCGGAGCTCGGGCTCGACTACCGTTACCTCGCCTTCGATGTGAAAGAGGGGGAGCTCGCCGGCGTGATGGACAGCTTCCGGAGGATGGGCGTGCGCGGCTTCAACCTCACGATGCCGCTGAAGACGGAGGCCGTCGCGCTCTGTGACCGGCTGAGTCCGGCAGCAGAGATCGCCGGTTCAGTCAATACCGTTGTCCTCGAGGACGATGGCACGGCGACGGGACATACCACGGACGGTATCGGCTTCACGGAGTCGGCACGTCAGGAAGGCGTCGATTTCCGCGGACAGAAGGTGACGCTGCTCGGTACCGGTGGGGCCGGGATCGCCATCCTCGTGCAGCTCGCGCTCGATGGTGCCCGCGAGGTAGCGGTCTTCGAGCGCGCCACCAGCCGCTTCCACGATCGGACCGCCCGTGTCGTCGCCGAGCTGAACGAACGTACCCACTGCCATGTCACGGTCTATGACTATGAGGATGCTGTGATGCAGCAGCAGATCGCGGAGTCCTGTCTCCTCATCAACGCGACGAATGTCGGCATGGCACCGCATACCGATGCCTGCATCATCCAGGATCCGTCCTGGCTTACGCAGCGGGCGAGGGTAGCCTGCGGTGATGCGCAGACCTCGGATGCGTCTGCTGCCCAGGGAGAGGCCCCGACAGCCGATACGACTGCCGCACAGGAGAAGGTGCAGACAGTGGCACCGCTGGTCGTCGCCGACGTCATCTATAATCCGCGGAAGACGAAGCTCCTCGAGATGGCTGAGGCCTGCGGCCTCAAGTCCTTCAACGGCATCAACATGCTGCTGTACCAGGGCGCAGCCGCCTTCGAGCTCTGGACCGGCGAGAGGATGCCAACGGAGAAGATCAAGGCGAAGTTTTTCTCGGAATAATTCACAGCTTAACTGGCCCTCATATCGGCTTCGGCTCAGAGCACGCAGGGAACGCCCTGCACAACGCAGATAAGCGCCGTATCCGTATATCTGCGCCGTGCCGTTATGTGCAAAATAATGTCCACATAAACTTTTTACAAAAAAAGTAAATTCGTGGTTGACAGAGCAGGGTCTCCATGATAAAGTATAGAAGTTCTCGAGAGGGAACGGAATGCTGGCATAGCACAGTCGGTAGTGCGTCGCATTGGTAGTGCGGAGGTCACCGGTCCGATTCCGGTTGCCAGCTTTCTTTATAGGGTGAGAAATCACTTGGAAGAGAGCCCGGAAATGACGTAAATACGTTGTTTCTGGGTTCTTTCTGTATGTTCATCCATCGATGTTACATAACCGTGTATGCACAGTGAATGAACGTTTACAGCATGAAAAATTGGGGCGAAAGTGCAAATATTGTGGGGCGAGATTTTTTAATGACGGAGTGAAGGTGAACTATGCGAAGTTCCAAGACGTGCTGGCGAAGATAAAGTGACGAAACCATATATAAGAGGAGTCTTTGAACATGGCAGAGAGCTGGGTTCCTCTGCACCGGAATACACAGTTCTAGGCGATGATCTGACGGTCAAGTTTACTGGTTATAGTTCACTCGTGTACTGATCCGGCAGGGGACCGGAGGGGACGGCAACCTGCTGACGGAATGGTGCGAATAATGATGATGTATATCGCTTGACTACGCCGTACGGCTAATTATATAATTCATTTGTGATAAATTAGCCGTACGGCTCATTATTTATAAATGCAAGTATAATTTAGCCGTACGAACCAAATAACCAAACTCAACTTTAAAATAAGCCGTACGGCAGAATCGAGGCAACCTTATGAAGCTTTATGATTCAAGCGATTTCGGACTTGCGATTCGTAATCGTCGAAAAGAACTTCACTATACGCAGAGTACTCTTGCTGAGTTAACCGGCTTCAGTATAAGCTATATTTCTGATCTGGAGCGTGGCAAACCTACGGCAGAGCTTGAAAAAGCAATACACCTTGCAAACATTTTAGGCATGGACATCATTGCCGAGAAACGAGGATAGCCATGTTTAATCTTACTGTTATGATGGAAATATGCGGGATCAGCACCTGTGTCGGGCACATTACCGGTACAGATTCTTCTAATTCTTTTTTTTCGTATGACGATATCTATTTATCGACACCTGACTGTCGCCCCATATCGATCAGTCTACCGCTCGAGAAAAAGCGTTTCAGTCCCGAAGAGACGAAATGTTTCTTCGAGGGATTACTGCCAGAAGGTTTTACACGCAGATGTGTCGCATGAATCCTTGATGGTATAATTAAAAAAATGAAGTCATTACTACTGGTGTGATTCACCATATAGGAGGAGACAGTGTTATGGAACGACTTTCTGGAATAGACTTTACTGCAATCAAGGGCTTTATTTGCGATATGGATGGTGTGATCTACCACGGGAATCAAATCCTACCAGGTGTCAGAGAATTTATTCAGTGGTTGCAGGAGGAGCATAAGGAGTATTTATTTCTCACAAATAATAGTGGCTACACTCGACGAGAACTGAACCAGAAGTTAGCGCGTATGGGACTCGATGTACCAGAAGAGCATTTTTATACGAGTGCTTTAGCGACGGCAGCATTTTTAAAGCAGCAGGCACCGGGCTGTTCTGTGTTTGCTATTGGCGAAGCAGGACTTTTGAATGCACTTTATGATGCGGGGGTGACGATGAATGACGTTAATCCGGATTACGTTGTTGTAGGAGAAGGGCGAGCATATTCACTCGATACATTAACTAAAGCAACAAATCTTGTTCTTAATGGTGCAAAGCTGATTGGCGCAAACTCGGATGTGTCAGGACCAATTGAAAATGGAATTGCCCCTGCGTGCGGTGCTTTAGTAGCCCCGATTGAGATGGCTACCGGTAAAAAAGCCTATTTTTGCGGAAAGCCGAATCCATTAATGATGAGGACAGGACTGCGCTTGCTTGGGTGCCATTCTGCAGAAGCCGTGATGATTGGCGATCGTATGGATACAGACGTCATTTCTGGCATGGAAAGTGGTATGTCAACTGTACTTGTTCTTTCTGGCGTATCTACTCGTGATACACTTGATACCTATGCTTATCGTCCAAGCATTGTGCTGAATGGTGTTGGTGATATTCCGAAATTGGCAGAGAAGAACTGTGCAAAGACAGAATAACCTCTTTAAATCATAGATAAAATATAAAAATCGGATGTCTGAACGGTAAAAAAATCGCCGTCAGACATCTGATTTTATATTATACACAGCCTCAATCTTTGACTGTGCTTCGTGTTAAAAATACAGTCCATCTGTAAGTGAATAATTTAGAGAGTACCTATGACTTTGGTGGTTGTTGAAGAAACCATTCCGGCGTATTTGCGTTTCCAACTTTTTGATAGAACATCTGAGGGGCAATTCCAGTGTGTTTTTTAAATACTCTGCTGAAATACAGCGGATCATCGAATCCTACTAATCGAGCTATGGTTGAAATACTCATGGAATTTGAAAGCAGAAACTCCTTTGCTTTTTCAATACGTTGCGTATTAAGGTACTGAACCGGAGAAACACCCATACGCTTACGAAAAGTGTGCGAGAAGTAGCTTTTGCTTAGTTTACAGTAATCTGCCATCGTAGATAAAGTCCAGTTATCAGCATATTTAGAATTCAGCTCTAAAAGCAGGCGGTCGATGGAAAAATTGTTTTCGTAAGGCTTTGAGAGAGAACAGAATGAGCGACTGATGGAACAGAGCAAAAGGCAGAAATCATGTAGAATGATATCTTCATACTGTGGCTTTTTTAACTGCAGTTCATTAATGATATCCTGGAACAGTAGCTTCAAGTATTGGTTTTCTCCGATGTAGCAATTGCGTATATCATATTTCTTCAGAAGCTCTTCGCATTGATTACCTGTAAAATGAATCCAGTATATTTCAGGCTTTTCTTTTGCAAAGTATGAATAGAATTGAGGTACTGTTGGTCGATACAGCACAATATTTCCAGCCGCAAGGGTTATCCAGTGATGATCTATGAAATAATGGCCCTCTCCCCGGAATACATATATTATCTGATAATCCAGACGTCCTTTCTCCCGATTACAGAAATAGTCCTGAGTCTGGAAAATCTGTTTTCCACAGCAATTCACCATAAGAGGAATATCCATATTACAAAAGCCAAGCTGAGTTCGCTCATTTCGAAAGTGCCCACTTATATTTATCATTATCATCAAGCTCCTTTGTTATCCTGTTAGTACCAGTATATCGTGTGAAAGCAGGAAAATCCATATGAAAAGTAATTATGTAAATGGCTATACGAAGTCATATGAAATACTATGGAGCCACATAGATGTAGTGAATCTATCAGGGAGGAGGCAAAAGTCGTTGAAAAAGCAGGTTGTTTTATTAATGACAGATACAACAAGAAAAGACATGGTCGGCTGCTATGGAAATCGAAAGATGAGTACGCCTAACTTAGATGCTTTAGCTAATGAAGGTATTCGCTATGAAAATGCCTATACTTGTCAGCCGGTGTGTGGACCAGCAAGAAGCGCTATTTTTACAGGAACATTTCCGCATTCTAACGGGATGGTGACAAATGGCGTTCCGCTAGGAGCAAACGTTAAAACGATTGGGCAGAGATTATCGGATCATGGTATTAAGTGTGGCTATGTTGGAAAGTGGCATCTGGATGGAGGCGACTATTTTGGACACGGTTGTGCGCCAGAAGGAGACCAGCTATGAAAAGTCAAGCATAGATTAGCAGAAAATTATCTTTTTTATCAGTGGCTATAAAAGGGTAACTCTAACAGAGCTCCCCAAAGGGT
>NZ_JBKEIS010000012.1:0-65055 GCF_046365365.1 Oribacterium sp. P9 | reverse complement strand
TCTGAAAATTCTTTAGAATCTTCAGGGTCTGTGTATTAATCGATCTTTGATTTTCAAGGTTCGCTGTGCTCTCTTTGCGACAGCTTGCATATTCTATCAAACTGTTTCTTGCTTGTCAAGCACTTTTTCAGAAATTTTTGATTCATCTGGAAGCGAAGCGCTTCATCTGAATCTCTGTTTTCTGGTGACGAGAAAACATTCTATCGCAGAGCGTTATCTCTGTCAATAAGAATTTTCATATCTTTCAGATATTTTTCTGTCAGAAGAAAATCCTCAGCGGAGTAGGAGGGATTTGAACCCTCGCGCCGGTTTTATCCGACCTACACCCTTAGCAGGGGCGCCTCTTCGGCCTCTTGAGTACTACTCCAAATTAACCTCGATCCCTGCCAAGGGAGATGAATCATCTCAAACCGGGAAAATGGTTAATAAAAGCACCCTTTTAAGGATGCCTAGCTATATTACCAATAAATTTACATGATGTCAACCCGCTTTTTACCTTTATTTTCGACGGAAATTCGCCATTTTGCGGCTGTCATCCTGCCTGAACGAGAGCTTGTAGAGATAGAAGAGAGGGAGCACATCATATAGATGTGCTCCCTCTGGTAAGATGGCTTCAGTTATCCTCTCCAGCGTTTTCCGTATCCTCTGGAACCGCTTCGGTCTCCGCGAGCTCTGCCTCATAGGCCTCGGTCGTCGATTCACGTACCTTCGCGATCGATGCGATCACGGTATCGGAATCCGGATCGATGTTCATGAACTTCACACCGGATGTATTACGCCCGATATCCTTCGCGTCCTTCAGCGACATACGGATGATAACGCCTTCATTCGTGATCAGCATGATCTCGCGTTCCTTCGAGGTCAGCTTGAAGCCGACGAGCTTACCGGTCTTTTCTGTGATGCGATAGCAGTGCAGACCCTTACCTCCACGTTTTTGAGCCTTGAACTCATCGGCATGGGTCAGCTTGCCCATACCCTTTTCAGATACGACCAGCACATAGTCACCCTGGCTGAGCTTCTGCATGCCGATGACCTCATCATCTGCATCGAGGCTGATACCGCGTACACCCATCGAGCTTCGACCGGTCACCCGAACATCCGACTCGTTAAAGCGGATCGCCATACCATTCCGGGTACCGATCATGACATCTTCACCTGCATCGATCAGCTTCGCTTCGATGAGCTGGTCATCGTCCCGCAGCGTCATCGCGATGAGACCGGTCTTACGGATGTTCGCATAATCCGCAATCGGGGTCTTCTTCACCATACCGTTCTTCGTCGCAAGCAGGAGATACTGATCGGATGATGGATAATCATCCTTCAGCGCAAAGCTGGCGGTGACATGCTCATCTGATCCAAGCTGCAGGAGATTCACGAGTGCCGTACCACGGGAGGTACGGGATGCCTCCGGGATATTATACGCCTTGATGCGGAAGCAGCGTCCGGTGTTTGTAAAGAACATGATGTAGTGGTGATTCGTCGCCATGAACAGATCCTCGATGATGTCATCATTGATGGTCTGCATGCCCTTGATCCCCTTACCGCCACGGTTCTGCTGCTTGAAGTTCTCCGGTGACATACGCTTCACGTAACCGAGTCTGGTCGCCGCGATCACGATATCATCATCCGGAATCAGATCCTCATCCTCGATGGAATCGTCATAGCCGAACTTCGTGAGACGATCATCTGCATACTTGTCTGCGATGACATCGATCTCACTCTTGATTACGCCGAGCATCTTCTTCGGATCACCGAGAATCTCGTTGTAGTATGCGATTTTCTTTTCGAGTTCGTCGTACTCATCCTTCAGCTTGTCGCGCTCGAGACCGGTCAGGGCACGCAGACGCATGTCTACGATGGCCTGTGCCTGTCCTTCATCGAAGCCGAACTTCGCGGAGAGATCCAGCTTCGCCTGCTCCGTGTTCGCAGCCGCACGAATGGTATGCACGATCTCATCGATATGATCGACAGCGACGAGGAGTGCCTCTAAGATATGCGCACGCTCCTGCGCCTTATTCAGATCATACTTCGTGCGTCTGGTGAAGACATTGACCTGATGCTTCAGATACTCGTCGAGAACCTGCTGGAGGTTCAGGATCTTCGGCTCGCCGTTCACGATACAAAGCATGATGACACCGAAGGTGGTCTGAAGCTGGGTATGCTTATAAAGCTGGTTCAGGATGACATTCGGGTTTACATCCTTTCGAAGCTCGATGTTGATCTTCGCTGTGGAGCCCTTACCGGAGGCGTCGTTGATATACGTGATGCCGTCGATTTTCTTATCCTTGACCAGATTTGCGATATTTTCGATGACCCTCGAACGGTAGACGAGGTACGGAAGCTCCTTCACCACGATGCGATGCTTTCCGTTCTGCATCGGTTCGATCTCACATACGGCACGAAGCTTGATCTTGCCACGTCCTGTACGGTAGGCCTCCTCGATGCCCTTGTGGCCGAGGATGATCCCACCGGTCGGAAAATCAGGCCCCGGGATTACCTTCATGATATCCTCCAGGGTCGTTTCCTGATCCTTTATGCGATTGTCAATGATGAGGTCCACCGCACGAATGACCTCCCGGAGATTATGTGGCGGGATATTCGTCGCCATGCCGACCGCGATACCGGTGGCACCGTTCACGATCAGATTCGGGAACTTCGCCGGCAGCACCGTCGGCTCGTCGTACTCGTTGGAGAAGTTCGGCATGAAGTCAACGGTGTCCTTATTGATGCCGGCGAGCATCTCACCGGCCAGCTTTGACATCTTCGCCTCGGTATAACGCATAGCGGCAGGAGAGTCGCCGTCGTCCGAACCGAAGTTTCCCTGCTTATCGACCAGTACATGGCGCATCGACCAACTCTGTCCCATATAAACCAGGGCACCATAAATCGAGGAGTCACCATGCGGATGGAATTTACCCATACACTCACCGACGATGGTGGCACACTTCTTCGTTTTCTTATCCGGGGTTACACCGAGTGACTGCAGTGAATAGAGTACACGGCGCTGAACCGGTTTCAGACCATCCCGGACATCCGGAATCGCTCTCGATACGATGACACTCATCGCATAATCGATATACGAGTTTTCCATGGTCTTCTTGAGATCTACATCCTGGACCTTATCAAAAACATTTGGTTCCAAAATTTTATCCTCCGAATTCACTAATATCAGACATCGAGATTCGTGACATACTTCGCGTTCTCTTCGATGAATTCACGTCTTGGTTCGACCTGATCGCCCATCAGCGTGGTGAATGTGACGTCGAGATCTGCACGATCATCATCATTCATATTCACACGAAGAAGCGTTCTGGTTTCCGGATCCATGGTGGTCTCTGCGAGCTCCTCTGTATCCATCTCACCGAGTCCCTTGAAGCGGGATACATCCGTACCCTCGGCACCGATCTGCTTCAGGATATCCTGGTACTCCTCGTCGGAGTAAGCATAGTAGTGCTTCTTGTTCTTCGTGATATTAAAAAGTGGTGGCTGTGCCAGGTATACATGCCCCTGCTTGATCAGCTCCGGCATGAAGTTGTAAATAAAGGTCAGCATGAGGGTCGCGATATGTGCACCATCGACATCGGCATCCGTCATGATGATGATCTTGTTATAGCGAAGCTTCGAGATATCGAAGTCTTCGTTGATGCCGGTACCGAAGGCGGTGATCATACCCTTGATTTCCTCGTTCGCATATACACGGTCGAGGCGCGCCTTCTGCACATTCAGTACCTTACCACGCAGTGGCAGCACCGCCTGGGTATGTACATTTCGTCCATCCTTCGCAGGTCCCAGTGCAGAGTCTCCCTCGACGATGAAGATCTCACACTCATTCGGATCCTTCGAGTTACAGTCGACGAGCTTGCCCGGAAGACCGACACCATCGAGCGCCGACTTTCTTCTCGTAAGATCACGTGCACGACGTGCCGCTGCACGCGCACGCTGGGCGAGTACAGACTTCTCACAGATGGCACGCGCCACGCTCGGGTTCTGCTCGAGATAGTAGGTGAGCTGCTCACCGACGATGTTCTGAACCGCGGTCTGCGCCTCGGAGTTTCCGAGCTTCTGCTTGGTCTGTCCTTCGAACTGCGGATCCTCGATTTTTACCGAAATCACGGTCGTGAGACCCTCACGGATATCATCACCACTCAGATTCGGCTCCGATTCCTTCAGGAGCTTATTACTGCGGGCATAATCATTAAAGGTCTTCGTGATCGCGTTTTTAAAACCGGTGAGGTGGGTTCCACCCTCCGGGGTATTGATGTTATTGACGAAGGTATAGGTATTCTCGGTATAGGAGTCGTTGTGCTGCATCGCGACCTCGACGAACACATGATCACGCTCGCCCTCACAGTAGATGACGTCCGGATACAGTGGCTCCTTGCCCTTGTTGAGATACTGTACGAACTCCTTGATACCACCCTCGTAGTGGAAGGTCTTTTCCTGCTCCTTGCCTTCACGCGCATCGATCAGTGTGATTTTCAGCGCCTTCGTGAGGAAGGCCGTCTCACGGAGACGAACCTTCAGGGTATCGTAATCATATACGGTCTCTTCAAAGATTTCCGGATCCGGAAGGAAGTGAACCTTCGTTCCATGCTGACGCTCATCGCACTCACCGATGACGGTCATCGGCTGTACCACTTTACCGCGCTCGAACTTCATGTTGTAGATCTTTCCGCCCTTGTAGACAGAAACCTCGAGCCAGATTGAGAGAGCATTGACGACGGACGCGCCGACGCCATGGAGACCACCGGATACCTTATAGCCGGAGCCGCCGAACTTACCACCTGCATGCAGGACGGTGAAGACGACCTCGAGTGCCGGCTTACCGGCCTTCTTCTGAATGTCGACCGGAATGCCTCGACCGTCATCCTGTACAGTGATGGAATTATCCTTCTCGATGGTGACGGTGATGCTGTCGCAGAAACCCGCCAGCGCCTCATCAACGGAGTTGTCCACGATCTCATAGACGAGATGATGGAGACCACGGATGGAGGTGCTGCCGATATACATGCCAGGTCTCTTCCGAACTGCTTCGAGTCCTTCCAGAATCTGAATCTGATCTGCGCTGTAATCAGGCGAGCCCTTCATGAGCTCCTCTTCACGCTGCAGATCTTCATTTTCATTTTTTTCTATTGCCATTGAAGCTTTCTCCTTTGACTACCCGCCTGGAACAGCAGGAAACTGCATTTTTTACTATCCTGTCGTGATACAGACCACGGAAAGGTATGCATACACGCATTTTATTTTTCTGACGTGCTGTACAGCGTCTTCAGATTTTCAATTTTCGTCGCCGTTCCATTGACCACATGGAAGAGCTCATCGATATGAAAACGATGATTGACGAACTCATCGAGTCCGGTACAGGTGATGATGTTCTGCGTATCAGAGAGAAGATCGAGGAGATAATTCTGTCTCTTCGAATCCAGCTCCGACAATACATCATCGAGCAGCAGAATCGGATGATCCTCGATGCGCTGTCGCACGAGCTCGATCTCACTCAGCTTCAGCGCCAGTGCTGCCGTCCGCTGCTGACCCTGCGATCCGAATTTTCGGATATCCTTCCCATCGATCGTAAAGCAGAGGTCATCACGATGTGGTCCGACCAGTGTCAGATGCTGGCGTTTTTCCTGTTCACAGCTTCGCTCGAGCGCCGTGGCGAAATTTTCCGCTGCGACATTTCGATCGTAGCTGATGCTGAGCTCCTCGACACCTCCGGTCAGCTGGTGATGGATGCGACCGATGATACTCTGAAGCTCCTGGATGAACTTCTCCCGGATGGTGATGACCTGCTCGCCATAGAGGCAGAGCTGTTCATTCCATACCGGCAGGGTATCGGCCAGGACCGGACGCATGATCATATCCTTCAGCAGCTTGTTCCGCTGATTGAGTGTTCGATTATACCGAGCCAGATGATACAGGTACACCTTATCCAGCTGGCAGAGCTCAAGGTCCATAAAGCGGCGCCGAAGCGCCGGTCCATCCTTGATGAGACTGAGATCCTCCGGACTGAAGCAGACGACGTTCGCGATACCGAAGAGTTCCGAGGCATGACGAATCGGAATCTCATCGATGGCGATGCCCTTCGGTTTATTATTTTTCAAGTGCATATCAACACGGTAGGGAACCTTGCGTTTCCGTGTCTCCATCTTGATATGTGCTTCATCATGACCGAACTGGATCAGATCCCGGTCATGGGTGATCCGGTAGGATTTCGATGTACAGGCCAGGAAGATGGCTTCGAGTACATTGGTTTTTCCCTGTGCATTGTCGCCGAAAAAAATATTCGTTCCGGGACTCAGCTCTAACTTCAGATGGTCATAATTTCTGTAATTCTTTAATTCCAGTGTTTCAATTATCATTCTATAGCACGCGAGAGCAGCGCCCACAGGGCGTCAGATCCCTATGATGTCTGTGTGGCAGGCACATCAGTATCGTGTCATCTTTTTCATGATACATAATTATAAATCTGATTTATGTATAATTATGCATTTATTCAATATGCGTCTGCGTTAAAGTTTACCGGCAGAATCATGTAATTGTACGTCTTCTTATCATCACGGATGAAGCACGGAGAACGAGGAATCGACATGTAGATCGTGACCTCCTCATCCTCGATCGCACGAAGTGCATCCACGAGATACTTCGGATTAAAGCCGATCATGAGATCGTTTCCGGTTTTCCGGATGGCGATTTCTGCATCCATCGTACCGAGGTCTGTCTTGATCTTCAGGCCGAGTACATTCTCCTCGATTTTCAGAACCAGCGGCTGCTTGTCGTTATCCTTTACGAAAATCGTCGAACGATCGAGACAGTCGAGGAAGTTCTTACGGTTTACGATGATTTTTGTTTCATAATCCTCGGACAGCATCTGTGCTACATGGAAGTAATCACCATCGATCAGTCTCGTAACAACGAGCGTGTCATTAAACTCAAACATGATGTGATTCATGGAGAAGTAGACGATGACTTCATCATAAACTCCACCGGATAGAATCTTACTGAGCTCGTTCAGTGCTTTACCAGGAACGATGGCCCTGGCTGTATCATAATTTTGATTCAGCTTGATGCGACGGATCGAAATACGGTGACCATCGAGGGATGTGACGGTGAAATCATCTCCATTTACCTCGAAAAGTTCACCGGTCATCTTTTTGTTACTGTCGTTGGCAGCGATGGAGAAGATCGTCTGTGAGATAATCTGGCGCAGCATGAACTGGGAGAGTGACACAGACTGGTTTTTATCGATCTTCGGAAGTGCAGTGAACTCATTGCCATCACGTCCGGCGATCTTAAATACAGAATTCTCACAGGTGATGATGGTATTGTTACGTTCATCTGTCTCGATGGTAACTTCGATTCCGGATGCTTCCGGAAGACGGCGGATGATCTCAGAGAAAATCTTCGCTTCCAGTGCAACCTTACCAGCTTCGATGATCGTACCGTTGCATACCGTCTGGATACCGAATTCTGCATCGTTACCTACGAGTTCGATTTTTCCATTAGATGCATCGACGAGGATACACTCGAGAATCGACATCGTGGTTTTCGACGGAACAGCTTTGGATACGATATTGATCGCGTTGATCAGATCAGTTTTCTTGAATTGCAGTTTCATGAGGCGGCCTCTCTTTATATTTAATTAATTCTTTTAATTTCTAGTACTATTATTAGGGGCTGTGGAAATGTGAAAAAGTCATTTTCACGGCATAATTACGTCATTTTCGGCATCTGACAACTCGGTTGACAGTTGCTTTACACACTGTGAACAAATCATGTCACGATAAGACGCTTAAGGTGAGATTTTTTTCTTCAGGGTCTCAATTGTGGATTTCAATTGTTCGTTTGTGCGTAATTCTGTGGATATCTTATCGATACCATGCATTATCGTCGTATGATCGCGCCCGCCGAGGTACTCACCGATGGTTTTCAGCGGCGCCTCGGTCATGGTACGGCAGAGGTACATCGCAAGCTGTCTAGGGTAGACGATTTCCTTGCTTTTCTTCTGCGAAGCGATCTCGAGATTTGTGATGCCGAAGTGTTCTGCAACGGTCGTGATGATCAGCTCCGGGGTCACTTCCTTCGGACCATCCGGTGTGATGTGGTCCTTCAGAAGATCCTCGGCGAGCGCGAGATCGATGGACTGGCCCTTCAGGCGGGACATGGCCACGATTTTCGTCAGTGCGCCCTCGAGCTCACGGATGTTTGACTTGATATTCGTCGCGATGTACTTGATGATCTCGTTGTCAATGTTTACATTCATGAGCTCCTCCTTCTTACGAAGGATAGCCATACGTGTTTCGAAGTCCGGCATCTGGATATCCACGATCAGACCGACCTCGAATCGTGAACGGAGTCGATCCTCGAGATTATCGATGTCTTTCGGTGGTTTATCTGATGCGATGACGATCTGCTTCTTATTTTCATACAGGGTATTAAAGGTATGGAAGAACTCTTCCTGTGTTCCTTCCTTACCTATAATAAACTGGATATCATCGATCAGCAGAACATCAAGCTCACGGTAACGGTTACGGAAGTCGGCCGGCGACATGTTGTTCTTGTTTCGGATGGAATCGACGAACTCGTTAATGAAGGTTTCCGAGGTGACATAACGGATCTTCGCGTTCGGATTATTTCTTAATATAAAGTGTGCAATCGAATGCATCAGATGCGTCTTTCCGAGACCGGCGCCTCCATAGATATAGAGCGGGTTATAGATCTCGCCCGGTGATTCAGCGACCGCGAGGGATGCTGCATGCGCCAGGTTGTTGCTTGAACCAACGACGAAGGTGTCGAAGGTGTATTCACTATTCAGATTTGCTTCCTTCAGCGTTTCAGCAAACAGCTCTTCCGGATCTTTTTTCTCGCTGGAGATACCCTGAAGACGCTTCACATAGTCGCGAGCATCTTTTTCCACCATAAAAAGAATCTCGACAGGAATGCTGGTCTTTTCTTCGACCGCTACCTTTAAAAATAAGGAATACTTTTTATCGAGATACTTGATATAGCCTTCTTCTGGTACAAGAATCAGCAGCTGATTGTTGATAAAATCAAATAGTCTGAGCGGTTTCAGCCATGTATCAAAGGATACAGGGAGGATGTCATGCTCCTCCTTCATATTCTTCAGAATATCATCCCAGTTTTTTCTAATCGTCTCAAAATCGTTCATGAGATGCTCCTTAAACGATAAAATCACGAATAAATTATAAACGATTGTGGATAGAATAGCAAGGCAATGCCACTTAGTCTGTGGATAAACACTTGTGAACATCTGTTTTTCCACATAAAAATGACGTAATTCTGTGCTTTTTAAAAATCCAAGTCAGCCTGGTACTCCACTTATCCACATTTTGTACACAATTTGTGGACAGATTTTTATACTGTTGAAAAGTGGATAAAAATGTTGATAAAGTGCATAAATAAAGGATTGACGAAAAAATAGCTTTTCTATATAATATACAAGCGATGTTTACCCTAGATCTGAAGTTACTTCAGGACGAAGGGCTATTCAAGGAGTCCAACATTGAAAACTGAAAATTCAATGGAGTCCTGAAAGATTATCAGAAAAGGAGGTGTCAGTATATGCACAAGGGAAAAATGACTTTACAGCCAAAGACCAGACAGAGATCCAAGGTTCATGGATTCAGAGCCAGAATGGCAACCGCAGGCGGTAGAAAGGTACTGGCTGCCAGAAGAGCAAAAGGTAGAGCAGCATTAACCGTTTAATTCACGACATATGATGAAGACCGCTTTTGAAAGCGGTCTTTTTTCATATAACAGTGTCTGTTTTTCGAGGGGATTCTGCGGGCGCGCTGCGCCTGAGAAAGCCGTTCGGGAGGAGACGGGTCGACAGCATTGAACAGAAATACACAGGCAGGAGAGGTTTTTTGAGAAGATGAAGCGATTTCCATCCGTAAAAAAGAATAGTGATTTTCAGAGAGCTTATCAGACCGGCCGATCGTATGCGTCGAGCGCGCTCGTGATGTATGTTTGTGAGAACGGATGCAGGCACAACCGTTTAGGGGTTTCCTGTTCGAAGAAGATCGGAAACTCGGTCGTGCGTCATACATTTGCGCGGAAGATGCGTGAAATCTTCAGATTAAATGATTTCAGAGTGAAACAGGGGCTAGACATCATCATCGTGATTCGCGGAAAGGCGAATTACTGTACTTATCAGCAGATTGAAGAGCAGTATCTCAATCTTTTGAACAGGCATCATATCTTTATGAAAGATGCGGAGGCGCAGAAGACGCCGGACGCATAGTGGTATCGAAGTGGGACGATGGGATGTGTGACGAAGAGAGAATACACATCCGGGGGGCGTGCATATGATTTCGAAACTCATGGTGGGTTTGATTCGTGGATACCAGAAGTGTATCTCGCCTTATATCGGTGCTCACTGCAAATATACACCGACTTGCTCTCAATACGCCATTGAAGCAATCAGAAAGTACGGGTGTATCAAAGGTTCATTGTTGGCGGCATGGCGCATCCTGCGATGCAATCCATGGGCCAAGGGCGGTTATGATCCTGTTCCCTAATCCGGAGGTAAATCTTGGACTTTTTATCCTTAGTTGTACTTACAAAAAATACGTCAACGATTCCTATTCTGGGACCGATCTGGAATATCATCGTAAATGTACTCGGCGTGATCATGAATGTGATCTATCTTTCGCTCGAGAAAATCGGTATCGGTAATATCGGTCTCGCGATCATTATCTTTACCCTCGTCATGAGAATTATTCTTTTCCCGACCAGCCTTAACCAGCAGAAGTCTTCCCGTATGATGCAGATCATGCAGCCGGAGATGAAGGCGATCCAGGATAAGTATAAGAATAAAACGGACAATGCGTCCATGATGGCGCAGCAGGAGGAGATGAAGGCCCTCTATGAGAAGTATGGTACATCCATGACCGGTGGATGTCTGCCGCTCCTTCTTCAGATGCCGATCATCTTCGCGCTGTATCGTATCATCATGAACATCCCTGCCTACGTTCCGCATGTATACTCCATCTACGAGAACGTCATGAATGCCATCGGTGGTTCATCCGCAGCTCAGAAGCTCGTGGATTTCGCAACCGATAACGGTATGAAGAACATCCTGGCACAGCTTCATAATCTCGGTGTCGGTGAGAATGTTTCCTACACGGCAGATCAGATCGGGAATTTCATCATCGATTTCCTGTACAAGCTGAACCCGAGTCAGTGGACCGCACTTCAGGGTGTGTTCACCGACACAAATGCGGTCAATGCGATTCAGACCGCTGCAGAGCAGTCCGCACATATCAATAACTTCCTAGGTATCAACCTCTCCACTGCACCGAGTGCGATGGGCTTCGTACCGAACGTTTACTGGATCATCCCGATCCTCGCCGGTCTTCTGCAGTACCTGAGTGCGAAGCTCATGACTGCACAGAATGCAGGTATGGCAGAGGGCAATGATCAGTCCGCGCAGATGATGAAGAGCATGAATATGATGATGCCGCTTATGTCGGTATGGTTCTGCTTCACCTTCGCATCTGGTATCGGTCTGTACTGGTGTGCTTCTTCCTTCTTTATGATCATTCAGCAGATCATGATGAACAAGTACTTCGGTAAGTTCTCGGATCAGGAGCTTCTGCAGGCTTCGATGGAAAAGACCAATAAGAAGCGTGCGAAGAAGGGTCTGCCGCCAATCGACGAGAAGACCGTAGAGAAGCGCATCGAGAAGGCAAAGGCGATGGCAAATACGGCCGAGAAAAACCGCATGGCCGTCATCGCAAAGCAGAGTGCGAAGACAAAGGAGTCCACAGAGTATTACAACCGTAATGCAGCACCGGGATCTCTGGCATCGAAGGCCAATATGGTTAAGATGTATGATGAGAAGAACGAAAAGAACAAGAAGTAAAGAGGTTTATCATGGATAAAATCAGAGTTTCAGCCAAAACCAAGGATGAAGCCATCACCAAGGCCCTGATTCAGCTTGGGATCACATCTGATCGCCTGGATTACACTGTGCTTGTCGAGGGTAAGTCGGGTCTTTTCGGTATCGGTGCGAAGCCATGGATTATCGAGGCTTCCGTAAAGGCGGCTTCTCAGAAGTCCGAGCTCGAGCGTCTCGAGAAGGAGATTCATAATATCACGAGCGGTAAGGCAGCGGAAAAGAAGACCGCGCCAGCCGCTCCGAAGAAGCCGCTTACGGAAATGCCGGTCGCAGCGCCTGCAGAGAAGAAGGCGGAGGATGTAGCAGATCCGAAGGATGAGAGCCCGAAGTCCGAGAACAGAGCGGATACAGAGCGCACGGAGCGTCGTGAGCGCAGTGAGCGTCGTCCGAGACGTGATCGCAATGAGCGTAATGATCGGGGAAATCGTGGTGAGCGTCGTAATGACCGTGTTTCCGGTAAGCGTTATCCGCGCGGCGGCTACGAGGTAAAGGACATGTCCATCCTGAATACCCCGGAGCCGGAGCATAAGGTACACGAGATCAAGCCGGTTTCCCCAGAGGAAGCAGCGGCAGCACAGAAGCAGGCCGAAGAGTTCATCACGACGCTTATGAAGGGGATGAACATGGACGTCAACATCAGCGCATCCTTCGATCATGCCAATAATGAGCTTCTCCTCAATATGGAAGGCCCGGACATGGGTATCCTGATCGGTAAGCGTGGACAGACACTCGATTCGCTGCAGTACCTGACCTCCCTCGTCATCAATAAGGAGCACAAGGAGGATTACATCCGCGTAAAGCTCGATACCGAGGATTATCGTTCCAGAAGAGAAGCAACCCTTCGTAATCTTGCAAGAAACATCGCCTATAAGGTTCGCCGCTCCAGAAAGCCGGTGGCACTCGAGCCGATGAATCCATATGAGCGTCGGATCATCCACAGCGCACTGCAGAATGATCGCTATGTGACCACTCGTTCCGAGGGTGAGGAACCGTTCCGTCATGTGATCATCTTCATGAAGAAGAAGGATCGGAAGCCGTATCCACAGGATGAGAAGCGGCAGGAGAAGGCACCGGAAGCGGTAGAAGCTCCGGTTGTGGAGATGCCAGTTACAGAAGCAGTAGCCGTGGCTGAAGAGACAACAGAAAATGCATAATCCACCGAATCGGCGTATCCGTCGATAGAAATGTGGATAACAGGGTCCCGTATGCAAAGCGCATACGGGATTTTTGTATGCATTTAAACGTATTGCAAATAAGCGGATTAGCTATTAGAATAAGTGGAGTTTTAGGATGATTATGGTGGATAACTGCCCGCTTTTTTGAAGGGAGACGAGATGAGAGAGGATACAATATGTGCACTGGCGACGGCTGCCGTCGAATCCGGTATAGGAATCATACGTGTCAGCGGGCCAGATGCGGTTTCGATCGTGTCGACACTCGTCCGCTCGAAGAGCGGTCACGCTGTGGATATCTCGGAAACGCATCGTATCAGATATGCGTTCATCTATGATGCTGAGGAGCCGCTCGATGAGGTTCTGATCCTGACGATGCGGGCACCGCGTTCGTATACAGGGGAAGACACGGTGGAAATCGACTGTCATGGCGGTGTGCTCATGATGCGGAAAATCCTCGAGGCAGTGGTGCACGCAGGTGCACGCCTGGCAGAGCCGGGCGAGTTCACAAAGCGTGCATTTCTGAATGGTCGGATCGATCTTTCAGAGGCAGAGGCCGTCGGTGATATCATCACATCCGAAAATGAAAATGCACTGAAGGCGTCGGTTCGGCAGCTGCGCGGCTCGGTTTCCAGAGAAATCAAGGGCTATCGTGCGCAGATTCTCGAGGATGATGCCTTCATCGAGGCGGGGCTCGATGATCCAGAGCATATCTCACTCGATGGGTTTACAGACGAGCTTAAAACACATGTTGCGACTATACTGTCCGGTATACGACGGCTGATCGCCAGTGCGGATGATGGACGTCGACTCCGGGAGGGCATCCGTACCGTCATCCTGGGGAAGCCGAATGCCGGTAAATCCTCTCTGCTCAATGCACTCGTCGGTGCAGATCGTGCGATCGTCACCGATATCGCAGGCACGACACGCGATACGCTCGAGGAGCATATCAATCTGAAGGGGGTCAGTCTCACCATCGTGGATACGGCCGGCATCCGTGCGACCGAGGATACTGTCGAAAAAATCGGTGTGGAGCGTGCGCTGAAGGCTGCGTCGGATGCAGATCTTCTGATCTATGTCGTGGATGCGTCGGTACCACTGGATGCGTCGGATGAACAGATCATCGGGGAGCTCGGCGATCGGAAGTGCATCGTACTGATGAATAAATCAGATCTTCAGGCAGTGATCAGCGAGGAGGAACTCGAGAAAAAGACGGGCCGTCCGGTGCTCTCCATCAGTGCGAAGCAGGAGACCGGTATGGACCTCCTGGAAGAGAAGATCCGGGCGATGTTTTACCAAGAGGAGCTTCGTTTCAACGATCAGGTGATCATCACAAATGAGCGTCATAAGTACTGCCTCAGTGAAGCTGCGAAGGCGCTCGAGGAGGTGCTTCACTCCATCGCGATGGATATGCCGGAGGATTTCTATACGATCGATCTGATGCGGGCCTATGAGGAGCTCGGCTACATCCTCGGAGAACAGGTATCCGAGGATCTGGTCAATGAAATCTTTTCGAAGTTCTGTATGGGAAAGTAGAGATAGGAGACGGAAATGTCAGTAGTAGAAGAGAGATATGATGTGATCGTCGTCGGGGCGGGCCATGCCGGATGTGAGGCAGGACTCGCAACGGCACGTCTCGGACTGGAGACCGTGGTATTTACGGTGAGTGTCGACAGCATCGCTTTCATGCCATGTAATCCGCATATCGGTGGCAGCTCGAAGGGACATCTCGTCCGTGAGCTGGATGCGCTCGGCGGTGAGATGGGAAAGGTCATCGATCAGACTTTCCTGCAGTCGAAGATGCTGAATAAGTCGAAGGGACCAGCGGTGCACAGTCTGCGTGCGCAGGCAGATAAAAAAGCCTATGCCGATGAGATGCGGAAACGCCTCGAGAATCAGCCGCATCTTCTGATCCGGCAGGCGGAGGTCGCGGAACTGATCACGGAGGATGTGTGCGACGCGAACAGTGAGTATACAGCTGCCCATAAGAAGGTGACGGGCATCCGGACGACATCCGGTGCCATCTACCATGCGAAGGCCGTCATCCTCTGTACCGGAACCTATCTTAACTCCCGCTGTCTGACTGGTGATCTCATCGAGCATACCGGTCCGAATGGCTTCAAGGCAGCGACGAAGCTGACGGATTCCCTGAAGGCAAACGGGGTACGGATGCTTCGTTTCAAGACGGGAACGCCGGCGCGTGTCGACAAGCGTACACTGGACTTCTCCCAGTTTGAGGTGCAGAAGGGCGATGTACCGGTGATTCCGTTCTCCTACTCGACGGCGTTTTCCGAGGTACAGCGACCGCAGGTCGACTGCTGGCTCGTGTATACAAACGAAAAGACGCACGAAATCATCCGTGAGAATATCGAGCGTTCCCCGATGTATAACGGATCGATCCAGGGTGTGGGACCGCGCTACTGTCCTTCCATCGAGGATAAGGTCATGAAGTTCCCGGATAAGAACCGGCATCAGATTTTCATCGAGCCGGAGGGACTGTATACGAACGAGATGTACCTGAGCGGTATGTCGAGCTCGATGCCGGAGGACGTACAGTATAAGATGTACCACTCCATGAAGGGATTCGAGCATGTACACATCGTCCGAAATGCCTACGCTATCGAGTATGACTGTATAGATGCGACCCAGCTTCGCTCGAACCTCGAATTCATGAACATCGACGGTCTCTTCGCCGGCGGTCAGTTTAACGGTTCCTCCGGCTATGAGGAGGCAGCTGTGCAGGGCTTCATGGCCGGTGTCAATGCTGCCATGCGTATCCTTCATCGTGATCCGGTCGTACTCGATCGTTCAGAAGCCTATATCGGCGTACTGATCGATGATCTCGTCACGAAGGAGAGTACAGAGCCGTATCGTATGATGACGAGTCGTGCAGAGTATCGTCTGCTCTTACGACAGGACAATGCCGATCTTCGTCTTCGAAAAATCGGCCATGCGATCGGACTCGTATCCGATGCAGAGTACGAGAAGACGCTCGAGAAGCGCAGAATGATCGATGTCGAGGAGGAGCGCCTTCGGAAGACCTTCATCGGAAACAGCGATGAGGTGAATCACTTCATGGAGGCACATGGATCGACGGCACTCAGTTCCGGTGTCTCCCTCGCAGAGCTTATCAAGCGACCGGAGCTCGACTATGAGAGTCTGAAACCGCTGGATCCGAAGCGACCGGAGCTTCCGTATGGCGTACGGGAAGAGGTCGGCATCGAGATCAAGTATGAGGGATACATCCGGCGGCAGGAGCAGCAGGTCGAGGGATTCCGTCGCATGGAGAATAAACGCATCCCGAAGGACATACGCTATGAGGAGGTCGGAAATCTCCGCATCGAGGCGAGACAGAAGCTCGAGCGCATCCGGCCGGAAAACATCGGTATGGCCAGCCGTATCAGTGGTGTCAACCCGGCAGATATTTCAGTGCTGCTGATCTATCTGGAGACGTACCACGCACCGAAGAAGGATGCAAATACGTAAAGAAAATCCCGTCGCTGAATGACGAATCCATCCTCTTTTCTGAAAAGAAACAGGTGATAAGAAGGGTCAATCAGAACGGATAAAACAATAGAAAATACAGGGAGCAGTATGACCGATACATTTTATCATCGACTGAAGGAGCAGGCGGAAGCACTGGGCATCCGGCTGAGCGACACGCAGATCGAACAGTTATTTACATATTATGAGATGCTGGTGGAAACCAATAAGGTGATGAACCTGACGACCATCACAGAGGAGTCTGAGGTCGTGACGAAGCACTTCATCGATTCTATGGCGATCGTAAAAGCCGTCGTGAAAAACGAGAATGTTTCACGTGAAACATTGAGCGGAAAAACACTGATCGATGTCGGAACTGGTGCGGGTTTCCCCGGGCTGGTGCTGAAAATCGTATTTCCAGAGCTGAGGGTCACACTGAGTGATTCACTGCAGAAACGTCTTCGTTTCCTTGAGGATGTGATCGCGAAGCTCGGACTTCAGGAGGTCGAGACCATCCATGGAAGGGCCGAGGACCTCGGGCATCAGAAGAATCTTCGTGAAAGCTTCGATTTCTCGACCTCACGGGCTGTAGCAAATATGTCAACATTGAGCGAATATGATCTGCCGTTTGTGAAGAAGGATGGCTACTTCATCGCATACAAGTCGGGCAAGGTCGACGAGGAGCTGGCGACGGCGGAGAGCGCGATCCGAAAGCTCGGTGGTAAGCTGGAGCAGGAGGTAGAGTACATGCTTCCAGAGTCGGATATCCGTCGCTCACTGATTACGATCCGGAAGGCGAAGGAAACACCGAAGACTTACCCGCGAAAGGCCGGCACACCGGCGAAGGATCCGCTATGAAGAAAAATCAGATTGCATTGATTTCAAATTCACTGCTTCTGCTGACGGCGATCATCTGGGGCTTCGCGTTCGTCGCGCAGAGCGTCGGCATGAATTATGTCGGGCCGTGGACCTTCGTGTTTACGCGTTTCTTCATCGCGGCGATTCTGCTCCTGCCGCTCTCGGCATTTTCGGAGAAGAACTACCGCGCATCGCTGCCGGAAGCAGTGGAAGAGAAGCAATATAAGACAGAAGCGCTGCTCGGTGGGGGAGTCTGTGGACTGTGTCTGGGGGCAGCGAGTATCACGCAGCAGATCGGTATGCAGACGACCTCCGCAGGCAAGGCCGGATTTATCACCGCCTGTTATGTCGTCATCGTGCCGGTGCTCGGCATATTCGTAGGAAAGAAACCGAAGAAAACGATCTGGCTGAGTGTGGCGCTGGCGCTGATCGGTCTCTACCTCATCAGTATGCATGGCGGCATGACGATCGAGCGGGGGGATGCGATGGTGAGTCTCTGTGCACTGCTGTTCTCGTTTCAGATCATTTCCGTCGATCACTTCTCGGAGAAGGTGAATCCGATCCGGCTGTCGAATATTCAGTTCTTCTTTGCATCCCTCGTCGGACTGATCGGTATGCTTCTGTTTGAAAGGCCGGATATGGCGGGCATCCTCGGTGCGATGCCGTCGATTCTGTATGCGGGTGTGCTGTCATCGGCGGTCGGCTATACGCTGCAGGTGCTGGCGCAGAAGAATACGGATCCGACGATTGCGTCGCTGCTGATGTCACTGGAGTCGGTGTTCTCCGTGGTCGGTGGCTTCCTGATCCTTCATCAGATGCTGTCGATGCAGGAGCTCATCGGGTGTGTGATCGTGTTTGCGGCGGTGATCATCGCACAGATCGTCTGATGATCATTTCGTTATGAAGAGCTCGGAGGGGCGGCAACAGAAGCACAGTACTGCGAGCTCGGAAGACGCATGGCTGAGAAAAGTTGGTACGTGGTGGTGCCAAAATTTGACACGTATATATGTATGGGGTAAAATAGCGACAGTGATGATGTTTCACGTGAAACATTATCACTGTTTTTTCTTTAAGATGGATGTTACATCTAATGGTAAATGTTCTTAAATATCTGGTCTATGTTTCACGTGAAACATAGATGGACCATAAGTGACTGAGATGTTTCACGTGAAACATTTTCAGTTCACCTTAAATCGATCACGGGAGAGTATCATGGGGAAGATTATAGCGATTACAAATCAGAAGGGTGGCGTCGGAAAGACGACGACGGCAGTAAATCTGGCGGCGACGCTTGCGGAGGCCAATCAGCGGGTTCTTCTGGTGGATTTCGATCCGCAGGGAAATGCGACCAGCGGGTTCGGTGTCGAGCGTGATGAGGTCGAGCATACAATTTACGATGCGATGAGCGGCAGCTGCACGATGGATGAGGCGATTCTCGTGGAGGTGACGGAGAATCTGGATCTGATACCGGCAGATATGAACCTGGCAGCGGTCGAGGTGGAGTTTGCGGATCAGGAGGATAAAAATCAGATTCTGAAGAATCTGCTGACACCGTATAAGGAGCACTATCACTATATCCTGATCGACTGCCCACCGAGTCTCGGCACGATCACGGTCAATGCACTGACAGCGGCGGATTCGGTGATTATCCCGATTCAGTGTGAATACTATGCACTGGAGGGTCTGAATCAGGTGCTGAATACCATCGGACTCGTACAGGAGGGACTGAATCCGGAGCTCGACATCGAGGGTATCGTGTTCACGATGTATGATGGACGAAATAAGCTGTCACAGCAGGTGGTGGAGTCGGTCAAGCAGAATTTCCAGGGCAATATCTATGATACGTTGATTCCGCGAAATGTACGTCTCGCGGAGGCACCGAGTCATGGTGTGCCGATCACTGAGTATGAATCATCGTCGACGGGGGCTGAGAGCTACCGGAGACTGGCAGCAGAGCTTATGAGTAAGGGGGACGATATCTATGGCTAAGGAGCATGGACTGGGAAAGGGCCTTGGGGCCATCTTCGGAACCAGCACAACGGTGAAATCGGATCGCCCGAAAACAGAGCATCGCTATAAGACGGTCGCAGAGAAGACGGCGGAACAGTCTGAGACAGCGGCGGGCCTCGCGGAGCCAATGCAGGCGACCGAAGAGGCTTCTGCTGAAGCAGAGAAGAGTGTCAGCGGAAGAAAAAAGCGGGTGACCGCGGCCGCAAAAAAAGAGACGGCGAAGAACAGCACAGAAAATACCGTGATCGTGATGGCAGGCGAAAAGACCGTTCATGAGAATACAATCACGAAAGATACGAAGAAGGTTCACAGCACCGAAACCGTGCATGATACGGAGCAGGACGGGATGCTGCTCGTGAAGCTCAGTCGCATCCAGCCGGATCCGGATCAGCCGCGAAAGAATTTCGATGAGGAGAAGCTGACCGAGCTTGCAGAGTCCATCCGAACCTACGGGATGATATCACCGATCGTGGTGAAGAAGAGGGGCGCACTGTATGAGATCGTCGCTGGTGAGCGTCGCTGGAGAGCAGCACGCATCGCCGGTCTCAAGGAAATCCCGGTGGTCATCAAAGAGGTCGATGAAAAGACGAGCCGTGAGCTGTCCATCATCGAGAATATCCAGCGTGATGACCTGAATGCGGTCGAAGAAGCGAGAGCATATCAGTCTCTGATCGAGGAGTATGGACTGACGCAGGAGGAGGTCGCTGCCCGTGTAGCGAAGAATCGTTCGACCATCACGAACAGTCTGCGACTTCTGAGGCTCGAGCCGGAGATCCTCACACTTCTCCAGGATGGAAAGATCACGCAGGGACATGCCCGTGCACTGCTGGCGGTCGAGGATCCGGAGCTCCGAAAGAAGATCGCAGAGAAGTGTACGAAAGAAAATCTCTCTGTACGAGAGATCGAGACCCTCGTCAAGCTTGATAAGCTCTCGAAGGCGAAGAAGGAGAAAAAATCCTCTCCGGAAGCCCAGGAGCTTCGGCGGCTCAAGGTCATCTATAAGGATCTCGAGCGGAAGATGAAGACGAAGCTCGGTACGAAGGTCTCCATCGTTCCGAAAAATACGGAGCGTGGCACACTCGAAATCGAATATTATTCGCAGGATGATCTGGATCGTATCTTTATGATCCTGAACTCCAGCAGAAATGATTAAACAGAGCGAGGAAATATATGATAGTGACAGAAACGCTTCTGCTCGGAATCGCAGCCGCTGGGCTGCTGATCGGACTGATCTCTCTGATCCTGGCTATCCGGGCAAATGCAAAATACAAGAGACTGTATCGTCAGTATGATTACTTCATGCGTGGCAAGGATGCAGAGACCCTGGAGGACTATTTCGTCGATCTCCAGCAGCACGTGGAGGCACTCGAAAAGGAGGATATCAAGAATAAGGACGTCATGCGTGTACTCAATAAGAATATCCGTGCGTCCTTTCAGAAGCTCGGCATCATCCGGTATAACGCCTTCGGCGGAATGGGTGGAAACATGTCCTTCGCCATCGCGATGCTGGACAGCACGAACAGTGGCTTCGTCATCAATTCCGTGCACTCGAGAGAGGGCTGCTTCTTATATATAAAGGATGTCGATGCCGGTACCACCGAGGTGGAACTCGGCGCAGAAGAGCAGCTCGCGCTGGAGCAGGCGCTGGGCTATAGAGAGAAAGAAAAGCAGCAGTGAAAAAACAGACACGAAAAAAACTGAAAAAATGCCTGGCGATGGGTGCGGTATTTCTGATCGCACTCATCCTCTATTTTTACCGTTCCTGGCACTCGATGGAGCGGCAGAATACGGTGTACTCCACGATGGAAGAGCCGAGCCTGCCGGTGGCCTATGTTTCGAGCGGCGATTACCTCATGAATCCGATGCATGCCTATCTTCAGGATATGGGAAAGCAGGCAGCCCGCGATATGATCACGGTGCTGCCGCAGGATCGTCAGCTGAAGCTCGTCGTGCAGGAGTACGATAACATGGTGGCTTCAGCCAGCTACGAGATCCGTACACTGGACCTCAGCCATCTCATCGAAAAGGGAACGGTCTCCGACATCAGCCGGAGCGACGGTAACGCAAGCCTCGTCCTGCCGATTCAGAATCTCATCAATAAGGATCAAGCGTATCTTCTGCATATCACGCTGGAGACGGGTGCCCATACGCTGAACTACTATACACGTATCCTCTGGACGGACCGTGATTACACGAAATCGATGGAGGATGTCGCGTTCAGATTTACGACGGGCAGCTTCGATTCAACGAACAGTAAGGATATCACGACCTATCTGGAAACGAAGGATACGGCGGATAATTCGAGTCTCGGACATGTCGATCTGCACTCGAGCTTCAACCAGATCATCTGGGGAAAGACCGGGATGCAGCCGAAGGGAAGATTCTATATGACGCTCAAGGAATTTGACGGCATGATGGGCGAGATTCAGATCAGCTACGAGTCGTATATGACGGATGAGAACGGAGAGGAGAAGCACTTCCTGAATGAGGATAACTTCGTCTTTCGAAATGATCCGGAGCGGGTCTACATGATGGACTTCGACCGGACGACACATCAGATCTTCGAGGGCGACAGCGAGGATTTCGCGGGCAAGCGGATCACGCTCGGTGTCGGAAATACGGATGATATCGCCGTGCAGAAGTCGGAAAATGAGCATTATATCGCATTTAAGACGGATCAGGGGCTCTGGCGCTACGATCAGTCTTCGAAGAGCGGACATGCGGTGAATATCTTCAGCTACCGCTCGGATACGGATGATGGCGTCCGCGCAAACTATGATCAGCATGACATCAAGATCCTGTCGGTATCGGATAAGGGCGATGTGGATTTCCTCGTCTACGGTTATGTGAACCGGGGAAGCCATGAGGGATATAATGGTATCCTGTACTACCGCTATGACAGCTCGAATGATACAGTGACGGAGAACTTCTTCATTGCGATCCCGGAGGTATATGATCAGATACGCTGGAATCTCGAGAAGCTCGCCTACCTGTCCGGTGACGGACTCCTGTATCTCTATTACGGCGGCAGCATCTACGGCATCGATACGAACAGCCTCGAGGTCGTCACGATCGCCACAGGACTGCAGGAGTCGGGCTTCGCAAGCTCGGATACGCAGCAGTACATCGCTTACCAGAATCCGGATGCGGAGGACATCTATCACGCCGCGAAGATCACGCTCGTAAATCTCGAGAGTAATCAGTCCAGCGAGATCCAGGGTGGTGGCTATCTCCGTTTGATCGGCTTCAACCAGGATGACCTGATCTACGGTATCATCAATCCGGCATACGCCAGCATCTATACCGAGAAGCATAAGATTCCGATCAGCGAAATCCATATCGTCGGACCGGATCTCAGCGATAAAACGAGCTACGCGAAGGATGGATTGCTCTTTACGAACGTTCGTGTGAGCGGAACCCGCCTTCACTTCGATAAGATCCGTCCGGTCGAGGGTGGACACTATGAGGCTGCCGGCGAGGACACCATCATCTCGAATCGTGAACAGACCGATGCGAGACTTAGTGGTGTCGGCTCGTACACGGATAAAATCCTTCAGAAGGTCTGGTATATCGAGATCAAGGACCTCGGCACGAAGCATGTGCGGAGCACGGCACCGAAAAATCTCTCCCTCGAGCGAGCCTCCTCCATCGACCTGAACATCACGGAGGATAAAAATGTGATACCGATGTTCTATGCCTACGCACACGGTCATTTCCAGGGCCGTACCCGGACGCTCGAAGAGGCGTATGAGCTCGTGTACGATGATTTCGGTTATGTGCTTACCGCGGATGGGGAATTCGTATGGAATCGTGTGGATAAGAGTACGATGGTGACGATCCGGAACGCGACAGCCCTCGCCGAGGAGCCGCTCACGAAGCTCTCGAAGCTGACCACGATCGACACCTATGATACCTACAGTATGGTCAATGCTTATGGCATGGACCTGAGCTCCGCCCTTTACTTCCTGAATAAGGGCTACCCGCTGATCGCGTATCTCGAGGACAGCTGCTATCTGATTTACAGCTATGACTCCTTCAATATCCGTCTGGTGGATCCGATGAGCGGAAGCCAGAATGTCGTCGGAAGAGAGGACGCGGAAGCGATGTTCCGTCAGGATGGAAATCGATTCGTCGGGATCGTGCCGCACAAAACATAAGAAAACCGGAGGCGAAAGCCTCCGGTTTTTCGTTATGTCGATTGAAAGTCCGACAGTGCGTCTGCGAGTGCGGCGAACTGTGCGAGGGTGAGGGCTTCGCCACGGATGGTCTCGGAGAGACCGAGGGAGGCGAGGGCTTCACGGGTAGCGTCCTTCGGGATGGAGGCGAGGGAAGAGAGGGCGTTCAGCAGTGTCTTCCGGCGCTGTCCGAAGGCGGCCTTAATGATCTGGAACATCCAGCGCTCGTCCTCGACCTGTACCGGCGGCTCGGTGTAGCGCTTCAGTCGGATGACGGCGGAGCCGACATTCGGGCGTGGGATGAAGCAGTGCGGTGGCACCTCCTGGATGATATCCGGCTCGGCATAGTACTGCACGGCGAGGGAGAGGGCACCGTAATCCTTCGTACCTGGTCCTGACTGCATGCGATCGGCGACCTCCTTCTGCACCATGACGGTGATCGACTGGATCGGTGCATGGCTCTCGAAGAGGCCCATGATGATCGGGGTCGTGATGTAGTAAGGGAGATTCGCGACGACCTTTACCGGATTACCGTGGTTGTAGGTCGCGATGACCTCGTGGAGATCGAGCTTCAGTACATCGTTGTGGATGATGGAGACATTGTCATACGCCTGTAAGGTCTCGTGCAGGATCGGAATGAGGTTCGCGTCGATCTCGACGGCGACGACATGGCCGGCCGCCTCAGCGAGTGCCTGGGTCAGCGTGCCGATGCCTGGTCCGATCTCGAGGACACAGTCGTCCTTCGTGATTTCCGAGCTCCGAATGATGTTCTGGAGCACGTTTTCGTCGATCAGGAAGTTCTGACCGAAGCGCTTCTGGAAGCGGAAATCGTTCTTCTGTATGATTTTGATGGTTTCCTGTGGGGTGATTAATTTATTCATAGGCGTAGTGTACCATAATTTATAGAAAAAATCTCCCGGATTGCTCCGGGAGATTCAAATTCTTCATCGAGAAAATGTTACTGTTCACTCGTGGCTCGGCGGACAGCAACACCTTGACTTGCCCACGTTTGAACAGGGACGAGAAAATACATCGAACAGAAGAAGATCAGTGGCTGCGACGTACGACGCGTGCGACGCGGAGGCGGCCACGGTTCAGCAGGTAGCAGAGGAGTGCCCATCCTTCGGCGGCGTTTGCGAGGGACTCCTGTGCAGCGACGGTCTTGTCGCTGAGGGTCAGGATACAGCCGAGACGGGAGGTCGGAATCGAGGTGGAGAGAGGGAACATGTGGCTCCAGATCGCACGCTTCTCCTTATAGGAAAGATAGAAGCCCTCCTTCTCTGCATTTTCTACCGCGTCTTCCGGGTGATAGAAGCAGTACCAGCGGCCGTCATGGATGGTCTTATCCACCTTATGATAATCAATCAGGCAGAAATCGTGCAGAAGACCTACACGTGCGGCACTGTCCGGATCGACACCGATATGCGGTGCGATTGCGGCAGCCATCTTCGCGACGCGGACCGAGTGATCGTAGGTGTTCGTGCTGCCATGACGAGGCACGGACATCAGTTTTCGATACGCACGATTCTCGGTGATCGTCGGGTACTGCTTCGCAAACTGCACTGCGTCATCATTTAAAACCATCGGTATATTCCTTTCTGATGCAAGGCATCGAGACAAAAAACAGAATAAGTGAATACGGGCGCCGCCTGCAGTTACTGCAGTGCGGTCCATACGTCGCAGGCTTCGGTCAGAAGTTTCAGAACAGAGCCTGCATCGCGTATAGCTGCCCGTAATTATTAAAACTATATACGAATGCACGAAAGGCCGTCAATTATATTTAGTAAAATTTTAGAAAAGAGTATGTAAAAAGCAAAAATCTTAGAGATTTCTGCACATTGTGAAGAAGTTTCGGGATGACTACACTAGAAGTCGATTTGAACAGTATACAAAAGGCCGGGTGCCGCATGTATACATTGACCGAAAAACATCGAGGTCAGCGTGGATCCGCGTCCTCCGGTGTTGATCTGCAGCAATCCTTAACCGAGGCTTTATCATGAAGCGTTTTCACCATAGACACAGAACCGCTGTCCTCGATATGACGACCATCGCAGCGGTGATTCTGTCTTTTTTTTCCGCCCTTCTCCTGTTCAGCCTGCGCTGGCTGATGAATACCTGGTCGGAGCTCACCGTGGATGAGGTCCTGTATCACCTCTTCGCGCCGCTCCAGGGCACCAGCACCGCGATGGTCCACGAGTATATCCTGAAATGTGCGATTCCGGCCGCGATCATCGCGATCGTCATCATCGCGATCTTCATCGTCTGCCGGCATAAACAGAACTACCGGAAGCTCGTGACGCTCGCACTGCTCGCCGCCTTCTTCACCACCGGCTTCACCGTGGTGGATGCCTGGGACGACCTCGACATCGGCACCTACATCAAGTCGCAGCTCGAGACCTCCCGCTTCATCGACGATCACTACGTCGACCCGAAGAACGTGACGCTTTGCTTCCCGGAGAAGAAGCGGAACCTCATCTACATCTTCATGGAGTCGACGGAGGTGACCTTCGCCGACCAGGCCTCCGGCGGTGCCTTCCCGCAGAACACGATCCCGGAGCTCACGAAGATCGCCGAGGATCACGAAGACTTTTCGGGTGCGGCATCCACCCTCAACGGTGGGTACGCCATGCCGGGTGCGACCTGGACGATGGGCGCCATGTTCGCACAGACCTCTGGACTTCCGCTGAAGATTTCCATCGATCAGAACGCGATGGACTCGCAGAAATCCTTCTTCCCGGACATCCTCACGATCGGTGACATCCTCGAGAAGCAGGGCTACACCCAGGAGCTGATGCTCGGCTCTGTCGGCTACTTCGGTGGCCGCAAGCTCTACTTCCAGACCCATGGAAGCTATGCCATCAAGGACTTCAGCTACTGGAAAAACCAGCACAAGTTCCCGGCGAACTACTGGGTCAACTGGGGCTTCGAGGACCGGAAGCTCTACGAGTACGCACAGGAGGAGCTCACCCGCCTCAGCAGCAGTGAGCAGCCGTTCAACCTCACGATGCTGACCGTCGACACGCACTTCCCGGACGGCTATGTCTGCCCGCTCTGCCCGACGACCTTCGATGAGCAGTATGCGAATGTCTACGCCTGCGCATCGAAGCAGCTCAGCAGCTTCCTCGACTGGTGTAAGCAGCAGGACTGGTACGCCGACACGACGATCGTCATCTCCGGCGACCACCCGACCATGGACCACGACTTCTGTGACGATGTGCCGGAGAATTACGAACGGACCGTCTACACAGCGTATGTCAATGCTGCCGTCCAGCCCGTCCGTGCAGAGCGCCGCGACTTCACGACCTTCGATGATTTCCCGACGACCCTTGCGGCTCTCGGCGTCGATATCGCAGGCAACCGCCTCGGCCTCGGCACGAATCTCTTCTCCGATGTACCGACGCTCTCCGAGCAGTTCGGACGCGCGAAGGAGAAGGAAGAGCTCGAGAAGAAATCGGCACTGATGGAGCAGCTCGGGCAGATCGACGAGCAGGCCGCCATCGAGTCCAAAGAAGCAAAAGAACTGAAAGAGAAGCAGAAAAAAGAAAAGGCAGCCGCCGAATCACGTGCGGCTGCGGAGAACCATAAATAAAAACAGTGCAGGGCCGTCGCCCTGCACTGTTTTTCATTTCTGCGCGTTTTTCTTCAGGATGTAGTCGATCGCATCCGCGATGCCATCCTCGAGGATGGACGGGCAGATGTAGTCCGCGACGTCCTTGCACTCCTTCTTCGCGTTCCCCATCGCGATGCCGAGCCCGCAGTGCTCGATCATCCCGACATCGTTCCAGCCATCACCGATCGCGGCCGCCTCCTCGAGCGAGAAACCATAGTCCGCGAGGAGCGCATCGATGCCCGACACCTTCGAGATGCCCTTCTTCGTGAGATCGAAGCTCATGCCGTCGGACCAGCGCACGAGCTCGCACTCCGGCACCCGCGCCTCCATGACGTCCGCCTCATCCAGTGTCATGATCGGGATCATCATATAGATCGGATTCTCCAGCGCCTCCTGCACCGGTCGCACCGGCGGCTGCGCTGAGTTGATGTGCTTCAGCACCGAAAGCAGCTCCGGCGTCACCATATTTGCGTAGATCGCACGCTCCTCCTCGAAGAGGCAGGCGAAGGGCTGCTCCTCACAGAGTGCCAGCACCTTCTCCACCGCCGAACGCGGGATCTCGATGCGCTGCACGACCCGCCCGTTCCGCGGATCGAAGTACGCCATCGGCTCCGGGCTGTTCTTCACATCGAAGCGGTACGGCTCCTCGTGCCGGAGATGCTCCCCGTGCACGATTGCTGCATCCACCTTCTTCGGATCCAGTACATAGCAGAACTCCCCATCCATGGTGACGAAGGCGTCGAAGCGCATCCCTTCCGTGAGGTTCTCGTTCCGGATCTCCATCCAGTGCCGTCCCGTCGCGATCGCACAGAGGATCCCCGCCTCATGTGCCCGCCGGAGGGCCGCCTGCGTCGACGCCGGAACCCGTCCGGTCTCGAACGGTCGCAGCGTGCCATCGATATCAAAAAAGATGATCTTAATCATAAAATTCCTCTCCTCCAGTTGTTTCATGGTAACAGTTCAGAGAGGTGACCCTCCGGGTCGACCTGCCTGAACTGTTACGTTTCATGGGCTGATGTCGTCGGTTCGAGCTTCATCCCGCGCTGCACGGTGCCAGCGCCGAAGCGCTCCTGCAGGGTCTTCGACAGGGCCTGCAGCTTCCGTTCCTTCTCGGCCTTCCGGCGCGTGTCACGGATCTCTGCCTCGATCTCTGCGCGGTTCTCTGTGAGCTCCTCGAGCGTCATCTGACGGAAATCGCCATGGTCGAGGTTCGCGGTGAAGATCGCCATCAGGCGAACCTTCCGTCCCTGCCCGAAGAGGCCGTCCGGCGCATCGAGCAGCTGATGCATGAGGACGACGGCGACCGAGAGGATCTTCTCCGGATCCTGCGTCGGGTCCGGCAGCTTCTGCTGTACCGAGCGTCGCTTGAAATCATCGGTCTTCGCGGAGAAGCCGACCGTGCCGGCGTAGAAATCATGCTTCCGGAGCCGCCCCGCGACCTTCACCGCGAGTGCCCGCATGATCTCCATGCCCTCGGTCTCGAGATTATCCTCATCGATATCCACCGTCGTCGTGATCTCGTTCGAGATGCTTTTCGCCTCCTCCTGCACGGAAGATACGGCGCGCGTCGAGATGCCATGGGCGGCCGCATGAATATAGCTGCCTGCATTGGCGCCCAGAAGACCGGTGAGAATCGTCGGGTCGAGGCGGGCGGCGTCGCCGATCGTATGGATGCCGATGCGCCGGAGCTTTTCTGCCGTCTTACTGCCACAGCCGTAGAGGTCACCGATCGGAAGCGGCCACATCTTCGTCTCGATCTCGGACGGGTAGAGCGTGTGGATCTTATCCGGCTTCTCGAGGTCGGAGGCCATCTTCGCGAGGAGCGTGTTGCTCGAGATACCGACATTGACTGTGAAGCCGAGGGTGTCGCGGATCTCGTCCTTCAGGAGCACCGCGGCATTCATGGGGAATGCAAACGACCGGAGCCGGGTGGCCTTCTCGCCCGTCAGTGTCCCAGCGACGATCTGCTCGAAGATGGCGCTTCGGATTGACTGCTCGGTGCCGGTCATGTCGAGGAAGGCTTCATCGATGGAGAGCTGCTCGACGACCGGGGCATACTTGTGCAGAATCTCGATGAAGGCCGCGGAGTACGCGCGGTAGGTCTCGAAGTCAGAGGGCACGAGGACAAGGGAGGGGCAGAGCTCGAGGGCCTTCACCACGGGCATCGCCGTCCGGATGCCGTAACGCTTTGCCGGGAGGGAGCGCGCCGTGATGATGCCGTGGCGGGTTTTTACGTCGCCGCCGACCGCGGACGGGATCGTGCGGAGGTCGATCGCCGTCGGATCCTCGCGGAGGCGCTTCACCGCGGACCAGCTGAGAAACGCGGAGTTGACATCGATATGAAAGATCGTGCGGTCCATCGGGCCTCCTTTCTGCTCAAACAATTTCGTATAGTATAGCAGAAAAGAGAATATCTGTGGTATGCTGTTAGCGTTTCCTTATCAAAATGGTAAAAGATACATAAAACAGAATATAAGTGAATAACAACAGGAGGAGAAACCATATGAGAAAATCGAAGTATACGATGCTGATGTTACTGATGGCGGCGTCGCTGTCGGCCTGTGGTCAGTCGAAGCCGGCGGAGACGACGGCAGCGGCCACGACCGTGGCGGCCACAACCGAGGCGGCGACGGAGGACAGTGCGGAGGCGGATCAGGCAGCCGCAGATCATGTGGCGTCGCTGATCGATGTGATCTATGTACAGGAGCGGACCGAGGATACCGATGCGCAGTGCGCGGAGGCGAAGGAAGCCTGGGACCAGCTGACAGATGTGCAGAAGGCGCTCGTCGAGGGTGAGGAGGCCGATCCGGATTATTTCGGCCGCGACACCGGGGATGCCAGCAAGGACGATCCGCTGAACGAGGACGGTATCGGCGAGAAGGAGCTTCTCGTCGTGAGCTTCGGTACCTCCTTCAACGACAGCCGTGCGCAGGACATCGGAGGCATTGAGAAGGCGCTGCAGGCAGCGTATCCGGACTGGTCGGTGCGTCGTGCCTTCACTGCGCAGATCATCATCAATCACGTCCAGGCGCGTGATGGCGAGAAGATCGACAACATGGACCAGGCGCTGCAGCGTGCGGTCGACAACGGCGTCAAGCATCTCGTGATCCAGCCGACGCACCTCATGCACGGCGCGGAGTACGACGAGCTCTGTGCGGCCGCTGAGTCCTATAAGGATAAAATCGAGACCATCGAGATCGCCGAGCCGCTGCTCGGGGAGGTCGGACAGGATGGCTCCACGACCAACGCCGACAAGAAGGCCGTCGCCGAGGCGCTGACTGCCGAGGCAGTGAAGGCCGCCGGTTATGAGAGCCTCGAGGATGCAGCGAAGGACAGCACCGCCTTCGTTTTCATGGGCCACGGCACGAGCCACGCAGCCGCGGTGACCTACACGCAGATGCAGACCCAGATGGAGGAGCTTGCGTATGGGAACGTCTACATCGGCACCGTCGAAGGAAAGCCGGCAGAGACCGCCTGCGAAGCCGTGATCGAGCGCATCAAGGAAGCGGGTTATAAAAAGGTCGTGCTTCGTCCGCTCATGGTCGTAGCCGGTGACCACGCAAACAACGACATGGCCGGTGACGATGACGACTCCTGGAAGAGCCAGTTCCTCGCATCCGGCGCCTTCGATACGGTGACCTGCCAGATCGGCGGTCTCGGCGGCATCCCGGCCATCGAGCAGATCTACGTCGAGCACACCGCCGCCGTGATTGGTGCACCGACCGGTACGACGTCTTCCGACAGTACCTCTGAGGCCAATGCAGACGCCCTCGAGGATGGTACCTACGCGGCAGACTTCACCACGGACAGCAGCATGTTCCACGTGAATGAAGCGGAGGACGGTAAGGGTGTACTCACCGTGAAGGACGGGCAGATGACGATCCATGTAAGCCTCGCTTCCGAGAACATCCTGAACCTCTTCCCGGGAAGCGCGGAGGATGCGAAGAAGGACGGCGCGGTGCTTCTCCAGCCGACGAAGGATACCGTGAAGTACTCGGACGGCACGGAAGAAGTCGTAAACGGCTTCGACATTCCGGTCCCGGCCCTCGACGAAGAATTCCCGCTCGCCCTCATCGGCAAGAAGGGAAATTGGTACGACCACATGGTGAAGGTTTCGAACCCGGTGAAGAAATAACAGATCTTACTAAGGAGGCGCCTGCGGGCGCCTCTGTTTTTATGCGCCGCCCGGGGGCATCCATGCGCCGCTCCGTGCTGCGCACGGTCATCTCATGGATATAAGGAGACGATGCCATTATATGCGCCTTCGGCGCGGGCATCGTCGCTTGATTTTGCCGACTTCGTGGCAAAACGGCCTCGCCGCCCGGGGGCATCCATGCGCCGCTCCGTGCTGCGCACGGTCATCGCATGGATATTAAGTAAAACTTTGTTAAAAATTAAATTAATTGTATCGACAAAGAAACAATATCGTGTATAATAATTAACGAGCGAAAAATGTAAGCGCTTTTTTGCTCGAGGATAGAGGAATCCACCGCTTTCGGCAGCGTCCGATGCTTTCTGAAAATATCAGAGAGAGGTCAGAAGCGTTCGGAAGATCCCCAAGGGATTCCGCTGACTGGTAACCAGAGAAGAGAAAGAGGTTAAACAGAATGGCAAAGATTGATTTAACGAAGTATGGCATTACTGACACAACAGAAATCGTATACAATCCATCATACGAGGAGCTGTTCGCAGAGGAGACCAAGGAAGGTCTTACAGGCTATGAGAAGGGCTTCGAGACCGAGCTCGGCGCTGTAGATGTATTCACTGGTGTGTACACCGGTCGTTCTCCTAAGGATAAGTTCATCGTCATGGATGAGAACTCCAAGGACACGGTATGGTGGACTTCTGACGAGTATAAGAATGATAACCATCCGGCTTCCAAGGAAGCATGGGCCGCTGTGAAGGAGATCGCTCAGAAGGAGCTTTCCAACAAGAAGCTTTATGTCATCGATGGCTTCTGCGGTGCCAACAAGGACACTCGTATGGCTGTTCGTTTCATCATGGAGGTTGCTTGGCAGGCTCACTTCGTAAAGAACATGTTCATCCGTCCGACCGCTGAGGAAGAGGCAAACTTCGAGCCGGATTTCGTTGTTTACAACGCATCCAAGGCGAAGGTTGAGAACTGGAAGGAGCTCGGTCTCCACAGCGAGACTGCGGTTGTCTTCAACATCACCAGCCACGAGCAGGTTATCGTAAACACCTGGTACGGCGGAGAGATGAAGAAGGGTATGTTCTCTATGATGAACTACTACCTCCCGCTGAAGGGCATCGCTTCCATGCACTGCTCTGCAAACACCGATTTCAACGGCGAGCACACCTGCGTATTCTTCGGTCTGTCCGGAACAGGTAAGACCACCCTTTCCACCGATCCTACCAGACTCCTCATCGGTGATGACGAGCACGGCTGGGATGACAACGGCGTATTCAACTTCGAGGGCGGCTGCTACGCAAAGGTTATCAACCTTGATAAGGACGCAGAGCCGGATATCTATGGCGCGATCAGAAGAGACGCTCTTCTCGAGAACGTAACCGTAGATGAGAAGACGGGCAAGCTTGACTTCAACGACAAGTCCGTAACCGAGAACACTCGTGTATCTTACCCGATCGACCACATCGAGAAGATCGTTAAGCCGATCTCTCACGGTCCTGCAGCAGAGAACGTAATCTTCCTTTCTGCAGATGCATTCGGCGTACTGCCACCAGTATCCATCCTTACTCCGGAGCAGACCAAGTACTACTTCCTGAGCGGATTCACAGCAAAGCTTGCTGGTACAGAGCGTGGTATCACGGAGCCGACACCGACCTTCTCTGCTTGCTTCGGTCAGGCATTCCTCGAGCTTCATCCTACAAAGTATGCTGAGGAGCTCGTAAAGAGAATGGAGAAGTCCGGCGCAAAGGCTTACCTCGTAAACACCGGTTGGAACGGCACCGGCAAGAGAATCTCCATCAAGGATACTCGTGGAATCATCACCGCTATCCAGAATGGCGATGTTGCCAAGGCTCCGACCAAGAAGATCCCGTTCTTCGATTTCGAGGTTCCGACCGAGCTTCCAGGCGTAGATCCAGCAATCCTCGATCCTCGCGACACCTATGCAAATGCATCTGAGTGGGAGGAGAAGGCAAAGGATCTCGCACAGAGATTCCAGAAGAACTTCGTCAAGTACGAGGGTAACGAGGCTGGTAAGGCACTCGTTGCAGCTGGTCCTCAGCTTTAATATCAATCTTTACCATTCATACAGGGCAGTCAGGGCGCAGGCTCCGGCTGCCCTCTTTTTATAGTCTGGTTATAGTCTGGACAGGAGCCCCGGAGGGGCAGCAACGGAGGCACAGTACTCCGAGACCGGTTCAATCTAAGCCGGGGACCCTAAGCGGCACTAGGCCCTCTGCAATCGCTGAGTTTTCTTGATGAAAACTCAGCGTTGCTAGAGGGTTCCAAGGAGAGATAACACCAAGTGCCGCTAAGGGGACCCGGCTTGATTTCACACGGTCTCTCCGTATGGCCTCCATTGCCACTCCTCCGGGGCTCCTGCCTGAACTGTAACGCTAGTCTTAAAAAAAGATGAAGGACAAGTGTGGAATCTATACTTTTTCGAGCTATCTGTTAGAATAGTAGGGTCTGGAAAAACGTAGTAAATGTAAGTACAGACATAGTAGAACAGGAGAAAAAAGTATGGACAATAAATTTTTCGATGTCGTGGACAGCGATGGGCATCATGTGGATAACGTGTCTGCTTCCGACGAGGGGAAGGCTGAGAATTCCACATCGGTGTCCGGGGACAATGCCGGCGATCAGGGTGCAGCCCAGGTGAGCAGCGATTCCGGACAGGCAGATGGAGCATCCCCACGTGTTCGGACAGCTGGTGGAAAGAAGCGGAGACCAAAGAAGTCCGATGACGGAGAGCAGCCGACGACGCTGCTCGGAGAGATCATCGACTGGGTGAAGGTCATCGCGGTGGCGGCGGTGCTGGCGTTCTGTCTCAACAACTTCATCATCGCGAACTCGACCATCCCGACGGGCTCCATGCAGGACACGATCATGGCCGGGGCGCGCGTCTTCGGCTCCAGGCTGAAGTATACCTTCGGGGAGGTGGAACGTGGAGACATTGCCATCTTCGTCTATGGGTACAAGTGCAAGGGCTGCGGGCAGAGCTACCGGGAGACAGACGAGGGTGTATGCCCGAACTGTGGGCGCGAGGATAAGAAGAACTCCGTCGTATACTATGTGAAGCGTGTCATCGGTATGCCAGGGGATCACATCGAGATCCGGCAGACCGGGACCGCGGATGCGTCCGAGTTCCACAACATCAGGATCGGGAAGAACGCAGACGGCTCAAGCGTAGAGGTGCCGATCGGTACGGTCTATGTGAACGGTGAGGCCATCACGGAGACCTATCTGCCGGAGCCGATGATCGTCGACGGGCAGCAGTTCCCGGCGGTGGATGTGACGGTGCCGGAGGGCAGCTATTACATGCTCGGGGATAACCGGAACAACTCACTCGATGCCCGCTACTGGGGTGAGTACAACATGGTCTCCCGCGACAAGATGGTGGCGAAGGTATACTTCAAGTACTGGCCGCTCACGGATATGGGCAGCGTGAACTGATTTCACAGAAATAACACAGACAGCCGATAAAATGAGGAGGCTGCTTTAAAGGAGGATATATTATGGCGAAGACAGAAGGACAGAAGCTTGAGGAAAAGCTCTGTTATAAGATTCAGAACATCGGCATGGAGCGTCCGGAGGACGTGGAGAAGGCCATGGCGTTCTGCGAGGGCTACAAGGAGTTCCTCGATCATGCGAAGATCGAGCGTGAGGCCGTACGTGAGACGATCCGGATGGCAGAGGAGAACGGCTACAAGCCATTCGAGCGTTCGAAGAAGTATAAGACCGGTGACAAGGTATATTTCGATAACCGTGGCAAGAGCATCATCCTGACCACCATCGGTAAGCGTCCGCTCGATGAGGGTGTGCACTTCAACATCGCCCACATCGACAGCCCGCGTCTCGACCTGAAGCCGAATCCACTCTATGAGAAGGAAGAGCTTGCGTTCTTCAAGACGCACTACTATGGTGGCATCAAGAAGTATCAGTGGGCGGTGACCCCGCTCGCACTGCACGGTCGTGTGATGCTGCGTGACGGTCGTGCCATCGACCTCGATCTCGGTGAGAAGCCGGGGGATCCGGTCTTCGTCGTATCCGACCTTCTGCCGCACCTCGCGCAGGAGCAGGTGAAGCGCACCCTCGCGGATGGCATCAAGGGCGAGGAGCTGAATGTGCTGCTCGGCTCGACACCGATCGCTGATCCGGAAGTGAAGCAGGCGTTCAAGCTGAAGGTGCTGTCGATCCTCCACGAGATGTATGGCATCACCGAGGCGGACTTCCTGCGTGCCGAGCTCACGATGGTACCGGCACAGCATGCCGTCGATATCGGCTTCGACCGCTCCATGGTCGGTGCCTATGGCCAGGATGACAAGGTCTGTGCGTACACCGCACTGATGGCTGAGCTCGAAACGAAGAAGCCGGAGTACACCACCGTGACCGCCCTCGTCGATAAGGAGGAGATCGGTTCGGTCGGAAACACCGGTATGTCCGGCGATATGCTGCTTCACTATATGGAGGACCTCGCAGAGGCTGAGGGTGAGCGCGTGCGCGATGTGCTGCGTGCATCGCTGTGTCTGTCGGCAGATGTCAATGCTGCCTTCGATCCGACCTTCCCAGATGCGTTCGAGGCGAACAATGCTTCCTACATGAACCGTGGACCGGTCCTCACGAAGTACACCGGCTCCCGTGGCAAGTCCGGCTCCAACGATGCGTCTGCGGAGACCATGCAGCGCGTCATCAAATACATGGATGATGAGAATGTGATGTGGCAGATCGGCGAGCTCGGCCGTGTGGACCTCGGCGGTGGCGGAACCGTGGCGATGTTCATCGCCAACATGGACGTCGATACCGTGGACCTCGGTGTGCCGGTACTCGCGATGCACGCACCGTTCGAGATCACCTCGAAGCTCGACGTGTACTACACCTATAAGGCGTTTAAGGCGTTTAATAAGTAATTCAATGACAGCGCATACCAGGTCCCCGGCGGGCCGGCTACGGAGGCACAGTACTCCGGGACCGGTTCAATCTAAGCCGGGGACCCGCACTGAATGCTTATGTAATAAAATCTAGAACTGAGGAGAAAATTATGAAGAAGAACAGACTGATTCTGACTGCCGCTGTGGCGGTAAGTGTGATGGCGCTCGCGGCGTGCGGCTCATCGAACAAGACCCCGGAGGCGACCACCGCCGCTGCAGCCGAGGCAACGGACGCAAGTGCATCCGATACCGCGACCGCTTCTCAGCTCAGCGCGGATGATCCGGAGATCCAGGCCCTCGAGGCGACCGAGGTACCGGAGCTTCCGAAGTTCAGTGACATGGGTACCGTGAAGCTCTGCGACCTCTCGAGCATCACCGTCGAGACCAGCCCGAAGCTGACCGTCGATGAGGACATGGTGAATTCCCAGATCGACTACCTTCGCAAGAACTACCTCAAGGAGACCGAGGACGCAGCGAAGGAAGGCGATACTGTAAACATTGACTTCGTCGGAAAAATGAACGGCGAGGCATTTGATGGTGGTTCAGGCACCAGCTACGATCTCGTACTCGGCTCCGGCAGCTTCATCGATGGTTTCGAGGACCAGCTGATCGGCGCGAAGAAGGGCGAGAAGCTCGAGGTCAATGTGACCTTCCCGGAGTCCTATCCGAACAATCCGGACCTCGCTGGCAAGCCGGCGGTGTTTGACGTCACGGTGAATAAGGTTTCCACCATGCCAGAGCTCACCGATCAGTGGGTGAAGGAGCATGCGGAGGACATGGGTTCCAAGGCATCCGATGTGGCTTCCTTCCGCGTAGAGCAGCAGGCGCTTCTTCAGGCGCAGGTCGACTATCAGTACAACAACACGATCCAGCAGGATGCGCTGCAGCAGATCGTGGATACCTCGGAGATCACCGTCTCGGATGCGATGCAGACGTACGCAGAGGACTATGTGATTTCGCAGGAGGTATCGTCCGCGAAGCAGTACGGCTACAGCCTCGCGGATATGCTGAACATGTACGGCATGAGCGTCGATGATTTCAAGACGGAGATCGCCGGCTATGCGACCGATTATGCGAAGCAGAGAATGGTCGTTGCGGCCATCGCGAACGAGCAGGGCATCAAGTCCAGCGATCAGCTGATCGACGAGCTCGCAGTAGAGCTCAGCGGCCTCGCCGGCAAGGAGCTCAACAAGATCCAGCTCATCGAGCAGTACGGCGGCGATGCGGTGAAGGACGAGGCGGTGAACAAGGCTGTCCTCGACTACGTACAGACGCAGGTGAAGGTCGTGGAGACCACCGAGACCAGCGCAGCAGCGACCGAGGCCGCCGCTGAAACGACGGTAGCGGACGAAACCACTGCAGAGGCTGCGGAAGAGACCACTGCCGCACAGGGCTGATATATAACATCCTGTTTTCAGAAGAGCTGCCCTCCGCTCGATCTGCGATTGATTTATAGAAGGAAGCTGTCGTCCCTCTCGAAATCATGCTACACTAGTAGGCAGCAAATCTGAAATCAATCGGAGGCATCTTATGCGTCATCATTTACGTGGCTTTCTCGGCATCGTGTTTGCCGTGCTTCTCATCTTCATCACCTTTGTCACGAGCTTCGAGGCGGTCACCTACTGGACGCCGAACTTCTATCGTGATGAGTTCGAGCACTACCAGGTCCTCGACGATATGCAGGCCTGGATGGGCGACGAGATGACGATGGACGACCTCTGCGACGTCATGCACCAGACGATGGTGTACCTGCGGGGCGACCGTGAGAATCTCATCGTCGAAACGACCATCAACGGCGGGACGACCGAGTTCTACAACGAAAACGAGAAATCGCACATGGCGGATGTCCGGCAGCTCTTCGTGATATGCCTCGTCGTCCGCTCCCTCGCGATCCTCAGCTGCATCGCCATCGCCGGCTTCCTGATCGTGGTCGCTGGTCCGCGTGGCGCGCTCGGGTACCTGAGTCGAGGCTTTATCCGTGCCTGCCTGCTGATCCTCGGGCTCGTCGCCGTCATCGCGTTCCTCGCCATGATCGACTTCACGCGGGTCTTCACGGCCTTCCACGAAATCTTCTTCAGTCAAGGAAACTGGATGTTTGACCCGCGCGAGAGCCGTATGATCAACATGCTGCCGGAGGGCTTCTTCTCCGACTGCGCACTGCGCATCGCCTCCACCTTCGTCGGGGCAATGCTGGCGTTCCTCGTGGCGAGTGGCGTCGCGCGTCAGTTCACGAAATCATAAAACAGCATACCCACGCCGCACGCCGGCCAGCATCAGCACATACATTCATCCGAGATAGAGGAGTGATTTACATGTTCGAAACAGATCAGAATATCAAGCGAAGAAAGACCATCCTGGTCGGCGTCTGCCTCGGCGGCGACGGCTTCGAGGTCTCCATGGAAGAGCTCGCAGGCCTCGCCGAGGCGGAGGGGCTCGAGGTCGTGGCAGATGTCACGCAGAACCTCGCTTCGCAGGACGCCGCCTGCTACATCGGCTCCGGCAAGGTTCAGGAGCTGAAGGGGCTCGTCTTCGAGCTCGACGCAGACCTCGTGGTCGTCAATAACCAGCTCTCGCCGTCACAGCTTGCGAATCTCGCACATGACCTGGAGGTCGAAGTCATTGACCGTACGAACCTGATCCTCAACATCTTCGCGGACCGCGCCCGCACGAAGGAAGCGAAGCTACAGGTCGACTACGCGAAGCTGCAGTACATGCTTCCGCGTCTCGTCGGTCTCCGTCAGAACCTGAGCCGACAAGGCGGCACCGGCGGCTCGATGTCGAACAAGGGTGCCGGTGAGACCCAGATCGAGCTCGACCGTCGCCGCATCGAGAAGGACATGTCAGAGCTCCGAAAGCAGCTTCGAGAGATCACGAAAAACCGCGACACGCAGCGCCGCAAGCGCCAGGCCTCCGGCATTCCGCAGGTCGCGCTCGTCGGCTACACGAACGCCGGCAAGTCGACGCTCATGAACCGGCTCCTCGAGGCCTGCTGTCCGGACGAGGAAAAGGAAGTCATGGTGAAGGACATGCTCTTCGCGACCCTCGATACCACCGTTCGGAAGATCACTCCGGGCAGCCATCGCGACTTCCTCCTGTCCGACACCGTCGGCTTCATCAACGACCTCCCGCACGATCTCGTCGACGCCTTCCGCTCGACGCTCGAGGAGGCGGTCAATGCCGACCTGATCCTCGAGGTGGTCGACTGCTCGGACCCGAACTACCAGATGCACATGGACGTCACCACCCGCACCCTGAAAGAGCTCGGTGCCGGCGCCATCCCGGTCATCTACGTCATGAATAAGGCTGACCGGAAGTACCCGCTCTCGGAGCTCCCGATCGACCGCGGCGATAAGATCTACATCTCCGCCGCAGGCCGCCTGGGCCTCGACCTCCTCCTCGAGAAGATCGAAGAGAAGCTCTTCGCCGGCTACATCACGATGGACCTCATCATCCCGTACACCGCCGGCCAGGTCGAGCACGACCTCCAGGAGCGCGCCCGCGTGCACAAAACGAGCTACGAAGACGACGGCATCCACATGACGGTCGACATGAACCAGGAGCTGCTGCAGCGGTACAAAGTCTACCTGCAGTGATTTCGCCCGCGCATGCCCGGGCCAATGCTTCCGGCCGGATACATGGAACCCGCCCGCAGCCGGCGATTTCCCGCGAAGGTATGTGCTTCCTGCCGACAGCATTGGCCTCACGTACAGTAAAACAGAGAAAGATTTATGGACCAGAATGCACTTCTCGAGGGCCGCATCCGCGATCTCTCTGAAAAAGCCTATATCAGCAACTATCTCACGCATACATGCTTCCTTGCGGCGTCCGAGCTCGCGCAGTTTCATGCGATTCTCCGGAAGCAGGGCATCAGCAGCAAGGTGCACGCGGTGAATGGTGTGCCGTACCTTATCTTCGGCGGGCGTGCAGATGCCGACCGGAACGTCGTCGTGTTCCTCCCGGACTACATGACAGAGGAGAGCTTCCTCGCCGAAGAGCCGGCACAGGGGGATGTCATCCGCTGCCTCCATGTGACGCCGCTGAATCGGAAGTTCACGGATGCGCTCACGCACCGTGACTACCTCGGGGCCCTCATGAACATGGGCATCGAGCGCGACCAGATCGGCGACATCCTTTGTGGGGACGCCGAGGCCTTCATCTTCGTGCTCAGTGATATGGCCGACATCATCGCCCGCGAATTCACCCGCGTGAAGCACACCTCGGTGAGTTGCGAGGTCGTGCCGCCGTCCGCCTGCACCCTCGAACCCGCGTGGGAGGAGCTGTCCGGCTCCGTCGCCTCCGAGCGCCTCGACGCCGTACTCGCGATGGTTTACCGCCTGAGCCGCACGAAAGCGCAGGAGCTGATCACCGCAGAGAACGTCTTCATCGACGGCCGCACCGTCACCGACACCAGCTACATCCTGAAGCCGGACGAACGCATCTCCGTCCGCGGCCACGGCAAGTTCATCTTCACCGGCACCGGAAATACCACAAAAAAAGGCCGCGTGTACGCGCACGTGAAGCTGTATAAGTGATGGCGATTGAAAGTCTCTCATGGATATGTTAATATTAAGTGTTTTATAAATTACATAGCACGTTTGCGTAGCTCAGCTGGATAGAGCGTCCGCCTCCTAAGAAGGATGCTATCATCCGCCATTTTTAAAAAATTGTCCTCTTTTTGGGCATGATTTTGGGGCATTTTTGCCCACTTTTTCTAAAATTGGCGGTATGATCAATTGTTTATTTTGGGTTCTGAGTTCGAATCCGTTGGCCAATTTTTTAGCCTGATTTCTAATAAATTTTGCGGTGCAACACGCGCCAATTGGGATTTTGTTTCGCCGCGTTTTCGGCCTTGCCACTTAAAAATTCGCGCGCGATCACCCACCCAGAGGGTGGGCGATCGCGCGGCAGCAATTAAGAAATTGCTTGCCGCGCTTCACGCCTTTTCTTCTTTTGATGGTACCGGAAAACCTTGATATTTCAGCGTTTTCTGTTATTATATCACTTGGCTTGTAAGAATCCTGGTAGTACTCTCTGGTCTCTTCCAGATTGACTTCCTTGGCTCTTCTTGTTGCCATGCATCGGCTTGCGAAAACATCTCAGCAAGCTAAAAATAATCTAATACGTCTCTGTAGCTCAGCAGGATAGAGCGTCCGCCTCCTAAGCGGAAGGCCGCTGGTTCGAATCCAGTCAGGGACGCCAGCGCACTATCGCGGAAGATTTTTCACGAAATCTTCCGCGTTTCTTCTAATAAAAAAGAGGCTTCGTTGATAAAGTGCTAAAGAAACAGGGCTTTTATCTAATAAGGAAAAACGCCCTGAACTGGTGATTCCGCTAAAAATGGCGCATGTTTCCGTGTTCACCGGTGTATCTGGGTGTAAATCTGTGATAAATCACTCCTATCGCCGCAGAAATCTGAAATACGATACCCGGAAGCTGCGCTCACTGCCTCTACTATCGCCCGGATTTCAAGTATCACCGGTGCCAGTTCACCAGGTGTCCCTACGGTAAGGATAAGGATGTGTTTCGCAAAAAGCCTCTGAAGCGCGATAAATTCTCCTGAAAGCAGGTGGTGACTATGAGTGTTTGATTATTTCTATGGACCTCAGGCAGAACAGTTTGCCTTCTACCGGGTTCCCAAGGTGCTTTTTACGAATGACCGGTTCAAATATCTGTCTGCTGAGGCGAAAACTTTGTATGGCATCTTACTGGACCGCGTTCCCCTCTCTGCGAAAAACGGATGGATCGATGAACAGGGCCGCGTGTATATCATCTGCACGATTGAAGAAATCATGGCGGACATGAACTGCGGAAACAAGAAAGCGATCCAGTTGCTCTCGGATCTGGAGGAAAAGGTCGGTCTCATTGAGAGAAAGCGGCAGGGACTGGGAAAGCCGAACCTGATCTATATTATTCCGTATCTGGTAGGTCAATTAAAGAATTCGCAGGAGGTTTCATGAAGGGGCTTTGATATGCCCCTTCTTTTTTGTTCCAAAGATTTATTTCATGTTCTTTGGATGTTTTGTATCTTAAATTCTTTCTATTTGCTATTGATTATACGTAACAAAAACGTTATGATGCATAAAACGTTATTATTGGGTTAGATCAGGTGGGATTATAGTATGAATACGACAGAAATAATTAATGGTATCTGTTCTCAGATGGGGATTTCCAAAGCAGAATTGGCAAAGCGTATAGGGCTGTACCCCTCCTCTCTGTATAGAAAACTATCCAAAGAGAGTATGACTTTTGAGGAACTTCAAAAATGCCTTGATGTTTTAGGCGTTGAGGTTGAACTACAATTTCAATTCCCGGATGGACATCGCTTTAGTTCCCAGGAAAACCATAAGCAGATTGTCGAAAGAATGGGCGTTCTGGAAAAGAAACTGGAAGCCGCCAGCAAAGTTGATGAGTTCCGCAAAAAGTCGTTAAGGGAGCTGCGAACGGAACTGAACAGTGCAGTTGGTTATGCAGAGATTTGCCGGAGACACAGATCCCAGGTGGATTTGTATTTGGATAAACTCGGCGTTGTCCATGGCAATATGGAAAGAACCATTTCCTTTGCACTTGGGGAGTCATTCCATGACGAAGCTGACGAGATCGAACCTGTGCAAATTGAGCAATTGCAGGGGAAACGGGTTCTGCTTGTTGATGACAATGAATTAAACCGTGAGATTCTTGCGGAAGTGCTTTTGGATCACGGGCTGCTTTTTGAAGAGGCTGATAACGGAAGTAAAGCAGTTGCCGCGGTGAAAGAACATGAGCCGGGGTATTATCAATTCATTTTGATGGATATTGAGATGCCGGTGATGGACGGTTATGAGGCAACCGTAAATATCCGAAAGCTCCCGAACCGAATCCGGGCAAACATTCCCATTATCGCCCTTACGGCAAACGCAGTTGCGGAGAATCGGGAACGGGCGGCTGTAATCGGGATGGATGATTTCCTTGTAAAGCCCACAAATTCCGCCCGCCTGCTGAGGAGCCTGGCAAAATTCCTGTAAGAACAGAGAGAATGCTCTGAACTGGTACAAGATTTTTTTAACAGAAAAATCATGAGAGGGAGAACACAAATGAAAAAGAAAAGACGGATCTCTTTGCTGCTTGCTGTTGTTATGACGGCGGCGATGCTGACAGGCTGCGGAGGGCAGCAAAGCGCCGGCAGTAAGAAACCGGATGATAAAATCTCGATCTCCATGTATATGTGGGACCGCTCCATGCTCAAGGAACTGTCTCCTTGGCTGGAGGAGAAGTTCCCCGAGATCGAGTTTACCTTTATCCAGAGCTTCAACACCATAGAATATTACAAGGACCTGCTGTCCCGGGGAGAGGAGATCCCGGACATCATCACCTGCCGCCGGTTTTCCCTGAACGACGCGGCTCCTCTGGCTGAGCATCTGATGGACCTGAGCCAGACCGAGGTGGCGGGGACCTTCTACTCCAGCTACTTAGAGGTCAACCGGGAAACCAACGGTGCCATCCGCTGGCTGCCCATGTGCGCCGAGGTGGACTGCATCATGGCCAACAAGGATCTGTTTGACCAGTACAACATCCCCCTGCCCACCAACTATGCCGAGTTCGTGGCCGCCATTGACGCCTTTGAGGCCGTGGGCATCAAGGGCTTCCAGAGCGACTGGAACTACGACTATACCTGCCTGGAGACCATGCAGGGCTGCGCCATCCCGGAGCTGATGAGCCTGGAGGGTACCCAGTGGCGCATGAAATATGAGAGTGAAACGGAAGATCACCAGGTGGGTCTGGACGATACGGTCTGGCCGAAGGTCTTTGAAAAGTACGAGCAGTTCTTAAAGGATGTCCGTTTCCAGCCCGGCGACGAGGAGAGGCAGTTTTCTGTCACGATGGAACCTTATTTCCAGGGAAAGACCGCTATGGTGCGCAACACGGCGGCTCTGGCAGACGACATCACGCAGGAGCGGGGGATCAACAGCGTGATCCTGCCCTATTTCGGAGAAACCGAGCAGGACAACTGGCTGCTGACCTATCCCATGTGCCAGCTGGCCGTGTCCAAAACCGTGGAACAGGACGAGGCCAAGCGGGCAGCCGTGATGGAAGTGCTGTCAGCCCTTTTCAGCGAGGAAGGACAAAAGCATGTTGCCGCCGGTACCTCCGTGCTGTCCTACAACAAGGAAGTGAATATCACCTCCAGTCCTGCCCTCCGGTATGTGCAGGACTGCATCGCCAGCAACCACCTGTATATGCGTCTGGCCTCCACGGAGGTGTTTGCCATCTCTCGGGATGTGGGTCACAGGATGATGACGGGCGAATATGACGCGAAGGCCGCCTACAACGCATTCGACGCACAGATCACCGACTATAAGAACCCGGATGCGGCGCAGGTCATGTTCACGCAGGAGAGCGCCTATTCCAACGAATTCACCGACCACGGCAGCGCCGCGGCCTCCTCTTTGATGAACACCATCCGCTCCTCCATGGGAGCCGATATCGCCATTGGCTATTCTCCCACAGCCAGCACCTCCATCTATGCCGGGGACTACACCCTCCAGCAGGCCAAGTGGGTGCTCACCGCCCGCAACTCCGTCTATCTGGGCGAGTACACCGGCGAGGAGGTCTGGCGGTTCATGGACTGGCTGGTGAATGTGAAGGAGGACGGCTCCAATCCCATCCGGCACCGCAATCTGATGCCCGTCACCAGCGGTCTGGAGTACACCGTCACCGAGTACGAGCGGGGCAAGTTCCGTCTGGAGAAAGTGACCGTGAACGGGGAACCTCTGGATGAGAATGCCACCTACAACCTGATGCTGGTAGGTGCGGACACCTTCCTGGAGCATGAGAACTTCTGTAACTGCCCCATGCCTGCAGACCTGAAGGAAAAGCGGCAGGCCTATCTGGTGGACGATTACTCCAGTCAGGAGTGTATGCAGGAGGCACTGGAGAAAACGAAACAGTTCCTGGAGCCTACCGAGTATGTGACCATACTTCAGGGGTAATGACAGGGCGAAAGAAAGCCGAGAGGAGGGTAATGCGGTGAAAAAACGATTGACAGCTTTGCTGCTGTCCCTTGTGTTGGTCGCAGGGGTAATCTGGGCGGGTTCTGCCTACTTTGACTTTGTCTCCCAGACGATTTACGAGGAGAGCACCGCCCACCTGACGGAGATTTTTCATCAGGCAAACCAGCAATTATATAATCTGGTCTCGGTCAACTGGAGCCGGATGCGGATGTGGGTGCCCTATCTGGAGAAAGCGGAAAGTGACGAGGAGGTCCTCGCCTATGTAGACCAGGCGCGGGAGGAGAGCAATTTCACGGATTTTTATTTCATCTCCCGGAACGGCGAATATCTTACCCTGACCGGAAACAGGGGCTATCTGGACCTGCGGGACCAGCTTCCCAACCTGATCCTGGAAAAACAGCCCATCGTTGTAAACTCCGTTGTCCCGGATCAGCCGGAGATCATGGTGTTTGCGATTCCCGCCAAGCAGAGCAGCTACCGTGGCTTTGACTATGAGGCCATCGCCATTACCTATAACAATTCCGACATGGTGAACGCTTTAAAGATATCTGCCTTTGCCGGACAGGCCAGCACCTATGCGGTTCTGCCCGACGGACGCATTGCCGTGGACAACAGCAGCGAGGCTATGGACAGCGTCCACAATCTCTTTGTTCTGCTGGAGGAATCGAAAAGTCTGACCGACGATCAGATCACTGCCTTACAGCAGGATTTCCTGTCCGGCAATTCCGGTTCGCTGCTGTTCAAAATCAACGGCGTCTCCAATTATCTGGTGTATGAGTCCGCCAATTTTCAAAACTGGACTGTTGTGGGTATTGTGCCTACCGATGTGGTCAATTCCAGCATGAACAAGCTGCAATCCACCACCATGCTGGTGGTGTCGGGTATTGCCATCGCTCTGGCCGTGATGCTTTTGCTGCTGGTGATCCAGCAAAACCGGCAGAAGCTGAGACGGAAGGACAACGAGCTGCTTGCCCGTGACGAGCTGTTCTCCAAGCTGTCCGTCAATGTGGACGACGTCTTCCTGATGGTGGATGCAAATGATCTCCGCGTGGAATATGTGAGCCCCAATATCGAGAAGCTGGTCGGTATTTCAGAACAGCAGGTCCTCGATGATATCCATGAGATCGAGCATCTGATCCGGACGGACGAATCGGTTCACATTTTGGATCAGCTGTCGACCATTTTGCCCGGTGAACAACGCGAGTGGGATCGGGAGTACATCCACCAGAAAACCGGCGAGGAGCTGTGGTTCCGTGTGGTGGTCTTCTGCACGGATATTCAGGGTGAGAAGAAGTACATTCTGGATCTGTCCGACCGCACCAAGGACAAGAAGATCAACCAGAGACTGGAGGATGCGTTCCATACTGCGGAGAATGCAAACCGTGCAAAGACTACCTTCCTGAACAACATGTCCCACGACATCCGGACGCCCATGAATGCTATCATCGGCTTTACCAACATTGCCATGAAGCATGAACCGAAACCGGAAGTGAGGGGCTGCCTGGAAAAGATCAGAGAAAGTTCTGATCACCTGCTGACCCTCATCAACGATGTGCTGGATATCAGCCGCATCGAGAGCGGCAAGATAAAATTCGCACCCATTCCCGTTGATATTACAGTGGTGGCAGATACAGTGCTCAGCATCATGCAGGGATTCCTGTCCAACCGGAATATCGCATTCCACACCGATCTGGCCATCCCGGAGAAGCCCTGTGTACTGGCCGATGCCGTGCGTATCCGGGAAGTGCTGGTGAATATCCTGGGCAATGCGGTGAAATTCACGGAGGACGGCGGTACCATCGCCTTTGAAGCCAGCTACCATCCCGGTGCAGATGACCGGCACATCATGGTACGCTACCGGATTGTGGATACGGGCGTGGGCATGCGCGAGGAGTTTGTGGAGCATATCTTCGATGAGTTTTCTCAGGAGGATAACGGCGCACGGACACAGTACAAGGGCACCGGTCTGGGCATGGCGATCACCAAGCGGTATGTGGACCTGATGGGCGGCACCATTTCTGTGGAGAGCAAAAAAGGTGAGGGCTCTGCCTTCACCGTTGAGATTCCCCTGGAGCTTACCGATGAAAGCAATGTTCAGACACAGGGGCTTCCTGCCGCAAAGGTGAACCTGATAGGCGCGAAGATCCTGATGGCAGAGGACAATGATCTGAATGCGGAAATCGCAATGGTGCAGCTGGAGGAACTGGGAATTCAGGTCACCAGAGCCGCCGACGGCAAAGAGGCTTTGAAAATCTTCGCATCAAACCAGCCGGGTACCTTTGACATCATTTTTATGGATATTATGATGCCGAAAATGAACGGCTATGAGGCTACAAAGGCCATCCGTGCCCTGCAGAACCGCCCGGATGCCCGGACGATTCCCATTATCGCTATGACGGCCAACGCTTTCGCGGAGGATGTGCAGGCATCTCTGGATGCGGGAATGAATGGCCATATCGCCAAGCCGATTGTAATAGACGAGGTTGTGAAAAACATTGCACGGAATCTGAACCGCTGACGCCGCCTGCTTTCCGGCAATGCGTTTTTGATCAGATCAAAGAGAGAAAGGACTATCTATGCAAAAGCAGATTCTAATTGTTGAAGACAATATGCTCAACCGCGAGATACTCAAGGAGATCCTGTCCGATGCGTATACGGTTCTGGAGGCGGAAAACGGTCAGGAAGCCCTCGACGTTCTGCGGGAGCACGCCGATGACATTGCTGTGATCCTGCTGGATGTGATGATGCCCGTCATGGACGGCTTTACATTTCTTGACCGAATCAAGGCAGATGACAGGCTTTCTCTGATCCCCGTCATCATCATGACCCAGAGCGACAGCGAGGCCGATGAGGTAGCCGCCCTGGCTCACGGCGCCACGGATTTTGTTCCCAAGCCCTACCGGCCCCAGGTGATTCTGCACCGGGTCGCCAGCATCATTAAGCTGCGGGAAACAGCCGCCATGGTGAATCTGTTCCAGTATGACCGGCTGACCGGGCTCTTCAGCAGGGAGTTCTTCTATAAGAAGGTGCGGGAGCGGCTTCGGGAGGATCCGGAGGGAGAATACAGCATCGTTTGCTCCAATATTGTAAATTTTAAGCTGTATAATGATTCCTTCGGCGTGGCGGAAGGGGATCGGCTGCTGCGGGAAGCCGCGGACGCCATGCGCCGGGCGGTGGAGCCGTCGGGGATCTGCGGACGGTTCGGCGCGGACCGGTTCATATGCCTGCAGGAGTCCGGAAAGGAGGCCCGGGACCGGGCTGTCTTTGACTCGGATCAGGCGGAATCCGGCAGGAGCTGCAACGTGGTGATGAAGTGGGGCGTCTACGAGATCACTGACCGTTCCGTTCCGGTGGAGCAGATGTGCGATCGGGCCAATCTGGCGGTGGACAGCATTAAAGATCAGTATAATTGCCACTTCGCGGTCTATGATGATGTTCTGCGGGGCAAGCTGCTGCGGGAGCAGGCCATTACGGAGGCCATGGAGACCGCACTGAACGAAGGGCAGTTTGTTGTCTATTATCAGCCGAAGTACAGCCTGAACAATGACTGTCTGGCGGGGGCCGAGGCTCTGGTGCGCTGGGTTCACCCGGAGCTGGGCTTTCTGTCCCCGGGAGAATTCATTCCCCTGTTTGAGAAAAACGGTTTTATCACCCGGCTGGACCGGTATGTCTGGGAAAATGTGTGTGCCACGCTGCGCCTCTGGCGGGAAAAAGGATATCCTCAGCTGTCGGTGTCGGTCAATGTGTCCCGGGCGGACGTCTGCCATGCCGACCTGGCGGATACGCTGCTGGAGATCGTCCGGAAATACGGCGTGGAGCCCGCCCAGCTCCATCTGGAGCTGACCGAGAGCGCCTATACGGAAAACCCGGCTCAGATCCTCAGCACCGTGGAGCATCTGCGGGAGCTGGGCTTCATCATTGAAATGGATGACTTCGGCAGCGGCTATTCTTCCCTCAATATGCTCAACCAGATGAAGCTGGACATCCTGAAGCTGGACATGAAGTTCATCCGAAGCGAAACCTCCAAGCCCATGGAGCAGGGAATCCTGCGGTTCATTGTGGGACTGGCCCGCTGGCTGAATCTGAGCGTGGTGGCGGAGGGCGTGGAGACCCGGGAGCAGCTGGAGCGCCTGCGGGAGATCGGCTGCGACTACGTTCAGGGTTACTTCTTTGCGAGGCCCATGCCCGCCGGGGAGTTTGAGAAACTGCTGCAGGCCCAGCCGCCAAAGTATCCGAAACCCTCCGATGCCGCCCCGCAGGCCAAAACCGACCTGGTGAAGCTGCTGGTGGCGGATGAGGATGCCGAATACCGGGGGAAAGTCCGGGAGCTCTTTGAAGGCCATTATGAGGTGCTGGAGGCGGCTACCGCTCAGGAGGGAATCGCCTGCATCCGGGAAAGCGGCCAAGCTTCTGTTTTCGCGGTGATCCTCAGCGCCACCCTTCCGGAAAAGGGCGCTTTGGCGCTGGTAAAGGCCATCCGGCAGGACCCTGCCTGCTGGCGGATCCCCATACTGACCACGATGCCCTATGGCGAGAGCTGCGAGGAGTATTTGCAAGAACTGGACACCGATGATTTCCTGTGCAAGCACCATCCGCTGAAGGATCTGCGCAGAAGGGTTTTCCAGATGATGCGTATGGATGCCCACCACGTCCGGGAGCAGCTGCTGATAGACGAAGCAGGCAGGGACTATTTGACCGGTCTTTTGAACCGCAGAGGTTTCTTTGCCGCTCTGGACGCGCTGCGTCAGGAGGATCTCCCTCTGGCCATGTATCTGTTTGATCTGGATGATCTGAAGAAGGTCAACGACCAGTTCAGCCACAACAAGGGGGATGAAATGCTTTGCTTTTTCGGAGATCTGCTCCGCCGTCAGACCCGGGACGGAGATATTCTCTGCCGTTACGGCGGAGATGAATTCGTGGTGGTTCTCCGGCGTATCGCCTCTCTGGATTCGATCCTGCAGAAGGGCGAGACTATCTGCAAGGAATTTCAGGAATTCCCTCTGCCGGACGGTCTCCAGGCCGCATGCTCCGGCGGTATTGCCCTGTGCGGCACGGATGAGCGCCCCTCCGCGGAGCTGATCGAACGGGCGGATGCCGCTCTGTATCGGGCAAAGAAGAAACACAAGGGCAGTTGCTGTCTGTGGAAGAAATAAGGGTCAGCCGGACAATTCCTGCACCGGCCTTGCAGAAGCTCGGTCAGCTCCCCCGAGGAAGCCGTCAGCCTGTCAAAACCGAGGTTTGCGCTTACGCCCTTGAGGGTGTGGGCGGCGCGAAAGGCCTCCTCCGTCTACCCCTGCTCCATTGCCCGGCAGAGTTCGGGATAGCTCCCGTCATCCAGGAATTTGGCAATGAATTTCCGGATCAGATGGATGCCCGGCAGCCGCTTTTCCACCTGGGCGTAGTCTCCGCCCAATACTTGATAACACTCTTGAATCGTCATTGGCTTCCTCCAGATTTGTAATGCAAAATGATGCACATGTAATTTTAAGTGACTGTTTTCAAGTTTTTTCGAACTTTATTGACATTCAGTATGTCACATTCTTTCGGATTTCAAAACATAAAATGCATTTTTTGAGATTTTTTCTGTTTCAGGAACGGAATTCCTGGCGAGAAGCCGGGATGACTTTTTCAAATTATGTAACGGGAAATGATATCCGGAAACTAAAAGCTCGGAAACGAGCCGAAATATCCCATAAACGCCACCGCGACAAAGAGATAGAAAATGAAAGCAACCTGAAAATCAGGATATTTCATAGAAAACACAGGAGAGGAGTGAGGCACAAATGCGGGAAAAGAATAACCTGTGGCGGCGAATCATTCTGGCAGCTGTCCTGCTTGGTTTGATTCTGGCGGGCTTTTTCGTTTATCTCAGTTCGAACCGCTGGATGACACTGGAACGCAATGCCAATTATATCGCGGACGCGGCCACGCAGTCAGCAAAGCGTATTGATGACTTGCTGGTTGGTGCCGAAAACAGCATCAGCGCGATCGCCCATATTTATGAGCGAAGCCTGGACGCGTCACAGGCCAATGTGGAAGTGTTGGAAGAACTGACAGAGTCCACGATTTTTGACTACATCGGTTATGTGGATGCCCAAGGAATTTACACGGATAACCGGGGCTTGCAGGCCGATGTGACTGACCGGGTATATTTTCAGGACGGCATGCAGGGCAATTCCGGTATGGACATGATCTCCAACGGCCGCGTCAGCGGCGAGGATTTGGTGATCTTCTATGCTCCGCTGCGGCTGGATGGAGAAGTGGTCGGTGTTCTTACCGGACGCTATCGACAGCAGCAGATGCGCAACATCATCACTTCTTCTTACTTTGGGGAAGCCGCGGACACCTATCTCTGCCTGTCGGACGGAACCGTAATCGCCAGCTCTAAGGAAGAAAAGCCTGAAAACATCCTGGAAACGTTGAATCGGAACGATGGGGCGGATCAGGAAGCCGTGGATATTCTCACCAATGCCCTCTACACCGGCGGCTCCGTCAGCTTCACCTACACCAATTCCTATGGCTCCAGCGCAGCCTATGTGACGAAGCTGCCCCAAAGCAACTGGATGCTGCTGCAGGTCTTTCCCATTGGCGTTACCAACGAAATGCTGAGTGAATCCAATAAAGCCGCGACCTGTCTGATGGTGTGGCTGGTGATTCTTGCCGCGCTGTATGTTGTTCTGCTGCTTCTGGAGAACGCAAGGCAGACGAAGAAACTCACCTGGGAGAAGCAAGAGATGCGGGACATTGTAGACACCACATCCCATCTGTTCCGCAGATTCATCCTGGTTGATCTGGAGCACGACACTTACACGATTCTGGAAGACGATGACAAGTCCGGTAACAATCCGCTTCCGGTTGAGGGTACATACAGCGACCTGCGCAATTACTGGCTTGACCGGATTGTGGATACGCAAGCGGAAAGCTACGACAGAGAGCGGTTCAGCGTCCGGTCGATTCAGGAGCATCTGACAGCGGATGTGCCTTACCTGCAATACGAGAACCGTGTCCGTGGCAGCGGCGTTAATTGGTGGCAGATCTCCGTCCTGTGCCTGAAGCGGAAGCGTGGGGTTCCGGTGTCGGTCTTGGTAGCAGTGCAGGATGTATCGGAGCTGAAAGAAAGAGAGCAGCGCAGCCGCATCGCGTTGGAGGATGCCTATCAATCGGCGCAGGCAGCCAACGAGGCAAAGCGAACCTTCCTGTTTGACATGAGCCACGATATGCGCACGCCGCTCAATGCGGTGATTGGCTTGTCCGGCCTGTTGGATCGGGATGCCGCAGACCCCGACAGAGTACGCTCCTACAGCCGGAAGATCAAAGCATCCGGACAGCACCTGCTGACCCTGGTCAACGAAGTCCTGGATATGTCCAAGATCGAAAGCGGAAGGACTTCCCTGAATCTTTCAACCTTCTCCCTTTCGGAATTGCTTGAGGAGCTGACTTTCGTATTTCAGCCTCAGGCGCAGGAGAAAGGGCAAACGCTGAAGATCAATGCTTTTGGTGTTCCCCAGGAGCGTCTGATTGGTGATAAGCTGCGCCTGAATGAGGTGCTGGGCAATCTGCTGGACAATTCCATCAAATATACCGCTCAGAGCGGAGAAGTGACACTGACTGTCCATGGGCTTGCCCAGACCACACCGGGCTATGTTCATCTTCTTTTCGAGGTTATGGATAACGGCATAGGAATGAGCCCGGATTTTGTCCCCCATGTGTTTGATCCCTTTGTCCGTGAGAAGAACAGTACGGTCAGCGGAATCCGGGGCGCGGGCCTTGGCCTGACCATTACCAAGAGCATCGTTGACCTGATGGGCGGAACCATCCGTGTGGACAGTGTACAGGGAAAGGGAAGCACATTTCAGGTTGAACTGGAACTGCGTCCGGCGGTGGAAGATGGAGATTCGGCGTTTTGGAAGGAGCAGGGCATCCGAAAAGCGCTGATTCTGGGGTCTGACGAGAAAATCTGCAAATCCATTTATAGCCTGATGGCGGGAACCGGTGTGGAATTGCAGTATGCCACCGACAGCACCGCTGCCTGGAATCTATCGGAGGATGCCGCCTTCGACCTGATCCTGTTGGATCACACATTGCCGGATATGGATACGCTGGAAGCCATCCGAAGCATCCGGATGCATTACGGAAATGCGCCAGAGCTGATTCTGATCGACAGCGATTGGATTGGCAAGGAGAAAGACGCGCGCAGTGCCGGGGCAAACGGCTTTTTGCCGGCTCCTTTCTCCATGTCTACCCTGAAGAAAGTAGCTTCGGAGTGCCGGATCCAGACCAAGCCTGACGCAACAGGTGTTTCGCTGGAGGGGCTCCGGATGCTGGTGGTGGAGGACAATGACATCAACGCGGAAATATTGATGGAATTGCTGGACATGGAGGGCATCCTTAGTGAGCGTGCGGAAAATGGCCGTGCGGCAGTGGAGCTGTTCCGGAGCAAACCCGAAGGCTATTATGACGGAATTCTGATGGATATTCAGATGCCGGAGATGAACGGCTATGAGGCCACTAAGGCCATCCGAAGTCTCGACGACCGTCCTGACGGACGCACGATTCCCATCATAGCAATGACAGCGAACGCCTTTGCCGAGGATGTTCAGGCTTCTCTGGATGCCGGAATGAATGGGCATCTTTCAAAGCCGATCGTGATGGACGAGGTGGTAAAGACCATCGCGAGAAATCTCGACCATTGAATGCGCAAACCATTTTTCACAGAGAGAAAAGGAGAACGTCTATGAAAAAAATACTTACCCTGCTGCTTGCCGTGGCCATGGCAGCAACCATGCTCACCGGCTGCGCAGGCCAGAATGCCAATCATGGAACTGCTGGGGAGAACAGCACACCCCAGACAGAAAAAAAGGAAAAGGTGGTCGTTGCCTGCTGGGGCAATCAGATGCTGGATTCCTATACCCAGTACCTCTGCGACCTGTTCCCGGAGGTGGAGTTTGAATTTGTTCTGGCCACGAACTCCACGGATTACTACCGTTTCCGTGCAGATCACGACGATATGCCCGATATTCTGACGGTGCGCCGCTTTGCCCTGAAGGACGCGGTGCTGCTGAAGGATTTCCTGTATGACCTGAGCAACACCGAACTGGCGAGCACCTATTACGGTTCCTATCTGGACAGCTATACCTATGATGACGGCACTGTGAACTGTATTCCTTCATGGCTTACGGCGATGTGAACTGGTATTTGAACCTTGTTACGGAGAAGATGGGAATTTCTGAAGTGGATACCACCGGCCCCAAGACAGAAGAATACCTGACACAGCGCCTGGTGGAAGAGGGCGGACAGCTGGAAGCACCTACGGATTACATTATCCTGCGATAAAGTGCGGGTCGGTCGCTGACACGCGGGGCAGAAAAGAGATTTTGGGAGAACACGCATATGAAAGAGAAAAAACAGATAAGTGGCGATAGCGCATATATAGATGGAAGCATTTTTCCTGTTTTAGGCTTGACAAGTGAATTATAATAAGAAAAAGAGATATTGACCCTGGTTGATATCTCTTTTTTCGTGAAAGAAAAGACTACTCTACTTTGCATCTTGCCATAAAATGAAGAGTAGCCTAATTCAATGCCTGGATGGAGGGGGTGCAATCGTTGGATTGTATCAAAATGGTGGTTGCGATGAATCACTGAAAATGCGGCTCGCGTACAGCCATCCCGGCGGTCAGCACAAATATAAAGTTGATTTGTTCCCTCTTACACTGGGCACCGAAATTAATCCGAGATCACGAAAAAGCAAGTTCAAAAGATCTCAATTTGCACGAAAAAGCAAGTTCAGACATCGCTTCGGAAATTCTGTTAGAAGGCGGGACATTTTACATTTAACGCATTTTAACTCACAATAACGAGTTAAAAACAAATTTAACTCAACACGAAATGAATTAAAATGAGTTAGAATCGAATTAAATGTAAGTAAAAGATAGACAAGGGCACCAGCCCGTCAGCCCAAAAGGCAGGTCTAGATACACTGGGTAATTATTTCAGCGTGTCTGGACCTGCTTTTTTTAATTTTTTTGTCGTAATGCCCCTTTGTGGTAGTGAAACTAAAGCAAATCCGTACAACTAGGGCGGGCAACCCGTACAGCCGGCACCTAAAAATATCCATCCGTACGGGCTAAACTTGTACATGTAAGGAGCCAAACGACTCCTCTACAGGAACCTTGAAAAATACATACCATTCTTCAGGCACAGCCCTGTGATGGGGAGCCACATCAGCGGATGAACGCAACGATCGCCAATAGAAGGCGGGAGCGTGAACCGGCCTGTAAGTATCGGATTGCTTCCGATATACAGCATTGATCCATCACAGCACAATGATACTTCTGTACGCAGCTCGGTGAGAACCACGGAGGGGTTAGATTCCCATGGATCTGGTAGCAGCCAGACGCCTGAATGCATTCCCGGCAGGTCAGAGCACCTGTCAGTTCCCAGGGGTGTCGAGGACAAATGTGGGGATAACAAATGGCAGATCTTCTCGGTGTATCCGATGACACGGTTTATACCCTGATCAAACGGGATCACATTGAGACCTTTGAGGTAGATACCTGGATGCGTATCCGAAAGGATGTATTTGAGGCATGGTACAAAACGCAGACCAAGTATCGAACCCAAGCTGACCGGGAACGAGATGCAGAGCTGGAAGCCGCATCCATGACGATGCCGGAAATGGCCAGACTGCTTTTGATCACCCGGAAGGAAGTCTACAATATCCTTGGTTCTCCTAAGCGGAAGGTCGCGCGTTCAAATCGCGTCGCGAACATGAAATGACGGTGTCAGCCCCTTGCGAGTGTAAGTGGGTTGGCATCATTTAATTTCCGGCAACTGGATATTCTCTTCGGACAGGCGGTGCACTATACTAGGGAAAGTAAAAAGTCTATCCTGTTGTTTTATAAAGCGAGGTGATCGATATGACAGATTCTGAATTACATGAAATCACGAGAGAGGCGTCGCAGGTGATCCGTGCGCTGCTGGAGCAGACGGAGCTTCGCGAGCACAGTGTGCTTGTGGTGGGCTGTTCGTCGAGTGAGATCCTCGGCGGGCACATCGGGAAGATCGGCAGTATGGAGGTCGCGGATGCGGTGTATCAGGGGATCGCGCCGGTGCTGCAGGAAAAGGGCATCGATCTCGCGGCGCAGTGCTGTGAGCATCTGAACCGTGCCGTGATCGTGGAGCGTGCGTGTGCGCTTCGAAACGGCTATGAGATCGTGTCGGTCTGCCCGTGGCCACATGCGGGCGGCAGCTGGGCGACGACCTGCTGGCAGCACTTCGAGGACCCGGTAGCGGTCGAGGAAGTGCGTGCGGACGCCGGGATCGATATCGGCGATACGCTGATCGGGATGCATCTGAAGCGCGTCGCCGTGCCGGTGAGACTGCGTATTTCACAGATCGGCGCGGCACACGTGGTCTGCGCGAAGACACGCCCGAGATTATGGGGCGGCGAACGTGCGCACTATACGCCGTACGAGGGAGACCAGGCATGATAGAGAAGATAGCGGCACATGTAGTCTGCGCGAAAACACGCCCCGAGATTATGGGGCGGCGAACGCGCACACTATACGCCGTATGAGGGAGGAAAGGCATGATAGAACAGGAACAGATGGAGCGGATGCAGCAGGCGGTCGCGGAGATCCGCCGCACGATGGCCGAGGCGGCGATCCGTGCAGGACGGAAGCCGGAGGAGATTCTTCTCTGTGCGGCCTGCAAAACACGTACCGTCGAGGAGGTCAGGGCGAGCGCAGAGCTTCCGATCGACATCTTCGGCGAGAACCACGTACAGGAGCTCGTCGAGAAGACGGATGCGGGCGCCTACCTCGGGAAGCCGGGCCACTTTATCGGCCATCTTCAGACAAACAAGGTGAAGAAGGTCGTCGGCCGTGCGTCGCTGATCCAGAGCGTGGACAGCGAGCATCTCGCCCTCGCGATCGAGAAGGAAGCCGCGAAACGGGAACTTCAGCAGGATATCCTTCTGGAAGTCAACATTGGCGAAGAAAGCAGTAAGAGCGGGGTCAATGCAGACGGCCTCTGGTCTCTGTTTGAGCGCCTGCTCGCGACGACCCCGCACCTCGATATTCGTGGCCTCATGGCGATCCCGCCGGCGGACGCCAGCGAAGACGAGACCCGCCGCTTCTTCGCGAAGATGCGCGGACTCTACGAGGAAGCCGCACAGCGCTACGCCGGCAGCGTCGACATGCAGTACCTCTCCATGGGCATGAGCGGCGATTACCCGCTCGCCATCGCGGAAGGCGCTAACATCGTCCGCATCGGCACCGCCATCTACGGCCCGCGCGATTACTCCGCGAAGGCGTAAATTAATGGGGTCTGACCCCATTAATTTTTTCTAAACAGAATCTAAACTCGAGTTTATGGGGTCAGACCCCCTTACGAAATTCTTAAGACAGAAAAACAGCCGGGTGGAAACACCCGGCTGTTCGTTTACGATGCTGTGTTTTTATGGATTCGGTGGGCTCTGTGGATTCAGCATGACGGAGGCGTAGAAGATGCCGTCACGCCACTCGAAGCGGGCATCGCCGTCGTAGCGCTGGGCGATGTAGCGGATCGAGACAGTGCCGACGCCGTGACCTTCGTGCTTCGTGGAGACGAGCTCGCCCTCGTCCCAGATCGGCTTCCGGCTGCAGGTGTTGTCGACCACGATGGAGAGGCAGGCGTCGCCGTTCTGCTTTACGATCACGCGGATGGCCTGATCAGAACGGATATCCGCAGCCGAGGACACGCCGACGCGCGGATCGATCGCCGTGGCCGCGGTGGAGGCAGTGAGGCTGTCGGCTGCGGCCGGAACAGTATCCACCTCGGTGACGAGTCCGCCGGCATTGGCCTCGGCAGAAGCAGCGCCCGACGATGCGCCACGACTCAGCTCAGTCTTACAGGCGTCGACGGCATTCTCGAGGAGGTTTCCGAGGAGGACACAGAAGATCGGGTCCGGAATCAGAAGACGCTCCGGGAGCTGTACACGGGCGGTGAAGCGGATCCCGGCGGCTTCCGCATGCCCCGCGTAGTAAGCGACGACCGCGTTCACGGTCGGGTTGTTACTGTAGGTCTTCGACGGCGTATCCACGTGCTCTGCAGTGTACTCAGCGAGGTAGGTCCGGATCCCATGGAGGTCATTCCGGTCCGCCAGTTCCTTCAGCACCATGCGATGATGGCGGAAATCGTGGCGGGCGCGCCGGCTCTCCATGATGCGCGTCTTCAGCATCTCGAACTGCTCCGTCTGGACGCGCAGGAGATTTTCCATGGTCTTGTTTCGCTCGTTCGTGATGATCTGCTCCTGCAGATTCTTCATAAAGAGGATCAGCAGATGACTCAGCATGAACATACAGAGCAGCAGCAGGATACGGGCGAGCAGTGCGAGACTGCCGACATGGCCGTCCCGGATCGTGCCGGTGAGCAGCAGGATCATCGTGGTCGCGACGAACGGAAGCAGCCACGCCGTCATCCAGAAATCATGGATCTCGACGGATATCAGCGTCCTAAGGATCTCGTGCAGAAATGTAGACATCGGAATCATGGTACTGAGCGTCATGACGAGCGTCACGACGCCGGCCTGCCAGCTGTAAAAATCGAGGGAGATGTTGTTCTCACAGAGGAAGAAGGTCGCGGCGCGGATCGCCAGCAGATAGTCGATCGTAAAAATAAAATGAAAGAGGATGATCCACCTGTCCGTCCGGGAATTCAGCATCATCAGCACGAGAAACAGCGGGGCCGCGAGGTACTGCACGTACACCGCAGGGAAGCCGAGCTTCACCAGAAGCCCGAAGATGCATAGATATCCGCACTCCCAGAGGAGTATGCGTAGAAGGGTGCGCCGCTTCGAAGAGCGGAGACTGTCCAGCGCCGGCAGGTACCCCACGAAAAGGAACGGAAATGTATTCAGTGCTTCGTTGATGATCAGTTCGGTCATAGCGCCTGCCCCTCTCTCAGCGTTTTAAAGGTATAGTCGAGGTACCGCTCACGTACATCGCTGTACTTCAGTCGGCTGATCGCGATGGTGGCACCGCACTTCATGTCGAAATGGTCGCTCTGCAGCTTATGCACATCCTCGAAGTTCACGAGGACGCCCTTCATGCAGTCGCAGAACCAGTCGAACGGAAGCAGCAGCTGCTGAAACTCCTTCTGGCTCAGATTCACCTCCAGCGTCCCGCCATCCTTCATGTACACCATGATCCGCCGGCTCACGTACTCCGTGTAGGCGATGTTATGCAGAAACAGCCGCACATTTTTCCCCTGAGACGGCACCATCACATAGCGGTCGCGCTCGATGCGGTCCATGTTGCAGCGGTCCAGCGCCCGCGTGACCTGCGCCTCATTCACCGGCTTCAGCAGATAGTAGGTCGCATTCACGTCGTAGCTGTCGATGGCGAAATCCGGCGACGTCGTCACGAAGAGAAGACTGCAGTTCGTATCCTGCTCCCGGATCCGCCGCGCCGTTTCCATGCCGGTCATACCGCTCATATAGATGTCGAGAAAGATGATATCGTAACGTGTCGACTCGAAGTGCTCGAGGAAGGCCTCCCCGCTCGCAAACAGATCCGTCTGATCACAGAACAGTCCATGCGTCGACAGGTAGTGCGCGACCAGGCCCGAAAGACGCTCCGCCTCGCCCTTGATATCATCTACAATCGCGATCTTCATACCGCTCCCCCCTCTGATCAGGCTAATGCAGTCGACATGTACGCTCGTGGCTTTCACCGCCGCAGCTTCGTCCGCCACAGCCAGCCCCTGCACGCCGTGGCACGCTTCCGGCGCCTTCGGCTGATGCAGTCGACCTGCACGGTCGTGGCTTTCACCGCAGTTCTCCGCACCACGACCGTGCGATCTCTGATCACATTATACCCCATCCTGGAAGGGAATCGGCATCTTAAATAAATTATAATCCTTCCCCGAAAGAGCGACAGTACATCTTGTGTATGCTTAACTACATCTTGTGATTTCGTGGCGGTCCATGCCTCCGGCCTCCGCATCGTCACGCCGCAGTTTCTGTAACTGGCTTTCACAAAAAGCGTTTCCCAGTCGGATAAATATCCTTCCATTTAAAAAGCGGCAGGCTCCACACGGTCCGCCGCTTTTTGAATCATAAATTACTGCCAGCTTCATCTGTTTAATCTCCATGTACTATTTATAAGGCGTGATGGTATAATTTTAAAAAGTATAGTTAAAGGAGATAAGAAGATGAAGTATGATTTTACGTCAATTATGGATCGTGTCGGTAAAGACGCGATCGCAGTAGAAGCGCTCGGTCAGATGAAGATGGCCCCGAAGCCACCGAAAGACGGCTTCGACATCATCCCGATGTGGGTAGCCGACATGAACTTCCCGACCGTTCCGACGATTCCGAAAGCCATCATCGAGCGGGCGAAGCACCCGGCATATGGTTACTTCTCCCCACGCAAAGAGTATTACGACGCCATCATCCAGTGGCAGAAGAACCGAAACGGCGTCACCGACCTGACCCCGGAGTGCATCGGTTATGAAAACGGTGTTCTCGGTGGCGTGATTTCAGCACTTAATGTCTACTGCTCCAGAGGAGATAACGTGCTGGTCCACAAGCCGACCTACATCGGCTTCACCAACAGTCTGACGAACAATGGCTACCACATCGTTCACAGTGAGCTCGTAAAGGACGAGAACGGCGTATGGCGTATGGATTTCGAGGACATGGAGAAGAAAATCGTGGAGCATAACATCCATGCAACCATTTTCTGTTCACCGCACAACCCTTGTGGTCGTGTATGGGAGCGCTGGGAGATCGAAAAGGCCATGGAGATCTATAAGAAGCATGATGTCATGGTTATCTCAGATGAAATCTGGTCCGATATCATCACCACCGGCCATAAGCATATCCCGACACAGAGCGTATCGGAGGATGCGAAGATGCGTACCGTTGCGCTCTATGCACCGAGTAAGACCTTTAACCTCGCCGGTCTGATCGGAAGCTACCACATCATCTATAACAAGCATATCCGTGACCGCGTAGAAAAGGAGTCCAGCTTAGGACACTATAACAGCATGAATGTCCTCTCCATGCACGCGCTGATCGGTGCTTATCAGCCGGAAGGATATGAGTGGCTTGAAGAGCTCCGCGAAGTCATCACCGGAAATATCGATTATGCCTGCAACTATATCCGGGATCACTTCGAGGGTGTTTCTGTAGCCCGTCCGGAAGGAACCTATATGCTGTTTGTTGACTGCAGCGAGTGGTGTGAGAAGCACGGAAAGACCATCGAAGATGTCGAAAAGGCTGCATGGGATGTCGGCGTCGCCTGTCAGGACGGTCGTATGTTCCACGGCCCATGCCACTTACGTATCAACCTCGCACTTCCACTCTCCAGAGTTCAGGAAGCCTTTGACCGCCTCGACAAGTACGTATTCAACGCGTGATGAAGAGGCGAGCCGCTACGTGCACAGTCACTACAACTTCTGCAGGACCGTTGACATCGACGCCACCATCGCCCTCGTCACTCACCTCGTGCAGGACCTCAGCAGCGCAGACCTCCGGCACATCCTCCGCCGCGACATCCTCTCGGAGGACGACTGACCACGCCGTCTTCCCAATCAGTACAGAACTCATATAACTGAAGGGGTATGAATACAGCGCTGGGCAGTTAATATAATTCAAATTATCATAATCTAAATTATATTAACTGCCCGGCACTGCTATGTCCTCGGTCAATGCCTCCGCCCTCTACATCATCGCTCCGCCGTTCCTGTGACTGGCTTTCGCAAAAAGCGCTTTCCGGTCGCTCCTGCCATTATGTTTTTCGCAGACTCGTCGTAAATAGTCCTCCTGCCATTATGTTTTTCGCAGACTTGCCTCCCGGCAACCTTATGACATTAACTCTGACGAATCCCGGCAGAGAATTCTCGAGCAGATTTCCGGTTTTTGACGCAAATATACCATTTTCTCGACCAGTGACATTATCTCGCCCCACGACATCTCGCTGAAAAAGCTTCGGCAAGGGCTCTCGGCGCACTAAACATAATGTCACGCCTTCCAGAATTGTCCCCTCTGCGAAAAAACATAATGTCATGCAGCCAGAAAATCGTCTCTTTGTAAAAACTCCCTAATGTCACGACTTCTGAAATCGAGGGGATTGCGAGAAAACTCAAAAAAGTTAATGGCATGCGCAGCGGAAATCCGGAATTTGCGAAAGGTACATAATGTCACACCGTCTGGAATTCCAGGGCTTGCGAAAAAATCTAAAAAAGTTAATGCCACGTAGAATGGAAAACCTCACTTCGTGAAAGCCTCATTTTGCCAGTATATTGTGGTGACTGACCGAACAAGCTATAATCAAATATAGTCTATCCTCGCAATGAACCGCGTAAAAAACAACACTCACTGCAGGAACTTAACATGCATTGATCCCACAGGAGTTGTCTATGTGCTGTCGATTTTACATTGATAAAGAAAGTCCGGAAATGCAGAAAATCATCGCGCAGATGAACCGCTCCCCACTGATGCAACGCTGGCCCTCCACACAATCTGAAGCCTTTGTTCTCGACGCCCAGACATCATCTCTGCAGGCCAGCTTTCTCTCATCGCGGACTCCAGAGGCACAGCTTCACGGCTCCTTGTCTCCGACGGCACTTTCTACACCCAACGTAATCCCGCCTCTCGACATCCTCCCGCATGCCATCACCGACATGACCTTCTTAAGAATTTCATAATGGGGTCAGACACTATATACCCGTAGAGGTATAAATACAGCACCTCCATTTTCTCAAAGATTGACACAATCAAACATCGATAATATAATCCAAATTATCATAATTCAAATTATATTAATTAAGAAAGGCGGACTATATGGACTTCATCGGGAGAGCGTCAGAGCTCGCGACGCTGAATGCGGAATATACGCGAGAGAGTGGTTTCGTCATCGTGTATGGACGGAGACGGGTCGGAAAAACGACGCTGATCAAAGAATTCATAAAAGATAAGCGTGCGTTTTATTTTCTGGCGACGACGGAAAGTGAAGCACAGAGCCGGAAGCGCTTTGCCTCCGTCCTTTCACGTGGCATGAATAATCCGATGCTCGCGAAAGTCACGTTCGATGACTGGCTGGATCTGTTTCAGCTGGTAGCAGACGATCATCCGGATGAAGAAAAGGTTCTGGTCATCGATGAGTTTCCCTATCTCGTGAAAACGAACCCGGATTTTCCGTCGATACTGCAGAATGCATGGGATGAAATACTGAAAGATCACCATGTGATGCTCATCCTCAGCGGCTCACTGATCAGCATGATGAAAAAGCATGCCTTGTCATATGACAGCCCACTCTATGGACGAAGAACCGCGCAGATTCGCCTGATGCCGCTGCCATTTACCGACGTATACGTAACGCAAAACATGTCCTTTGAAGATACCGTCATGCAGTATGCCATCACAGGCGGCGTGCCGAAATACATGGAGCTCTTTCAGCCGGATGAGCCACTGATCGAGCAGATTCAGCGTGTGATACTGTCGAAAAACGGTTTCCTCTATGAAGAACCGGATTTCCTTCTGAACGAAGAAGTGCAGGCGCCGGTGAATTATTTTTCTGTGCTCAAAGCAATCTCAGACGGAAACCACAAGCTGAGTAAAATCGGTCTTAGCATCGGACAGGACAGCGCTGCGATCACGCCATACCTGAAGACGCTGATGGACCTCGGATATGTCGCGAAACATGTCCCGAGCACTGAAAAAAATCCGGAGCGCTCCCGAAAAGGCCTCTATTATGTAGCCGATAACTTCATCCGATTCTGGTTCACCTATGTATATCCTTTCAAAGGAGAGCTGGAACTGGGAAATCAGCAGATCGTGCTGGATCAGATGGAAAAAGACTTTCAGCAGAAGTTTGTGGCCTTTTCCTATGAAAGCATCTGCCGCGATATTTTCGCAGAACTGTGCCGCAGACAGCAGATCGAGTTCACACCATCCCGCATCGGTGCATACTGGTGCAACGACCATGAAGACGACACCGAAATCGATGTGGCTGCCGTAGACAACCGAAACAGACGTCTGTTCCTCGGCGAGTGTAAATACCACCAGAAGCCGGTAGATGTCGCCGTGTACGCATCCCTGCAGGAGAAAGCCAAATCTCCGGATCTGGCAAAAGCCTTTAAGGATTACGAAATCATCTATGGACTCTTCTCAAAAAGCGGATTCACAGACCGCCTGACCAGCATCGCAGAAGAGAATCCACGGCTTCTACTGATACAGGAAGATCAGCTTCTCTAGCTTCGAAGAGTTATAAATACAGCACTGGGTTGTTAATATAATTCAAATTATCATAATCCAAATTATATTAACCACCCGGCGCTGCTATGTCTTCGGCCAATGCCTCCGCCCCTTACATCATCGCTCCGCCGGCGCGCAGCAGTGCCCGAAAGTCAGCGCGCCCGCGCCTCCCGGCAGTCGATGAAGATTCACACTCAAAACTGACCCGGGTCAATTTTAAGTGTGAATCTCACCGTGAAATAACCGCACAGAAACCTGTACAACAGCCAGAAAAAAATAAGCCCCGACGCAGACGTCACTGTCCGCCCGGGGCTGCCATATTATTCCACGTCATCTTACGATAAAAATATAATTTCTACCAGTATTATCCTGAAAGTTCTGTTGATATCTATACTGTCATGCTTTTTAAAGCCTTCAACTGATCTCGTTTCGCATAAATCACATTCAAAATATAAAGTGAATATTACGGTTCAAATGTACCCCTGTTCCGAAGGAACGGATACCGACAGTCCGGCACTAT
>NZ_JBKEIS010000061.1:0-587 GCF_046365365.1 Oribacterium sp. P9 | reverse complement strand
TGAGCGGGCGGAAGCCGTGCACTAAATAACCGTGCAGTGTGATCTCAGGAAGCGGCATATACACCGGCGTCGGACTCGCCGAGAATACAGAGATTATATCCTCGTTCAATGAAGTTCAAGGAGGCGAGCTGCTCCGTTACGCCAGTAGGGAGATACTCACGTTTGTCAGAATCGACACATTTCGTCAGTTCCTCAGGCGATCCATTTAGACGTGCAGCTGTTAAACGATTCTTCAGTGTCGTGCTGACTTTTTCCTGAAACTGCGGGCCAATCAGCTCGGCGATAAGTGTCAGACGGTCCATTTCGAGGAATTCCGGTCTATGGTACAGCTCGTCCAAAGTGGCTGCCATGGTTGAAAGTTTGAGTTCGTTTAGCTCATCCACTAATTCGTTCATGAGTGCTGTTCCTGTAAGCATCAGCTATCCACCTCCTCTCGCATATGATCAGCAAGAGCCTTGCTGCGAGATAAGAGTGTATCGATACTGGATGCTTCTGGTGGCATTACGTATCCGCCACGTTCAGGGGCTTTCTTTGATGGAACCGAATAACGGTATCCTGCTTCTCCGAGGTCATCTGCAACAACAGAA
>NZ_JBKEIS010000011.1:0-68661 GCF_046365365.1 Oribacterium sp. P9 | reverse complement strand
TTCGCTTGCGATGGATCTTTGTGTCCGTTTCGCTTGCGGCGACAGTTGCATACTTTAACAGACGAAGCAGGGCATGTCAAGCACCATTTTCAACTTTTCAAAATAATTCCCAAAGCAATTCAGGGTACCCGGAGGGCTGTCATCGGAAGCACAGTACTCCGAAGCTGGAAGACTCTAAAATCCTGCCCTTAAGAAGTACTAAGCCCTCTGCAATCGCCGAGTTTTCTTGATGAAAACTCAGCGTTGACAGAGGGTTCCATGGAGAGATAGCACTAAGTACTTCTAAAGGGCAGGATTTTGATTCTTCACAGCTTCTACGTATGGCTTCCGATGGCAGCCCTCCGGGCACCCTGAATCCGCTCAATGCATATTAATATCAATGGTCTGATATGGGATCACAACGTGATGTTCGTTGAACGCCTTTATTATTTTTTCGCGGAGTTCGCTGCAGGCGCGGAAGTTCTCGTCGACGCTGTGTGTCCATACAGTGAACTTAAATACGACGCCGTTCTGGCTTACTCGGCTCAGTGCAATCGTGACGTCTTTCCTGCTGACCTCCGGCTGGCTTTCGAGTGCCTGGCGGATCAGGGAACGAACGAGATCGAAGTCAGATTCATACGCGACCTCGAACTCGAGGAAATTACCTGTACCCTCCACGTAGTCAGCATTGACGATCACTGCCTGATCCACGAGGCTGTTCGGAATGATATTGCTCTGTCCGTCATAGCTCTGGATCACGACATGACGGAAGGTCATATCCTTCACGATGCCTTCGCAGATCTGCGTGCCTCCCTGCAGGAGCTTCACCTTCTGTCCGATTTCGAGTGGGCGGGAGGCAGACAGCATGAAGCCGGAAATCACGTTTCCGAGGGCCTGCTGCGCCGCGAAGGTCGAGACAGCGATGATCAGGGTACCACTTTGCAGGATGACGGTACTGATCTCACGCGCCATGTCAAACTGTGACAGCACGGAGTAGATCGCCGTCGCAAGGAGAACGACATACACCACGCTGTTCAGAAACTTATAGAAGATACTGTTCTTCCGCCGATTGATTCTTCGGAAGATGCGATTCGTGATGGAAATCAGCCCTGCAAACACCACGACGATGATCGCGATCGTAATCAGTTTATCGAGGTGCCCCTCTGCCATGATATATTCTTTCATTATGCCTCCATATTTCGTGTCACATGTTGCACAGCGATCGTTGTTTCACCGCGGCCACAGTCTGCTTCTTTCGTCGAAGCAAAGCCCACGCCAGGGCATGCTGATGTAGACATTGGCCTACGCGTGCCTTTCTGCCTCTTCATACGCTTCGTCGGGGATGCCAATGTCTTCGACCAGCACCCGCCCGGCAAAGTTCTGGCCGGCGCCGCACACGAGGCCGGTCTTGTTTCGTCCGAAGGTGATGGTCACATCCGCTTTTATGCCACAGCCCATGAGCTCACCCGTATCGGTATTGATACCGGAGGGTGCGTCGATGGCGAGCACGAATCCATGCCTGCGGCGATTGGCCTCTTCTATAAACGTGCGGTAGTCGCCCGCGATTTCTCGATGCAGGCCGATGCCGAAGATACCGTCGATCAGGATGTCGTCGTCCGGAAGTCTGTTCGCCCGAAACAGCGATGCATCGTCCGCGGCAGTGGCGCTGTCTGGATGCATTGCCATAGCAGCTACTTCGCCAGCATTGGCAGTATCAACGTCTGGATGATACATGGTCACCGTGCCACCCGCCTGCTGAAAATGGCAGAGCTGGTAGAGAAACTCCCAGCTGGCTTTCTCCAGGTTTCCGACGATGTAAACCCGCGGCTGGTAGCCCTCCCTGAGGAGCATACGCGACGCGCAGACACCGTCCGCGCCGTTATTGCCGACACCACAGAGCACGGAAATCTTCAGGTCCTGGTATCGCGCAGCTGGCTTCTGTTGATCCCGCACATCGTTTACGTCTGCCACCCCATCTCCGAGGCTCACGAGTTCAGCCAGCGCGTCCTTCACCTCATTTGTCACCGTAGCATCTACACGCTTCTGTGCGAGCGGAAAATGCTTCATTACGTATTCCGCGATCTTACTGCTCGCCGTTTCCATCAGCGTCAGAGACTTCAGTCCCATCACATCCATCGCGTAGCGGTCGGCCGCCTTCGCCACCGCGCCGGTGATGCACATCGCTTTCCGATTACCATTCTCATGTTGCATATTCCCGCCTCTTCCTATAAAGAAATATCATCGCAGGGATGGGCTGCTCATCCCCTTCGCTTCATCACGCCATCTGTCCGCTCGGCATCCCCGCCCTGATCGGGCCTTTATTCCGAAACGCTTCTAGTGATATTTTACCACAGATTCATTTCCAACGCACAGTACGCTGCAATTGCGTTTTCATCTAGCAGAATCCGCGTATAAAAAAGAGGCCGCCCCCCTCACGTTCATCTTAAGAATTTCGTAAGGGGGTCTGACCCCATTAAATTTGGATTATCTCTTCGCCTGCTCGGCCGCGCCCGGCTTCCCGCGGAAATCATGCGGCGCAGAGTGCTGGATATAGCGCTTGTCGTAGCTGTAGAAGTAGGTCTTCATCATACCATTATAGATCTTCCGATTCTTGTCGGCCTTTCCGAGGTACTTCTGCGCGTCCTCCCAGGCCGTGATGAGGTGCATAGACCAGCTGTCGAGCCCCTGATATGCCTCCTTCAGCTCGGTGTACAGAAGCGGCAGATTCCGCTTATCCTCGATTCGCTCACCGTATGGCGGGTTCGTGAGGATATAACCGAACTTACCGCTGTGCGAGAAGTTCGCGATGTCACGCACCTGCAGATGCACGATCTTCTCTACACCGGCACGCTCTGCGTTCTCACGCGCGACCGGAATCACCTCCGGATTGATGTCATAGCCCTGGATATCCACCTTCTTCCCGAAGCGGTTCACACCGGTATCCAGAAGCGTCTGGTCGATGGCCTCATCCGCCTCGTCGAGTGCGTTATACCAGCACTTCTTATCGATCAGATTCGTCCACGCCTCGGAAACGAAGGCACGATCCATGCCTGGGGCAATGTTGGCGGCGATCATGGCTGCCTCGATCACGAAGGTACCGGAGCCGCACATCGGATCGACGAAGGCGTGGTCCTCACGCCAGCCGGACTGCATGATGAGGGCCGCCGCCAGCGTCTCGGTGATCGGCGCGAGGCCCTGCTTCAGACGGTAGCCACGCTTATGGAGGGACTCGCCGGAGGTATCGAGGCAGACCGTGAAGATATCCTTATACGCAAAGACACGTACCGGATACTTCGCACCATGCTCCTCGAACCAGTCGACGCCATAGTATGCGCCCATGCGGGCAACCATTGCCTTCTTCATAACCGACTGGATGTCACGGGTCGAAAAGAGCTTCGACTTGATGGAGCTCGCCTTCGTAACCCAGAAGCTGCCATCCTTCGGTACGAAATTCTCCCATGGGAGTGATTTCGTCGCCTGGAAGAGCTCCTCCCAGGTCTCTGCCCGGAAGGTGCCGACCTTCAGCAGGATACGCTCCGTCGTACGGAGGAAGACATTGGCACGCGCGATGGCGTCCGCATCGCCGATAAAGCTCACGCGTCCGTCGGTGACTTCCGTGATGTCGTAGCCGAGATTGATGATTTCTTTTTTCGTGACGGCCTCGAGACCGAAATGGCAAGGCGCAATCAGTTCAAATGTTTTCATGATATAAACCTTTCGTAATACTATGTGCGAAGGGATGATGTTCGATAAATGTCGCTCGTCCAGGCAGGACAGGCAGTGCTATAAGCCGTACGCAGCCTGACGCCCGATCCTTCTGGCGTCTGGGCATGACGAATCCATCCGGGCGGCGTAAGCACGCCGGACTAGTGATTGATGATGCCCTTGATCAGCCAGAGCACGACGAGGACCACCAGCAGTGGGAGCAGTACCGGCGAAAGGAAGGCCAGCACACCACCGATGAGGCCCACGAGGACCTGGAATACCAGGAAGAAGATGATGAAGACGGCGATGCAGCCCCAGCCGCTCGCGTCAAACACATGCACGTGGCTGCCTGTGCCGCCCTGCTGCGCCTTCCGCTCGCTGTGATGGCGATAGAACGGGTCGCTCCAGCCGTTGTCGTTCCGCTCTCCGTTCTCGGCGTAGCTCTCCCGCTCCTGGTGGTTCTCGTCCTCATAGCCCTGGCGCACGGTCTCCGCATCCTCTGCCTCGGTTTCACAGCTGCGCGCACCTGTGCCACTATAGTTCGCACGGAAATGGTCGAAGGCGTCGGAATCCGGCTCGAGATCGACCGTGCCACGGATTTCATCATCCTGACTCGCGATCGGATCGCCCGCCGCCTCGGCGGTATCAATGATGGTCTTCGCCAGCAGTCTCGGTGAACCGAGCTCCTCGATGACCTCTGCCTCGGAGCGCCCCTTCCGGACCTCTCCACAGATATAGCTGTCGTAATATGTGATCTGCTCACGAATCACCTGATCTGAAACGCTCAGGTTGAGCTGGACCGTTAAATCATGCAGGAACTGTTCCTTATTCAAATTCGTTTCCTCATCGCGGCGGCTGCCGCCTTCTTTTCTATTCCGATCGATGTCAGTTTTCGCAGGCCAATGCCTACATGCACGCAGGGCTTCGCCCATGCCGTAAGATTCGATCATGCTTCAGATGAAGCGCCTCTAATATACAATAAACCGAGACCTGCACAGTGCGCAAGTCCCGGTTATATTTTTCACAGAAAATTCGGAATCGCAGTGCCGTGTAGCGCCGCGAGACATTTTCGATGCAGGTGCATCATGTAGACATTGGCCTCACAGATGCACGGCGGAATCACTCTTCCGTCTTCTCCTCTGCCTCCTCCGGAACCACTGCGATGCCGAGGTCGGTAAGCTGTGACTCGTCAAATACCGGAGCCGGTGCATCCATCATCGGATCGGAGCCGTCCTTGATCTTCGGGAAGGCGATGACATCACGGATCGTGTCGGAGCCGACCATCCACATCGCGAGACGGTCGAGGCCGTACGCGAGACCAGCGTGTGGCGGTACTCCGTACTTGAAGGCCTGCATCAGGAAGCCGAACTGCTTCTGCGCCTTCTCCGGTGTGAAGCCGAGCTTCTCAAGCATCTTCTCCTGCACGTCGGCCTGGTGGATACGAACAGAACCACCGCCGAGCTCCGTACCGTTCAGAACGATATCATATGCCTTCGCACGAACCGCGCCCTGATCGGTATCGATCATCGGGAGGTCCTCCTCCATCGGCATCGTGAACGGATGATGCATCGCCTGGTAACGGCCGAGCTCGTCGGACCACTCGAACATCGGGAACTCGGTGACCCAAAGGAACTTCCACGCCTTACGATCGATGAGATCGAGGTCTGCGCCGAGCTGGAGACGAAGTGCACCGAGTGCGCTCCATACGGTCGTGTTCTTCGTGTCGGATACGAACATGAGGAGGTCGCCCGGCTCGCCGCCCATCTCCTGGCAGAGTGCCTTCAGCTCCTCTTCCGTCATAAACTTCGCGAAGCTGGACTTATAGCTGCCATCCTCGTTGATCGCGAGGTACGCGAGGCCCTTCGCACCATAGCCCTTGACGAGCTCGGTGTACTTATCGATGTGCTTACGCGGCATCTTCGCCTGGCCCTTGACATTCAGGCCCTTGATCATACCACCGTCCTTCGCACATGCAGAGAACACGCCGAAGCCACAGTCCTTCACCACCTCAGTGACATCGTGAAGCAGCATCTCGAAACGCATATCCGGCTTATCGGAGCCGTACTGGTTCATCGCGTCGATCCATGGCATCCGCATGATCGGGAGTTCAATGTCTACATCGCACACCTCCTTGAAGATGTACTTCAGCAGACGCTCGTTGACCTCGATGACATCATCGACATCCACAAAGCTGAGCTCCATATCCACCTGGGTGAACTCCGGCTGACGATCGGCACGGAGGTCCTCATCACGGTAGCAGCGTGCCAGCTGGAAGTAACGGTCGAAACCGGATACCATGAGGAGCTGCTTCAGGAGCTGCGGAGACTGCGGCAGTGCGTAGAAGGAGCCGTGGTGCATACGGGACGGTACGAGGAAGTCTCTCGCACCCTCCGGGGTGGACTTGATGAGGGTCGGGGTCTCGATCTCGAGGAAGCCGTTCTCACTCATAAAGCTGCGGATCAGATAGGCGATCTTCGCTCTCGTCATGATACGCTTTGCAAGCTCCGGACGACGGAGGTCGAGGTAACGATACTTGAGACGGGTGTTCTCGTTCGTCGGGATCCCATCCTCGATCGGGAATGGTGGTGTCTCGGACTCGGCGAGAATGCGCAGTGCTCTGGCAGAAATCTCGATGCTTCCTGTCTTCATATCCTTGTTGGCATCCTTACCACGGGAACGGACGATACCAGTCACCGCGATTACAAACTCGGAACGCAGCTTCGCTGCCTTCTCAAACACCTCGGTGCCGCACTCGGACTCCTCGAACACGATCTGCAGGAGACCGGAACGATCACGAAGGTCTGTAAAGATCAGACCGCCCTTGTTTCTGGAGCGCTGAACCCAGCCCATCATGGTGACTTCTCTGTCGATATAGGACTCGTCAAGCTCTGTACATCTGCACGTTCTGTGCAGACCTTTCATAGACTCTGCCATAGCTTTTACCTCTTATATATAATGAAAAAATTACTGTAATGAATCCTGATAGAATTCCTTAAACTCGGTATATCCCTCCGATGTAAGCTGCTCCTTCTGGAACTTCTTGTTTTTATTCATGCGGGATACCAGAACGGTCTCTCCCTGAAGACGACGTGTCATCGCTTCGCTGATCGCCTCGGCGGTCTTCGCACGATCGAGGTTCTTATCGAGGAGGAAGGCCACCTTCGTGCCCTCACCCGGAACCTTCTCGTCTGCGTCGAGCATGATGGTGATGATACGCTCGAAGCCGATCGAGAAGCCGACGGCCGGGGTATCCTGACCGGTGAACTTGCCGACCATACGGTCATAGCGTCCGCCACCGCCGACGGAGCCGCTGAAGCCCTCGGCACGGATCTCGAAGATCGGACCGGTATAGTAGCCCATACCACGCACGAGGGTCGGATCGAAGAGGACCTTCACATTGACGCTCTTGACAGCTGCCACCGTCTCCACGATGGTGGCGAGGTTATCCGTCACGCTCTCCGGGAGCACATCCTTCAGCTTCTCACCGAGGGTGCGGATGTCCTGTGCACCGGTACCGATGGTCGCAAGCAGTGCCTGATACTTATCGATGACGCTCTCCTCATAGCCGAGCGAAAGGAGCTCTGCCTTTACGCCGTCGTTTCCGATCTTGTCGGCCTTATCGAGGCTGATGCAGACCTTCTCGAAATCGTCTGCAGGGAAGCCGGCGTAGGCCTGCATGCCGCGGAGGATCTCACGATCGTTGATCACGATGGAGAAGTTATACTTCTCACCGAAGCCGATGCGGTTAAGCAGGGTGGAGATGGCGAGGATCAGCTCGATCTCCGCGACGTTGCTGCCATCACCGAAGATGTCGATGTCGCACTGCACGAACTCACGGAAGCGACCCTTCTGCGGACGATCCGCACGGAACACCGGTCCGATCTGGAGTGCCTTAAACGGACTCGGGAGCTGTGCCTGATTCTGGCTGTAGAAACGGCTCAGCGGAAGGGTCAGATCATAGCGGAGGCCGGAATCTGCGAGTGCGTCCAGATCGCCGGACTGGAATGCGCTTTCCAGCTTATCGCCACGCTTCTGTACCTTAAAAATCAGCTTCTCGTTATCACCGCCCTGCTTGCTGAGCAGATTCTCGATGTGCTCGACGACCGGGGTCTCGATCTCTGTAAAGCCGAACTCCTTATAGGTTCTGCGGATTTCGCTCAGAACATACTGGCGAAGCTCCATCTCTCTCGGGAGGATGTCCTTCATACCGGTGACCGGTTTCTTCTTTAATGCCATAGCTGTACCTCATATCAATGTTAATACGGCCTTTAATTATAACAACAGTCGCGCAAATACGCAAGAACCTCGCACGGTGCGCGGCCTCGGCAATACGCCGAAATCACGAAACCGCACCTCTGGCTCGAGGTGCGGTTTTTACATCATGATGTATGCATTGATCAGAGATACTTCTTCATGCAGTCATCAATATCAAGCGTTGCGAAGTAGTCCTTCGGGGTCTCGGCGCGGCGGATGAGCTTGACAGAGCCGTCTTCGCGGAGCAGGAGCTCGGCGGACCAGAGCTTGCCGTTGTAGTTGTAGCCCATCGCGAAGCCGTGTGCGCCGGCGTCGTGGATGAAGAGGTAGTCGCCCTTCTCAAGCTCCGGGAGGGCGCGATCGATGGCGAACTTGTCGTTGTTCTCGCAGAGCGAGCCGGTCACGTCATAGGTGTGGTCACATGGCGCGTTCTCCTTTCCGAGGACGGTGATGTGGTGGTAAGCACCGTACATCGCCGGGCGCATGAGGTTGACCGCACAGGCATCGACACCGGCATACTCCTTATAGGTATGCTTGAAGTGGATGACCTTCGTGATCAGTGCGCCGTATGGTGCCAGCATGAAGCGGCCCATCTCGGTGAAGATGCGGATGTCGCCGAGACCGTGCGGCACGAGCACTTCATCGAATACGCGATGAACGCCCTCGCCGATCGCCTCGATGTCGTTCGACTTCTGGTCCGGCTTGTATGGCACGCCGACACCGCCGGAGAGGTTGATGAAATCGAGCGCGACACCGGTCTCTGCCTTGATCTTGACGGCGAGCTCGAAAAGCTCCTTCGCAAGGGTCGGGTAGTAATCGTTCGTTACGGTGTTCGAGGCGAGGAAGGCGTGCATGCCGAAGTGCTTGACGCCACCCTCCTTCAGGATACGGTAGCCCTCGATGAGCTGTGCGGTGGTCATGCCATACTTCGCATCCTGCGGGTTATCCATGATGGTGTTTGCGATGCGGAAGTATCCGCCTGGGTTATAGCGAAGGCTCATGGTTTCCGGGAAGCTGCCCAGGGTATCCTTCAGCTCCTGGATGTTCGTGAAGTCATCGAGGTTGATGATGGCACCGAGCTCGTTCGCTACCTTATACTCCTCGAGCGGTGTGTCGTTCGAGGAAAACATGATGTCGTGGCCGTGGAAGCCGCAGGCGTCGGACATCTGAAGCTCGGTGAGGGAGCTGCAGTCCGTGCCGCAGCCCTCTTCCTTCAGAATACGAAGGATGGACGGGTTCGGGGTCGCCTTCACCGCAAAATACTCCTTGAAGCCCTTATTCCAGCTGAAGGCCTTATATACCTTCCGCGCATTCTCACGAATGCCCTTCTCGTCGTACAGATAAAAAGGTGTCGGGTAGGTCTTCGCAATTTCCTTCACCTGGTCCAGTGTGATATATGGTGTTTTCATGGTTTCCTCCACGTTCGTAAAATCTAATGTCAAATCTTAATACAGACGATTTATAAAAGAAAATACTTGCCGGTTATGGCAAGTATAAATCTTTTGGGGCATCTCTTTGCGATCAGGCCTGCATTACTCTCATGATATTCGTCGCGGTCACCGGCTGGTTGCGGGTCATGCGGGACAGTACGCCGGCGGTGATGACGCAGAGGTCGCCCTTCTCGACGATGCTGCGCTCGCGAAGCTCCTCCATGGAGGACTCGAAGAGTTCGTCGGTGGTGTCAGCTCTTCTCGCCCAGATCGGGGTGACGCCCCAGAGGAGCATCATCTGGCGAACGGTCGCCTGGCTCGGGGACATCGCATAGATGTGGGTCTTCGGGCGGTACTTCGAAATCAGCTTTGCGGTCGAGCCGGAGAGCGTCGGTACGATCAGTGCCTTGGCGTCAAGCTCACTCGCAGTGGTGACAGAAGCTGCGCAGACAGCATTGGAAATATTTGCATAGGTGCTCTCATCGACGTTGCGCATCTTATACTGTGTGTAGTCGAGGAACTGCTCGGTATACTCGACGACGGACGCCATCATATCGAGGGCCTCGACCGGATACTTGCCGGCTGCGGTCTCACCAGACAGCATGACAGCGTCGGTTCCGTTATAAACCGCATTTGCAACGTCGGTCACTTCCGCTCTCGTCGGACGCGGATTACGGATCATGGAATCGAGCATCTGGGTTGCGGTGATGACGAGCTTGCCTGCGAAGTTACACTTGTGGATCATCTCCTTCTGGAGCTGCGGGAGACGCTTCGCGTCGATCTCCACACCGAGGTCGCCACGGGCCACCATGATACCATCGGCGGCTGCGATGATGGCATCGAGGTTATCCAGGCCCTCCTGAGACTCGATCTTCGCGATGATCTTCATGCTGGAGCCTGCCTCGTCGATCAGTGCACGAATCTGCTCGATGGCCTCCGCATTACGCACGAAGGAAGCGGCTACGAAATCGAAGCCCTCTTCGATACCGAACTTGATGTCCTCGATATCCTTCTCGGTCAGGCCCGGAAGGCGAATGCTTACGTTCGGAACATTGACACCCTTCTTCTCACCGAGCTCGCCGCCGTTTGTGATGAGGCAGTGGATGTCCGCACCCTCGACGCGCTGCACCTTGAGGCCGATCAGGCCATCATCGATCAGGATGGTGCTGCCCTCCTGGACGTCTTCATTGAGCCCGTTATAGTTAATGTATACACGCGATGCATTTCCGATGCACTCGTCGATGGTCAGGACGATTTCGTTGCCCGCCTCGAGCATCACCTTCTTGTGGTCCTCGAGCTCACCGGTACGAATCTCCGGTCCCTTCGTGTCAAGCAGCGCGGCGATCTCACGACCGGTATCCTTGCGTGCCTGCTTCAGCAGCGCGAGACGGCCGAGGTGCTCCTGGTGGCTGCCATGGGAGAAGTTGAAACGTGCCACGTCCATCTTCTCTGCGAGCTTCTTCATCAGCTCGTAATCGTTCTCATTCGGTCCAAGTGTACATACAATCTTCGTCTTTCTCATAAAATTCTCCTCTTTTTAGAACCGGCCGGTACTGTGTCCGGCATTTATGTCAAGCGCCGGGAAAACCGGTGCATGCTCGCAGTTTCATGGGCCAATGTCTCCGGTCGGAAGGCCGATGGCCTCTCGCCTGACGTTCGGATGACCACCGCCCCTCCTGCTGCCCTGCAGGTCGACAACTTCGCGCATATCGATCGCCGCCGTGCGTCAGCGGAAATCCCGCATGTTATAGATGTTTCTGTTCTTCGGTCGCTGATTCGTCAGAAGGAAGAACAACGCTACATTTAGCAGACTCACAAGGATCGCCACCTTGTTGCCGAGGCCCGGAAGGGCCACAAAATAGAATAGATAGAGGACCACCTCTGCGATCGCCAGCCACTTCGCCTTGATCGGGATGATGAAGTACAGAAGGAAGGTCGTCTCCGGAAACGTCAGGGCATACGCCAGGAAGATACTGAAGGTCATGTAGGTCGGATACAGCTGTACTGAATAACCGGTCACCAGATAAATCAGGATCGCCGCCAGTACCAGCAGAATCACGCCTGTAAAATAGAAGAAATTATACTTAAATGTCCCCCAGACGCGCTCCAGCGTCATCCCCAGACTGTAGTAGACGAACAGCGCGACGATCATCCACAGGAAGCTCGTCGATGGCGGATAGAAAATAAAGGTGATGATCCGCCAGATATGACCATGCAGAATCGCCTCCGCATCCAGATCCAGATAATAAAAATAAAGAAGTGGATTAAACATCTGGATGAGGTAACCCACCACATAGATCACGCAGATATACTTCATAAGATTCGGCACTGCATACTTCCCGAATCTCCGCTCCAGCTTCTGATAAAAAGTCAATATATACTCCTTTCAGTTCATCACACAGTTATTAAATTATCAATTTCGACATTCAGATACTAGTAACCCATCATGAACGTGAAATACGCTAGAAGTATACGTGTTACGCCCTTCTTTTTCAAGAGAAATATATGTAAAGGCGAGCACTCCACGCAGCGTTCTGCTGACCGTTCAGGCAGGGGATACGAAAGGGAGGGCAACGGATGCCATACACCTCACAAGATATGCTCAGAAAATATAATAAAAGCGATGAAAACGTTACTGATTTAACAAAAGTTTTATGATTATGCCGATTGAACCCCCATTTTTTAAATGCTACAATGCTACTTTGTTATTCTATATAAATATAGGTAGCTATTCAGAACACTTTGATCTTTCTAATAATTAAGAATCAGGTGCCAGGAAAGTATATAGGTAATAAGAGGTTATATCATGCAAGAGTATAGACTCGGAATCGACATTGGTTCTACAACCGTAAAGATCGCCATCCTCGATCAGGCGAAACAGCTTCTGTTCTCGGACTACCGCCGTCATCACGCGGATATCCAGGGCACGCTGGCAGATATTCTCGAGGAAGCGAAGGAGACGCTGGGTGAAATCCGCCTCGCGTCGGTCATCACCGGTTCTGGTGGACTGACGCTGAGCAAGCACATGCATGTTTTCTTCTGTCAGGAAGTCGTCGCGGTCGCAACCGCGCTCAAGGACTACCGTCCGGATACGGACGTCGCCATCGAGCTCGGCGGCGAGGACGCAAAAATCATATATTTCAAGGGTGGGATCGACCAGCGCATGAACGGCATCTGTGCCGGCGGTACGGGCTCCTTCATTGACCAGATGGCCTCCCTCCTTCATACCGACGCGGCCGGTCTCAACGATCTCGCCGCCGGTTATCAGATGATCTACCCGATCGCCGCACGCTGTGGTGTCTTCGCAAAGACGGATATCCAGCCGCTGATCAACGAGGGTGCGGCGCGCGAGGATCTCGCGGCGTCTATCTTCCAGGCGGTCGTCAACCAGACCATCTCCGGCCTCGCACAGGGCAAGCCGATCCGTGGTCACGTCGCCTTCCTTGGCGGCCCGCTTCACTTCATGCCGGAGCTCCGCAAGGCCTTCATCCGTACCCTCCATCTGCAGGGTGATGAGATCATCGAGCCGGAGAACAGCCATCTCTTCGCGGCGATCGGCTCCTGTCTGAACTGCCCGGAGGACGCGGAAGCTGTATCCATCACGTCTCTCATCGAGCAGCTCCGTCACGGCATCCAGATGGATACCGAGATCAAGCGTATGGACCCGCTCTTCCATAGCGAGGCTGAGTATCAGGAATTCACGCAACGTCATGCGCAGGCGCGCGTAAAGACAGCCGACCTCAGTACATATCACGGCAATGTCTTCCTCGGCATCGATGCCGGCTCCACCACGACGAAGCTGGCCCTCGTTTCCGAGCAGGGTGAGCTTCTCTACAAGTTCTATGCAAACAACGAGGGATCGCCGATCGCAACGGCCATCAAGTCCATGAAGGAAATCCGGGACCTGCTGCCTTCCGACGCACGCATCGCCTACAGCTGCTCCACCGGTTACGGTGAGGCACTCCTGAAGTCCGCCTTCCAGCTCGACGAGGGCGAGGTGGAGACCATCTCCCACTACTATGCAGCTGCGTTCTTCGAGCCGGAGGTCGACTGTATCCTCGACATCGGCGGCCAGGACATGAAGTGCATCCGCATCAAGGATGGCACCGTCGATTCGGTGCAGCTTAACGAAGCCTGCTCGTCCGGCTGTGGCTCCTTCCTCGAGACCTTCGCGCGCTCACTGGACTACTCCGTGATCGACTTCGCGCACGAGGCACTCTATGCAGCGAACCCGACCGACCTCGGCTCCCGCTGTACCGTGTTCATGAACTCGAACGTCAAGCAGGCGCAGAAGGAGGGGGCAAGCGTCGGCGATATCTCTGCCGGCCTCGCCTACTCCGTCATCAAGAACGCACTCTATAAGGTCATCAAGGTCACAGATGCGAAGGATCTCGGCCAGCACATCGTCGTACAGGGTGGTACCTTCTATAACGATGCCGTCCTCCGTGCCTTCGAGAACCTCCTCGACGCCCATGTCACCCGTCCGGATATCGCCGGCATCATGGGTGCCTTCGGCGCAGCACTGATCGCACGCGAGCGTTATCAGCTGAAGAACGAACATCTTCGTGCGATGAAGCCGGGTGAGGAAAAGGATGTTCCGCTCACCGCTTACGGACGCGTGCAGACCAGCATGCTTCCGATCGATGATATTATCCACCTCCAGTACACGACCCGCATGGCACGCTGCCAGGGCTGCAACAACCACTGCGTCCTGACCATCAACCAGTTCGGTGCCGGCCGGAACTTCATCTCCGGTAACCGCTGTGAGCGTGGTCTCGGAAAGGCGAAGGCGAAGTCGGACATTCCGAACCTCTTCGCTTATAAGATGAAGCGCATGTTTGATTACGAGCCGCTCCCGATCGATCTCGCCGAGCGTGGCGAGGTGGGTATCCCGCGCGTCCTCAACATGTACGAGAACTATCCGTTCTGGGCGACCTTCTTCCGTGAGCTGAAGTTCCGGACCGTACTGTCCCCGGCCAGCACACGTCAGATCTACGAGCTCGGCATCGAGACGATCCCGTCCGAGTCTGAGTGCTACCCGGCGAAGATCGCACACGGCCACATCGAGTGGCTGATGAAGCACGGGCAGAAGTTCATCTGGTACCCGTGCATCCCATACGAGCGGAACGAGACGCCGGATGCCGGCAATCACTACAACTGCCCGATGGTCACCTCCTATGCAGAGAATATCGTTAACAATGTCGAGGACCTGCAGAACAACTCCGTCCTCTTCATGAAGCCGTTCCTCGCGCTGACGAACGAGAAGATCTGCACGGACCAGCTCGTGAAGGTCTTCGTCCATCCGGACCGCATCGAGGATTCGATCCGTCCGGTCGGCGAGCTCACCCTCGAGAAGATCGGCGAGCAGTTTAAGAAGTGGAATTTCACCGAGCAGGAGATCCGCTCGGCGGCGCATGAGGCCTGGGCAGAGCTCGAGCGTGCGCATCAGGATATGGAGAAGAAGGGTGAGGAAACCCTCCGCTGGATGAAGGAGACCGGCCACCGCGGCATCGTGCTGGCGGGTCGTCCATACCACGTGGATCCGGAAATCAACCATGGTATCCCGGAGCTGATCACGAGCTACAACTTCGCGGTGCTGACCGAGGATTCCATCTCCCATCTCGGCGAGGTGGAGCGTCCGCTGATCGTCACCGACCAGTGGATGTACCATACCCGCCTCTATCGCGCGGCTTCCTTCGTGAAGACCCGTGAGGACCTCGATCTCATCCAGCTGAACTCCTTCGGCTGCGGCCTCGATGCCGTCACCGTGGATCAGGTACGGGATATTCTGAACGGTTCTGATAAGATTTACACCGTGCTGAAGATCGATGAGGTCAACAACCTCGGCGCGGCACGTATCCGTGTGCGTTCGCTGATCGCGGCAATCCGTGTCCGGGAGGAGAAGCACTACGAGCGTACGCTGCGTCCGGCCAGCTATGATCGTAAGCTCTTCACGAAGGACATGAAGGACGAGGGCTACACCATCCTCTGCCCGCAGATGTCCCCGATCCACTTCGAGCTGATCGAGCCGGCCATCCGCGCCTGCGGTTATAAGGTCGAAGTCCTGAACAACGCAAACCGGACAGCGATCGATACGGGTCTCAAGTACGTGAACAACGATGCCTGCTACCCTTCCATCATCGTGGTCGGTCAGATCATGGATGCGCTGAACTCTGGAAAGTACGACCTCGATCACACTGCGGTCATCATGTCCCAGACGGGTGGCGGCTGCCGTGCGTCTAACTACATTGGCTTCATCCGACGTGCCCTCGAGCATGCCGGTATGGCGCAGATTCCGGTGATTTCGCTCAATGCGAACGGCATGGAGACTACACCGGGCTTCAAGATCACACTCCCGCTGCTGACGAAGGCTATGCAGGCGGTCGTTTATGGTGACATCTTCATGCGCTGTCTCTATGCGACACGGCCGTATGAGCAGACACCGGGTGCTGCCGAGGCGCTGCACCAGAAGTGGGTGAAGACCTGCATCACATCATTCCAGAAGAAATCCTCCTCGATGAGTGCGTTCTCACGGAACGTGCGCGGCATCATCCATGATTTCGATGTGCTGCCGCTGCAGGAGGGCCTCCGGAAGCCGAAGGTCGGGATCGTCGGCGAGATCCTCGTCAAGTTCTCGCCGCTCGCGAACAACCATATCGTGGAGCTGCTCGAGCGCGAGGGGGCGGAGGCCGTCATGCCGGATCTCATGGACTTCCTGCTCTACTGCTTCTACAACCAGAATTTCAAGTACGAGAATCTGGGGGCCGGCTGGAAGGGCAAGACGCTCTGCAATGCGGCGATCACGCTGCTTGAGTTCTTCCGGAAGACCGCACGGAAGGCGTTTGCGCAGTCTGCACGCTTCACGCCGCCTGGCGATATCCATGAGTTCGCGAAGATGGCGCGGGAATATGTGTCGCTGGGTAATCAGACCGGTGAGGGCTGGTTCCTAACGGGTGAGATGCTCGAGCTGATCGGCGAGGGTGTCGAGAATATCATCTGTACGCAGCCGTTCGGCTGTCTCCCGAACCACATCGTGGGGAAGGGCGTCATCAAGGAGCTGAAGCGGCATCATCCGGATGCGAACATCATCGCGGTGGATTACGATCCGGGTGCGTCGGAGGTGAATCAGCTGAATCGTATCAAGCTGATGCTGACGGTTGCGCAGAATAATTTAAAGTCGAAGTAAGCAAAAAGCCGAGGCAATTGCCTCGGCTTTTTGCTTATCCTTCGTAGATCGGGTGTGCCTTTGTGAGCTCAAGTACCTTTGCGGTGACGTCGTCCTTTGTCGCTTCGAAGTTTGTAGCGACGTTCCAGATGCAGTCGGCGATCGGTGCCATGTCGGCTTCGGTGAAGCCACGGGTGGTGACAGCCGCGGTACCGATGCGGACGCCGGAGGTGACGAACGGGGAGCGTGGGTCGTTCGGGATGGCGTTGCGGTTCAGGGTGATGTGTACTTCATCACAGTTGTTCTGCAGGGTCTTACCGGTGAGGTCTGGGATGTTTGTGAGATCCACCAGCATCAGGTGGTTGTCGGTACCGCCGGAAACGAGCTTGAAGCCCTTCGCCATCATGGCGTCGGCGAGTGCCTTACAGTTCTTCACGATCTGCTCCTGATAGGTCTTGAACTCTGGCTTCAGTGCTTCACCGAAGCAGATGGCCTTACCGGCGATGACGTGCTCGAGCGGGCCGCCCTGGCTGCCCGGGAAGACATTCTTGTTGAACTTGAAGCGCTCAGCGGTCTCTGCACTGGACAGGATGAGGCCGCCACGTGGTCCACGAAGGGTCTTGTGGGTCGTCGTGGTCGTCACGTCCGCGTATGGGATCGGTGACGGGTGAAGGCCGGCTGCGACGAGTCCGGCGATGTGGGCCATATCTACCCAGAGCACGGCACCGCACCTGTCGGCGATTTCACGGAAGCGCTTGAAGTCGATGATACGCGGATATGCGGAGGCACCGGCGATGATCATCTTCGGATGATGCTTCATCGCGAGGGCCTCGACCTCGTCATAATCGATGTAGCCGTCGGCGTTGATGCCGTACGGGACGATGTTATAAAAGCGGCCGGAGAAGTTCGCTGGTGAACCGTGGGTGAGGTGTCCGCCGGCGTCGAGGGACATGCCCATGATCGTGTCACCGGGCTCGCAGATCGCCATGGTGACGGCCATGTTTGCCTGTGCACCGGAGTGTGGCTGCACGTTCGCATACTCACAGCCGAACAGCTTCTTCGCACGCTCGATCGCGATGGTCTCGATTTCGTCGACATTGACGCAGCCACCGTAGTAGCGCTTGCCAGGGTAACCCTCGGCGTACTTGTTGGTCAGCACGGTGCCCATGGCCATCATGGCCGGGCCGGATACGATATTCTCTGATGCGATGAGCTCGATGTTGTGCATCTGGCGGTCATACTCGCGAAGAATCGCCGCGCCGATTTCCGGATCTGCCTGTGCGATGTAGTTCATTACTTCCTTGATCATAATCTGCCTCCTCTTTCTGTCTTCATGCCGGCCTGCTCACGCCCTCAGCTGATAATCCTCGATGACGATCTGCAGACTTTTAAATCCATTATATTCATTCACTTCCGGGTAGTAAACCACATCTATCAGGGATTTCGTGCCCTTATTTCGCATGAAGGCATCGCCATCCGTGAAGAGGATACCGGAGATCGAGGTTCCCTGCAGCGAGAGGAGCTGCAGGCGCACGACGTTCCGCCCCTTACCGAGCACGCGGGCCTCGAGGATGCGGAGGTTCTTTTCGGCGAAGCACGGTTTTTCGTTGCCCTTTCCATACGGCTCGAGGCGATCGAATTCATGGATCAGCTCCTCCGTAACATAGCTTACCGGCATCGGTACATCGATCCAGAGCTTATCTACGAGCTGGTCGAGCTGAAGACCGCAGCGCGCGTTGAGAGCCGTACGGAAGCGGTCAATGTTGTCGCGCGGGAGGCTGAACCCGGCCGCAAGGGGATGGCCGCCGAACTTCGTGAGAAGCTCCGCCACCTCGGCGAGGCGCTCCGACATCGGATAGGCATCGATGCTTCGACCGGAGCCCTTCGCCATGAGGGTGCCGTCTTCTCCATCCTCGGCGTCGGTGACCACGAAAGCCGGACGGTAATACTTCTCGCGGAGGCGACCGGCGACGATGCCGGCGAGGCTCTCATGCAGCTTCGGAAGGTAGATGACGAGTACCGGATCGGACATATACTGCTGCTCTACCTGCGCATAGGCTTCCTTCGTCGCCTCGATCGTCATATCCTTTCGGACATCGTTCAGCTCCTTCAGCTTCACCGCCTTTGCAAGGGCCTCCGACGGGTCCGTGGTGGTAAAGAGCGACAGTGCGATCTCGGCACTGCGGAGCCGGCCGCCTGCATTGATACACGGGCCGATGATATAGCCGATGTGGTAACTCGTGATATGCTCCTTCTCGAGGAGGCCCTGCACGTCGAGCAGTGCGCGGAGGCCCGGATTCGTCGTCTGCCGAATCTGCTGGAGGCCGAACTTCACGATGATGCGGTTCTCATCCTGGAGCTCGACGACGTCGCAGACGGTCGCGATGGCGGCAAACTCGAGGAAATCGAGGTACGCGTCCTGCGGAAGCCCGCGGTTCTGGTAGAGCAGGGTGATGATCTTCCAGGCGACGACCGCGCCACAGATCTCGGTATACGGGTAGCGGCTGTCCTCGCGCTTCGCGTCGACGACCGCACTCGCCGGCGGCAGGATATCCCGCGACTCGCAGCCGTAGTCCTCGTCGTCCCGCTGGCGGATGTCATGGTGGTCCGTGATCAGCACGGTGAGGCCGAGGTCACGCGCATGCTTCATCTCCTCGATGGCGCTGATGCCGTTGTCGCAGGTGAGGATCACGCTGACGCCGTCCGCCTTCGCCTGGTCGATGATGTGCACGTTGATGCCGTAACCGTCCCGGATGCGATCCGGCAGCACGTAGTCGACCTGCGCGCCGAGGCGCTGGAGGCCGGTATAGAGGATGTAGGTCGCGCACACGCCATCGACGTCGTAATCACCGACGATACGGATATGGCGGTCCTCCTGGATCGCGCGGTTCAGATGATTCATGCAGCGGATCGCATCCGGCAGGAGGAGCGGCGAGTGAAGCTCCTCGAGGGAGCCATGCAGGTACTGCTCGATCTGCGCATCCGAGTTGATCTCACGGTTACGGAGGATACGCGCCGTCACCTGATCGATGTGGTGTGCTGCCGCGACCGCCTTGAAATCCGCCTTCTTGTTATAGATGAACCATTTTTTCATGTGTTGTCCTTCAGGTTTTTGGTGTATATTAGTAATTTAGCTACAGTTCAGGCAGGGAGCCCCCTTAACCGAACTGTTACGTAACTTAATCAGTATAGCATAAAAGAAGGGTTTAGCAGACAGATGAGTTTTCAATATCCGGCGAAGCGGCGTTTCACGAAGGTCGCGCTCGCGCTTCTTCTATATGAATTTCTGTTCCAGGTGGGCAGTGGTTTTCTGATCCAGTATGGGTCGGCGGTCTATCAGCAGGAGGACTTCACGATGATCGCGGTGAGTCTGTTCGGGCTGGTGCTCGTGCTGCTCCTGCTCGGAGGCGATGGGATCCCGCGGACGACGCATGCGCGTTTCGGGCCACTTACGTATCTCTGGCTGCTGATGATGATCTACGGGCTGCAGGCCTTCAGCTCGATCCTGCTGACTCCGGTGGAGGCATTTCTGCACCAGCAGGGCTTCACGATGGAGTATGCGACGGAGGTCGCGAGTGGGCGGATGACCGGCTTCTGGATGATTCTGTATGCCGTGGTCGTCGCGCCCTTCGTGGAGGAGTGCCTGTTCCGCGGGCTCATCTATAATCAGCTCCGGCACTGTGGGCAGCTCTTCGCGATCGTCATCAGTGCGCTGCTCTTCGGGCTCATGCACGGGAATCTGATGCAGCTTCTGACAGCGCTCTTCGTCGGGGCGCTGCTCGCCTTCATCCGGGAGCGCTACGGCTTCGCCTGCGCGATCCTCATGCATCTCAGCAACAACGCCTTCGCGCTCTTCTTCAATAATCTCGGCGGGGACAGTACGCTCGTAAGTCTCATTTATCTCGTGTTCATCTACGGGGGGATGATCGTGACCGCCGTAACACTGCTTCGAAACTTTAAAAAGCTGTGCAGCTTCTGTCGAAGCGAACACAGCTTTCCAGCGATGGTGAGGGCCTGGTTCACGACACCCGCTGTCATCGTCGTTAACCTGCTTTTCATCGGACTCACCATCCTCAGTATTTTCGAGTGAGACACTATAATAACTGCGAGGACGCCCGGAGGGGCCGTGCCAGAAACACAGTACTCCGAGTTCGGAAAAATCACAAATTGGGCCCTAAGAACCAGTAAGCCCTCTGCAATCGCTGAGTTTTCTTTATGAAAACTCAGCGTTGCAGAGGGTGCTAAGGAAATTATAACTAACTGGTTCTAAGGGCCCAATTTGGATTTATTCACGAACTCTCTGTATGGTTTCTGGCGCGGCCCCTCCGGGCATCCTCGTATGAACCCATTGATATCAGTATCTATATTTATCTTCTATTTCAAATATAATCAAATATTCCCTGGATAGCATCTGTAATATTCATGATGTCATTCATATGTAAACTGTTTAACTTCACAAAACCTCTGGCGTTAAGATCGAGTAATGCCAGCTTTTCACAGTGAACATATCCGTCCATGTTCTGGGTTTGAATATGAATGTGCAAAGCATCATCTCTTCCCGCATTGTAGACAGGACAGGCTATTATTTCGCCCGTCTGATTAAAGAAATCTTTGCTCACGACAAGTACGGGGAGTTTGATCTTATCGACTTTCAGTACATCTCCCTGATGAACAGTTTCCGCCATCACCATGCCTCTCTTCCTAATGGCTCGCCCCAGTCAAATTCACCATCCAGATTTAGTTTTCCGCCATATTCCTTCGCGCGCTCTTCGAGCGTTCTATGACGGAATGGCTTTGCCAACAGAATTTGTCCATCGCTGACTTTCACTTCCAGGATATCATTTACGGATATATGTGCTTCATTCAGAATGTCTTTGGAAATTCTGATTCCCTGACTGTTTCCCCATGCCTTCACTTGTGCCTGCATATAAAACCTCCTCTGTTAGTATATACCATGTGTATACCACAGAGGAGGCTTTTCGTCAAGCTGGGGGTGAGGAAGTCCCGGCTAAACTGTTACTAGGAAAGACCAGGGCAAAAGGCAAACAATGGAAAATCATTCCAAAGACCCCCCATCCATGGTAGAATATATTTAATTATAGTCTGATGTCAGAACGGTGTTCTGACATCAGACAGGCAGTGGGCGAAAGCGCTGCCGAACAGCTTTGAATATTCTCCGGAGGAGGTTCTTTTTATGTTTTATAACGAAAAAGTCTGGGCAGCAGTGGACATGGATACGCAGGAGAAGGTCTATATCCTGCCGAAGATGGCGAACCGCCATGGCTTGATCGCGGGTGCTACCGGCACAGGTAAAACCATCACCCTGAAGGTACTGGCGGAGTCCTTCAGTGACATGGGTGTGCCGGTCTTTCTGTCGGATGTAAAGGGCGACCTCGCTGGTATGATCCTGCCGGGCGTCGATTCTGAAAACATGCAGAATCGCATCGCGCGTTTCGGCCTCACACCGGCGGGCTTCCAGTACGAGGCCTACCCGACACAGTTCTGGGATATCGATGGGAAGAAGGGCCTTCCGCTTCGCACGACCATCAGTGAGTTCGGACCGACCCTGCTCGGACGGCTCCTCGGCCTCACACAGCTGCAGACCGATATCCTGACGATCATCTTCCGTATCGCGGATGAAGAGAATCTGCTTCTGCTCGACACGAAGGATCTTCGGGCGATGGTACAGTACGTCGCAGAAAATAATAAGAAATACTCATCCGAGTATGGCAATATGGCGACGGCCTCGCTGAATGCGATTCTGCGTTCCGTCGTCGCGCTTGAAACCGCCGGTGGTGATACGTTCTTCGGTGAACCGGCGATCGACATCGCGGATTTCCTCCGTACGAACAGTGTCGGCCGTGGCATGATCAATATCCTCGACGCGGAGTCGACGATTCAGAATCCACTGATCTACTCGACCTTCATGCTCTTCATGCTGAGCGAGCTTTTCGAGCAGATGCCGGAGGTCGGGGACCCGGAGAAGCCGAAGATGGTCTTCTTCTTCGATGAGGCGCACCTTCTTTTTAATGGCGCACCGAAGGCGCTCATCGAGAAGATCGAGCAGGTGGTGAAGCTCATCCGCTCGAAGGGCATCGGCGTGTACTTTATCACCCAGAACCCGAGCGACATCCCGGATGCTGTGCTCGCGCAGCTCGGCCATAAGGTAGAGCATGCACTTCATGCGTATACCCCGAGCGAGGAGAAGAAGGTGAAGGCCGCAGCAGCGTCCTTCCGTGTAAACCCGAGCTTCGACACCATCGAGGCGCTTCAGAGCCTCGGCACCGGTGAAGCGCTGATTTCCTTCCTCGACCGTGATGGCAAGCCGGAAGTCGTCCGTCGCTGTGCGGTGCTCCCACCGGCCTCCCGGATGGGCACCATCGATGAGACAGCGCGTCTCGCTGCGATCGTCTCCTCAGATCTCTGCGGAAAATACGACGAGACCATCGACCGCGACTCGGCCTATGAATTCCTGAAGCGCCTGACTGATGAAGCTACTGCAAATGCTGCGCGCGCAGCGGAGGAAGCGGAAGCCGCAAAGCTCGCGGAGAAGGAAGCAAAGGAGCAGGCGAAGCTCGCAGAAAAAGAGGCCCTCGCAAAAGCGAGAGCCGAAGAAAAAGCGAAAAAGGATCAGGAACGCATCGTGAAATCCGTCGGCCGCACCACCGCCGGCACCCTCGGCCGTGAAGTCGGCGGTGCCGTCGGAAAAAGCTTCATGGGCAGCTTCGGAAAGCGCGTCGGCGGCAACGTCGGTGCAGCGCTCGGTCGTGGCATTCTCGATACACTGTTTGGGAAATAAACTCTGTTCCGACCTGATTTCTATTTGATGGAATGGCCGTTCAGCCAGGAGGATTACATCCACCCGGCTGGACGGTTATTTTTTCATAAAATGTTACATGATTATAAATCCAGCACAGCGAAAGAGACGCCCGTGAGGACGTCTCTGAAGAATCAGCGGGGCGACGACATCGCCCTGCTGTTTTTTTATGCTTTCATACCGCGCCGAGGATTTCCTTTGCGTGCTGTACGCTTTCGTTCGTCGGCGGGTTTACGCCCTCGAGGGTGTATGGGATACCGAGCTTTTCGTACTTGAAGGTGCCGAGGGTGTGGTACGGCAGGACTTCGACCTTCTGCACGGTCTTCAGTTCGTCGATGAACTTCCGGGTCGCGATGAGCTCTTCATCCGAGTCGGTGAGGCCCGGCACGAGGACGTGGCGGATCCACATCGCGACGCCGTGGTCGCTGAGATAATGCGCACAGTCGAGGATGTTCCGGTTCGTCCAACCGGTCAGGGCCTTATGTTTCTCGTCGTCGATTTCCTTGATGTCGAAGAGGACCGTGTCCGTCACTTGGGCCAATGCCTCAAACTTCGAGATAAATGGCTCTTCGCGGGTGAACGGCTGCGCCGAGGTGTCGAGACAGGTGCTGATACCGCGCGCCTTCGCCTTCTGGAAGAGCTCGAGCACGAAGTCGATCTGCACGAGCGGGTCGCCGCCGCTGACCGTGATGCCGCCCTGCTCGCCCCAGTACTCGCGGTAGCGCTCTGCGTGGTCGAGGAGCTCGTCCGCGGTGCGCATGTCGTCGCTCTGCAGGGTCCAGGTGTCCGGATTGTGGCAGTAGCGGCAGCGCATGTGACAGCCCTTCAGAAAGATCGTATATCGGATGCCCGGACCGTCCACGGCGCCGAAGGTCTCGATGGAGTGAATTGCACCTTTGATGGATTCTGCCATAGTTCCTCCTTAAAAAACATGAGGGAGTGCTGTCCACTCCCTCATCCTGTCTTTATAGTGCTGTATTACAGGGACTTGTGCTCTGTTCTGGAGATTACGTCGAGCTGCTGCTCTCTCGTAAGGTCGATGAACTTAACCGCATAGCCGGATACACGGATCGTGAAGTTTGCGTACTCTGGCTTCTCCGGGTGCTCCATCGCATCCTTCAGCTTCTCTACGCCGAAGACGTTTACATTCACATGGTGTGCGCCCTTTGCGAAGTAACCATCCATAACGCGAACGAGGGTGTTCGACTGCTCGTCCTCGGTATGGCCGAGTGCGCTCGGGTTGATGGTCTGGGTGTTGGAGATACCATCGAGTGCATACTCGTATGGAAGCTTCGCAACCGAGTTCAGGGAAGCCAGAAGACCGGACTTCTCTGCACCGTAGCTTGGGTTTGCTCCCGGTGAAAGCGGAGCGCCTGCCGGACGACCATCCGGAAGAGCACCGGTTGCCTTACCGTAAACGACATTGGATGTGATGGTAAGGATGGATGTGGTCGGCTCGGAATCACGGTAGGTGTGGTGCTTCTTGATCTTCGTGAGGAAGGTGCGAAGAAGATCAACCGCGATATCATCGGCACGGTCGTCATCATTGCCATAACGAGGAAAATCGCCCTCTACAACATAATCGGTTACGAGACCATCCTCATCACGTACGGTCTTTACGCGTGCATACTTGATCGCGGAAAGAGAGTCCACCACGTGTGAGAAGCCGGCGATACCGGTTGCGAAGGTACGACGAACATCAGTGTCGATGAGGGCCATCTCCGCTGCCTCATAGTAATACTTGTCGTGCATGTACTGAATCAGGTTCAGAACGTTTACGTAGATGCCTGCGAGCCAGTCCATCATACGATCGTACTTCGCCATCACCTCATCATAATCGAGGTACTCAGAAGTGATCGGACGGTACTCCGGACCTACCTGCTGCTTGCTCTTCTCATCGATACCGCCGTTGATTGCGTAGAGAAGGCACTTTGCAAGGTTAGCACGTGCACCAAAGAACTGCATCTCCTTACCGGTCTGTGTCGCAGATACGCAGCAGCAGATGGAGTAGTCGTCGCCCCATACCGGACGCATGACATCATCGTTCTCGTACTGGATGGAGGAAGTGCGAACAGAAATCTCTGCAGCGTACTTCTTGAAGTTCTCCGGAAGTCTCTTCGTGTAAAGAACCGTAAGGTTTGGCTCTGGAGCCGGGCCCATGTTCTCGAGGGTGTGCAGGAAACGGTAGTCACTCTTCGTAACCATGGATCTGCCATCCTGGCCCATACCACCGACCTCAAGGGTAGCCCAAACCGGGTCACCGGAGAAGAGCTGGTTGTAGGACGGGATACGTGCGAACTTGACCATACGAAGCTTCATAACGAAGTGGTCGATGAGCTCCTGTGCCTGCTTCTCGGTAAGTGTACCTTCCTTAAGATCACGCTCGATATAGATATCAAGGAATGTAGATACACGACCAACGGACATCGCAGCACCGTTCTGGGTCTTGATCGCTGCGAGGTAACCGAAGTAGAGCCACTGAACGGCTTCCTTCGCGTTCTTTGCAGGTACGGAAATGTCATAACCGTAGCTCTGTGCCATCTCCTTCATCTGCTTGAGGGCACGCACCTGATCGGAGATCTCCTCTCTCTGACGGATGACGTTATCGGTCATGGTTCCGTCACCGGTGTTGGCATAATCAGCCATCTTCTCCTGGATCAGGAAATCGATACCGTAGAGCGCCACTCTTCTGTAGTCGCCGACGATACGACCACGGCCGTAGGTATCTGGAAGACCAGTGAGAATCTTGTTATGACGAGCCTTCATCATCTCCGGTGTGTACGCATCGAAAACGCCCTGGTTGTGGGTCTTGTGGTACTCGGTGAAGATCTTGTGAAGCTCAGGATCCGGTGTGTAACCATAGGTGGAGCAGGCCTGCTCTGCCATCTTGATACCACCGTATGGCATGAATGCTCTCTTCAGCGGCTTATCAGTCTGAAGACCTACGACCTGCTCGAGATCCTTCTCTGCCTCGTTGATATATGCTGCGCCGTAAGCGGTGATGCCGGAAACGACCTTGGTCTCCATATCGAGCACGCCGCCCTTTGCACGCTCTTCCTTCTGAAGTGCCTGTACCTCGTTCCAAAGCTTCTCTGTCGCTTCGGTCGGACCAGCAAGGAAGCTGGAATCACCATCATAAACGGTGTAATTCTCCTGGATGAATGAACGAACATTGACGTCCTTTACCCAATGTCCGGTTTTAAAGCCTCTCCATTCTTCTCTCATATCTTCTCCTCTTTCTACCATGTTGTCTTTGTATACAGGATTCAATACTCTTTACGCGTGCTAATATAAAGCATAGAGGGCAGATTCGTCAACGATTTAACTATTAAATTTTCGATGTTTTCTAATTAGAACATGAGGACAATGCAGACGGCCCGGAAAGCCGGTGACGACGCCCGTCGGGCCGGCTGTGGATCGGGAACGATGCCCGGCTTCGCACTACACTCTTGGCGCACTTGATCGTGCAATCGGGGCACAGTCGTGCCCCGATTAGGAGCGATGCTCCTATATGAGCACAAACGAAAGAGCCCGGAAACAAGTAAACTTGTTTCCGGGCTCTTTCGTTTGTGCTCATACACGATCATGCGTGCGACAAGATTCGAACTCGCGACCTTCTGGTCCGTAGCCAGACGCTCTATCCAGCTGAGCTACGCGCGCATAAGCGTTTCTCTCAAACGCAAGTGTTATATTACAGAAGAGAAGAGCAAATGTCAAGCATAAATTTGAATTTTTTTACGTCGTGCAGGAGCTGCTTTCAGCACTCGACTGGTCGACGAGGTCCTTCAGGGTGTAGCGGTTCACGACTTCGTAGATGGCGTTGTCGATTTCCTTATAGAGGGGGAAGGTTGGGCAGCTGGCGGATTTCGCACAGGTGCTCGTACCGTTTACGCAGTCTACCGGGGCGAGGGTACCTTCTGCGGCGTCGAGGATCTCACCGACCTTGATCTGATCAATCGGACGGGTAAAAAGATATCCGCCCTTCGCACCACGGATGGACTTCAGGAAGCCGCCCTTCACCATCAGGGAGATGATCTGCTCGAGGTACTTCATCGAGATCTTCTGGCGATCTGAAATCTCCTTGATGCTGACCGGAGTCACACCGTCGAAGTTCTGCGCGATATCTATCAGGGTTGTCAGGGCATAGCGGCCCTTGGTTGAAATCATCATGTTCCTCTCACCTCATACTGTTCAAGTCTCTACATTCTGTCGATACTTCATTAATCCTACCACGCAGCTAGAATTTAATCAAGTCGAGGCGATAGGGGCAACCCTCCGAACGCCCCCTGATTTCAAAGAAGCTGTGCCTTAAGGCACAGCTTCACATACGTTCGCCACGAAGACATCACCGGGACCCACTCACCTGCAGGCGCGCCACGTGATATTCATTAGAAATGGTCCTTTTCGCGGCGGCGACGGGCGATCTCCTTCTTCAGATAGGCGAAGGTTTTTTCCTCGCCTTCGGTTTTCAGCATCCACAGAAGCTCGGTGATTTCACGCCGGGTTTCCGGCTCGAGGAGCGGGGAATCCTTGCACGGCTGGAAATACGCCCACGGACAGCTGTCGTCATAATCCGCGCCTTTGTAGACCTTCGAGGCCGCGACACGGTCGCAGAACATCTCGGCGACATAGCGGTATGGCATGCGGCAGCCGACCATCGTGGCTTTCTTTTTCGTGTCGTAATCGACCCAGTACTCGAAGTGATGCTTATTCCGACCCTTATGATGGAGCCAGGCCTCACACAGGCCCGTTTCGAGGCGTTCTGCCGTGTTCGGGCTGCGATAGCCCTGATAGTACTTCACACCGGTTTTAAACTCGGTCCAGCTGTACTTCGAGAGGTCATGAAGCAGCCCCTGCTTATAGAGGCCTACGCGGAAGCAGTTTTTCATGACTTCGCGCTTATGACGGTTGATCGTTCGGAAGTGATGTACCGCATTCCAGAGATAGCGCGGAAGGCCCGTCTGCACTGTCTTATGATTCTTCTCCATCGTCTTCACCTCTTCTCTTCTATGCTCAGATTATACCCTATCATTTCATAAAAAGAACCCTCGCGTGACCACTTCGTCACACGAGGGATTCAAGATTCAGCGCCAGTAACGTTCCGTTGCATGCTCGCGCTGTGCGTGGCGGTCCTGCGGGCTGCGCTGAAGAAGCGGGTAGCCGTAGGTGAACTCGAACACGATGGAGGCGAGGATGATGGCGCCGGCGACGTCATACACGCTGTGCTGTTTGAGTGCCATGGTGCTCATGCAGATCAGGATCGCGAGGATCGTGGACGCAAACTTCACCAGACGCCCATGCTTCGAGGCCGCGATGTCCTGCGAGTGGAGAACAGCGATGGCGACGCCGATCGAGTTATAGCAGTGAATGCTCGGGAAGACGTTCGTGCAGGTGTCGGTACGATAGAGCCAGGCGACGATCCGCGTGAAGATGTTTTTCGCCGGGTCGAGGATGGGGCGAAAATCCGTGCCGTTCGGGAAAACCGAGCAGATGATCAGGCTGATCGTCATGCCGCTGAACAGGAAGGCACAGAGGCGGTAAAAATCATCCCTGTTCTTAAACATGAAGTACAGAACCGCGACGGCGACATAAGCAAACCACAGCATGTACGGGATGATGAAATACTCACAGAAGGGGATTTTATCGTCAAGCGCTGCATGCATGACATGGAAGCTGACCTGATGATTGATCGTCTTTTCAAGGTAGCTGAACCAGGTAATATAGATCAGCGCATACGACAGAATCCATGCGTGACGATAGCGCTGTATAAACTTTTTGATTTTATCCATCCACTGGCCTCCGGAACGTTTTACGTTCGAATCCAAGTATATCCACGGTCCCACTCTCGTCGGACTGCAGAGCTACCGAAACGGGCGAATTCAGAAATACGCAAAGTTTCACTTTATCAATTTAGAAATACTAGCACCGTGAAAAATCGGATTCAATAGGATGGATTTAATTTCGGAAGATTTAACAAAAAGGACACAATTGCAGCATCTTTTCATAAAACTATTTCTTAAGAATATAGTTCTCGTCGTCATAGATGCCAGCGCGGGGTCCGAAGAAACGATATTTTTTTCAAACACATCCGTTGAATGGAATGCTGCAGGACTACAAAAAGAAAAGCACCATGCTTACGCATGATGCTTAATGATAGCGAGAGGGAGACTTGAACTCTCGACACCGCGGGTATGAACCGCGTGCTCTAGCCAACTGAGCTATCTCGCCATATGTCCGACCCAGACCGCGTATACACGCAGCCCAGACCGAAGACGTGGGGCCTACAGGGCTCGAACCTGTGACCCTCTGCTTGTAAGGCAGATGCTCTCCCAGCTGAGCTAAGACCCCGTTCGTGTGTCGCTCGTTTTGCGACCTCTGTATATTACTAAATCGGCCAAACTTTGTCAACAGCTTTTCCAAACTTTTTTTGAAGGAAATTTTCAGGCCGTAACCGTTCAGGACCGCCGAAGCGGTCCTGCTATGTATCAGTTGAATCCGTAGAACTTCTGCGCGAGCTTGTAGCAGAGGATCGTGAGTTCGTTGCCGGCCTTCAGGCGGAAGTTGCAGCCCTGTCCGAGGAAGGAGAAGCGCATCTTGAGCCAGGTCTGGAAGCTGCTTGTCTTCAGGTAGTCCCAGAGCTCCTTTTTCTTCTGCATGTTCTCCGGGTCACCGGACTTGATGGCCAGCACGGAGGAGATGGTGGTGATGATCTCGAGGTAGCTGAACATATAGTGGCGCTTCTTGCGGCTCTTCAGCCTCGTGAGGTCACAGCAGTCGATCATGATCCGGTTGACCTTCAGCTGCTGGTCAATGCGCCCGATCATGACGCTTTCATTGACCGACTGATCATCGCGGCCGATAAAGTAGTGATAGAGGTTGACGTCCATGTAGTACATCTTCTCTACGCTCGGAATCGGCTGGTATACGAAGATGTTGTCGACGTAGAAGGTGTGCTTCGGCAGCACGAGGCCGCAGTCACGCAGCATCTGTGTGCGGTAGATGACGGAGTGCATCAGGATGTACTGTCCGAGGTGGAAGTGCTTCACCTCGTCCCAACCGAAGATGCGGTCCTTCGGGAGCGCCGACTCGTAGCGCATAACCTTCTTATGGGTCTGGCCGACCTTATCGTAAATGAAATTACAGATGAACATATCGACCGGGGTACCGGCCATGATGAGCTCCCGGAGCTTCTCCAGCACCTTCGGGAGGGCTTCGTCATCGAGCCAGTCGTCAGAATCGACGACCTTATAGAAGAGGCCGCTCGCGTTGCGGAGACCGGTATTGACCGCCTCCCCGTGGCCGCCGTTCTCCTGATGCACCGCCTTCACGATTCCCGGGTACTTCGCCTCGTACTCCTTCGCAATCTCGAAGGTGTCATCCTTCTGCGAGCCGTCGTCAACGACGATGATCTCCACCTCGTCCCCACCCGGAAGGATCGACTCGATACACTTCCGCATATAGGCGGCAGAGTTATAGCATGGTATAGCAAAGCTGACAAGCTTCATGTTTCCTCTTTTCTCAGGATATCGCAGGATATCCTGTACTATCGCTGCTGCACCGCCCGGCAGTTCCGATCACCGGACGCGTTCCCGCAGCTATCCATCAGTTCCCATAATTGAGCTCATTCTACCACGCCATGCAAAACATGACAAACAGAAAAGAGAAGCCCCGCTTGGGACTTCTCCTGGTGGTCGTAGCAGTTCAGGCAGAGGGACCTGGAGGGACGGCAACGGAGGCCCCATAGCTGAACTTGTTACCGGATGGTAGTGCCTGCGAGGCCGTCTACGGCCTTCTCTGCGAGCTCCATCGAGGTGATGATGGCCTTGCGGTCTTTCCCGGACTCGACGAAGTCGACACCGGCCTCTACCTTCGGCTGCATGGACTTGAACTCAAAGTGGCCGTCGCGGATGTACTGCTTCGCATCCTCGATCGACATGGTTTCGATCGCCTTCTCATCCGCCTGACCGTAGTTCAGGGATACATGATCCACGGCGGTCGTAATCAGCAGGATGTCGGCGTCGACGTCCTTTGCGAGGAGGGCTGCGGTGCGGTCCTTCTCGATGACGGCGGCTGCCCCCTTCAGGTTATTGCCCTGACGAAGCACCGGAATACCGCCACCGCCGCAGGCGATGACGACCTGATCCGCGTCAAGGAGTGCCTTGATGGCGTCGATCTCGACGATGGACTTCGGGGTCGGGGAGGAAACGACACGCTGGAATACGCCGTCGGAGATCATCTCCACATGGTTACCGTTCTCCTCTTCCTTCCGTGCCTCCTCGGCATTCATCAGCTTACCGACACACTTGATCGGATTGTAGAAGCTCTCGTCATACGGATCAACCATCACCTGGGTGATGATGGTGGATGCCGTCTTATAGATGCCCCTCTTCACGAGATCGGCACCCACTGCGTTCTGCAGGTCGTAGCCGATCATGCCCTGGCTCATCGCGGAGCATACATGAAGCGGCGTGTTTACATACTGCTCCGGATTCGACTCCGTAAGATTCTTCATCGCAGTGTGGATCATACCTACCTGCGGTGCGTTGGAGAATACCAGGGCCACCTGGTATCCGTCCTCAACGAAATCGCCGATCATCGTTGCGGTACGTGCAACGGCGGCCTTCTGCTCCGGAAGGGTAAAGCCCAGATCCTTATGTCCGAGCGCAATGACCATTCGCTTTTTGCTCATGCTGTACCTCCTCTTAATTCTTCTCTTCATCGAGAGCTGCGATATCGATGAGATGCAGCTCGGATGACTTATTTTCGAGGGATGTGGCAAGCGCTCTTGCCGTATCCACTGCTGTCAGTACATTTACACCGGTCTCGACCGCATTACGACGGATCACGAAACCGTCCTTGGAGGCCTCTGCGCCCTCCTTCGGAACGTCGATGACGATGTCGAGCTCATGGCCGAGTACGAGGTCGAGGATGTTCGGAGACTCCTGCTCTACCTTCCGTACCTGGAAGCACTTGACGCCGCCCTCGGTGAGTGCCTGGTAGGTGCCGTGGGTCGCGAAGATACGGTAGCCGAGCTGCTCGAAGCGCTTCGCGATCGGGGTGATCTCTTCCTTATCCTCATCACGTACGGTGATGACCATGTTCTTATACTTCGGAAGCTGGATGCCAGCGCCCTGGAATGCCTTGTACAGTGCTTCGTTGAAGCTCTTTGCGATACCGAGGCACTCACCGGTCGACTTCATCTCCGGTCCGAGGCTGATGTCGGCACCCTTGATCTTCTCGAAGGAGAATACCGGCATCTTGATTGCGTAGTAGTCGGCTTCCTTCTGGAGACCCGGCTCGTAGCCGAGCTCACGGATCGTGTGGCCGCAGATGATCTGTGTGGCGAGCGGCACGATCGGAATACCGGTTACCTTACTAATGTACGGAACGGTACGTGAGGAACGAGGGTTGACCTCGATGATGTACACCTCGTCACCATCTGCGATGAACTGAACATTGACCATACCGATGACGTGCAGGGCCTTCGCGAGACGCTCAGTATACTCGATGACGCGTTCCTTCGCCTTCGGGGTCAGGCTGCGCTGCGGGTATACGGAGATGGAGTCGCCGGAGTGGATACCGGTACGCTCGATATGCTCCATGATGCCCGGGATCAGGATGTCCTGACCGTCGCAGATCGCATCGACCTCGAGCTCGGTACCACGGATGTACTTATCGACGAGGATCGGGTGCTCCTGTGCGATCTGGTTGATCTCGCCGATGTACTCGTCGATATCCTGATCGCTGATCGCGATACGCATGCCGGCACCACCGAGTACGTAGGAAGGACGTACCAGTACCGGGTAGCCCAGCACATGGGCCGCTTCCTTCGCTTCCTCTGCCGTAAATACGGTCTGACCTGCGGCACGCTGGCAACCGGTCTCCTGGAGAATCTCATCGAAACGCTCACGGTCCTCTGCGGCATCGACGTCGTCCTGCTGGGTTCCGAGGATCGGTACACCCATCTTCTGGAGGGCATCGGCCAGCTTGATAGCGGTCTGTCCACCGAACTGAACGACCGCTCCGTCCGGCTTCTCCACATCTACAACGTTCCGTACATCTTCCGGTGTCAGCGGCTCGAAGTAGAGCTTATCCGCGATATCGAAGTCCGTGGAAACGGTCTCCGGGTTATTGTTGATGATGATGGTCTCATAGCCCTCACGCTCGAACTGCCATGTACTGTGTACAGAGCAGAAATCGAACTCGATACCCTGGCCGATACGGATCGGGCCGGAGCCGAGGACGAGTACCTTCTTTTTCTTGTTCGGATCGCGGAAGGCACCGGTCGCCTCGTTCTCTGAGCCGAATACGCTGTAGTAGTACGGGGTCTCGGCCTCGAACTCTGCGGCGCAGGTATCCACCATCTTGAACGCAGCGTGGATGTCCCACTTATCACGCATCTCGCGAATCTCGTCCTCGCTGTAGCCGCTGAGGCGGGCAATGACGTTGTCCGGGAATTCGATGCGCTTCGCTTCACGAAGCAGGGTCTCGTTCATGGACTCGCTGTGGAGTCTGTTTTCCATGTCTACGATGATCTTCAGCTTATCGATAAACCACTCATCGATCTTCGTGATGCTGTGGATCTCCTCGTAGCTGTAGCCACGGCGGAGTGCCTCGGCGATGACCCAGATACGACGGTCATCGATGCGGTGAAGCAGCTTATGAAGATCATGGTCGTCGAGATCCGTGAAGTCATAGGACATCAGCGAATCGACGTGCTGCTCGAGGGAGCGGATGGCCTTCATGAGGCCGCCCTCGAAGTTGTTTGCAATCGCCATCACCTCACCGGTCGCCTTCATCTGGGTACCGAGGATGTGCTCTGCGGTGATGAACTTGTCGAACGGAAGACGTGGCATCTTGACGACACAGTAATCGAGCATCGGCTCGAAGGATGCGTAGGTCTTACCGGTAACGGCGTTCTTGATTTCATCGAGGGTGTAGCCCAGTGCGATCTTCGCGGCCACCTTCGCGATCGGGTAACCGGTCGCCTTCGATGCGAGGGCGGAGGATCTGGATACACGAGGGTTTACCTCGATGACACAGTACTCGAAGCTCTCCGGGTTCAGAGCATACTGTACATTACAGCCGCCAGTGATGCCGAGCTCAGTGATGATGTTGAGCGCGGAGGTACGGAGCATCTGGTACTCCTTATCCGACAGCGTCTGGGACGGAGCCACGACGATGGAGTCACCTGTGTGGACGCCAACCGGGTCGAGGTTCTCCATATTACATACGGTGATGACATTGCCCGCAGAATCACGCATCACCTCGTACTCGATTTCCTTCCAGCCGGCGATGCAGCGCTCGACCAGAACCTCGTGTACGCGGCTGAGACGGAGACCGTTCTCGAGGATTTCCTGGCACTGCTCACGGTTCTCTGCGATACCACCACCGGAACCGCCGAGGGTGTAGGCCGGACGCAGCACGACCGGATAACCGATCTCCTCAGCGACCTCGAGACCACGCTCGAGATCATGAACGACCTCTGACTTCGCTACCGGCTCACCGATCTTCTCCATGGTCTCCTTGAACATGAGACGATCCTCGGCCTTCTTGATGGTGAGGGCCGTGGTACCGATGAGGCGCACGTTATGGGAGGCGAGGTAACCGGACTCGTCCAGTGCCATCGCCAGGTTCAGTCCCGCCTGACCACCGAGGGTCGGCAGGATGGAGTCTGGCTTCTCCTTCTCGATCAGCTTCTCCAGTACATCTACGGTCAGCGGCTCAATGTATACATGATCCGCGATATCCTTATCCGTCATGATGGTCGCCGGGTTCGAGTTCAGCAGTACGACCTCGACGCCCTCTTCCTTCAGTGAACGGCAGGCCTGGGTGCCGGCGTAGTCGAACTCCGCAGCCTGACCGATGACGATCGGACCGGAACCGATCATCAGGACCTTCTTAATACTTGTATCTCTCATGTTCAGCCCTCCATCATCTTCATAAAGCGATCAAACAGGTATGCGCTGTCACGTGGACCCGGGCAGGCCTCCGGATGGTACTGTACCGTCACGATGTTCTTGCCCTTATAGCGCAGGCCCTCATTCGTACCGTCGTTGACATTGACGAACGCCTCTTCCGCGATCGCCGGATCGATCGTCTTCGGATCGACCGCATAGCCGTGGTTCTGGGACGTGATGTAAACACGACCGTTCGAGAGGTCCTTCACCGGATGGTTGCCACCGCGATGACCATACTTCAGCTTGTAAGTGTCCGCACCGGTCGCAAGGGCCATCAGCTGGTGGCCGAGGCAGATCGCGAAGATCGGGGTCTCGGAAGCGTAGAGCTTCTTGATCTCCTCGATGACCGCCACGTTCTCCTTCGGGTCGCCAGGACCGTTCGAAATCATGATGCCGTCCGGATTCTGGCTGAGGATGGTCTCTGCGCTGGTGTCGGACGGGTATACCGTGACATCACAGCCGTGCCGCTGCAGGGAGCGGATGATGTTTCTCTTCGCACCGACGTCGAGGAAAGCGACGCGCTTCGGCTCGCGGTCACCGGTGTAGCGGGAGCCGTCCGGATTCTCCGCCTGTGCGACATAGACCTCCTTCGTGCTGGTCTTCTTTACGACGCCCTCGACCTTATAGGCCTTGATGCGCTCGAGGAGTGCCGGCATCTCTTCCTTATGATAACGGTGGGTGGTGATCATACCGTTCATGGTTCCTTCGTCACGGAGTCGCTTGGTCAGCGCTCTGGTATCGATGCCTGCGATGCCCGGAACCTCGTTCTTCTTCAGGAAATTCTGGATGGTGTTCTCGGAGCGGAAATTCGACGGCATGCGGGAAAGCTCACGCACGATGAAGGCATCCGGCCATGGCTGTGCGGACTCCATATCTTCATAGCAGATACCGTAATTACCGATCAGTGGATAGGTCATCACGACCGCCTGTCCTGCGTAGGACGGGTCCGTCAGCACTTCGAGGTAGCCGGTCATCGAGGTGTTGAATACGACCTCGGAGATCACTTCCTTCTCTGCACCAATTGACGTACCCTTGAACACTGTTCCATCTTCAAGAATCAAAAATGCGTCCATTGTTTCTCCTTCTATCATTACATGGTGAATGGTTACTAACTTGAGTTACTTGCTTGAGTTTCTTCTTATATATTATCTGTTTACACCCGTGGGTTTCAAGTCCAGATGAAGATATATCTTCATCTGGACTTGAAACCCACGGGTGGGCAAGGTGCGAAGCACCTTTGCCAGGGCATAGCGAGGATTTCCTGCGCACGAACGTCATCCGCACGATCTCAGCGATATCCGCGCAGGAATCCGAGTTATGTCCGTAAACAGTCACTAAGCCACTGGGAAATCCCCGGTGAACACCTCCACGGCCGGGCCGGTCATGAAGCCGTGGCCGGTTGCGGCGTCGTAGCGGATCGTGAGGTCGCCGCCCACCAGGTGGACGAGGACCTCGGTATCCTTTCGAAGCTTCCCGGCGAGGTAGCCCGCAGCGACGGCCGCAGTCGCACCGGTTCCGCAGGCGAGGGTCTCTCCGGAACCACGCTCCCATACACGGAAGTCGATCTCGGTGTCTGAGATGATCCGGATAAACTCCGAGTTTACCTTCTCTGGAAAACGCGGATGGGTCTCAAAATCATGCCCATATAAAAGAAAATCCAAATCAGAGACCTTAGAAACACGAAGCTCCGGATTATCTGAAAGGAAATATACCGCATGCGGATTTCCAACATCGATTCCGATGAAATGGAGATGCATCCCGTGAACAGTGATATCTTCCGGAAGCTCTGATGTCAGCTTCGCCACGCCCATATCCACCGTCGCGCGGGTCATAACCCCATGTTCTGTATAAAGCTTTATGTTCTTAAGTCCCGATTTGGTATCGATGACTGCTTCTGTTCGATCAGCGGGAATGATGCCGTGATCATAGATAAATTTGGCGACACAACGGATCCCGTTGCCGCACATATTGCCCTCCGATCCGTCGAGGTTAAACATATGCATGTACGCATCTGCCCTGTCTGACGGCTCAATCAGGATCAACCCGTCGCCGCCGACACCGTAGTGCCGATCTGCGATGCGCTTCGCCAGCGCCGAAGGGTCCTGAACCTGTTCGGAAAAGCAATTTACATATACATAGTCGTTTCCACAACCCTGCATCTTTGTAAATTTCATCTTTTTTTCCTTTTAGAATAAAACCTGTAGATATATTGTGTAGGAGCCATGCAACCGACGAACCACACATGGTTCGTCGGTGTGGCGTATCCGCCACATGGATTGATCGAAGGCAATGTAGCTGTATGCGAGCATACGATACATTGTCTTCGATCAATCCGCATGGCTCTGAACGATACACAAATTTTCACTATATTAGCAAAATAGGTCTCCCAATACAAGCCCCGTTTTACGAAAAAAACAAGGCGCAGGGAGTCCGGTGATTCCCTGTGCCCTGTCTTTTTACTTCTTCTTTCCGAGGTAGGCGGCCTGGATGTCGTCGTTTGCGAGGAGCTCGGCACCGCTGCCCGAGAGGGTGATGCGGCCGGTCTCCATGACGTAGGCCTGATGTGCGACCTTGAGCGCCATGTTCGCGTTCTGCTCGATGAGCAGGATCGTGGTGCCATGCGTTTCATTGATGCGCTGGATGATGGAGAAGATCTCGCGAACGATGATCGGAGCGAGGCCAAGGGACGGCTCGTCGAGCATCATGATCTTCGGCTTCGACATGAGGGAGCGGGCGACGGCGAGCATCTGCTGCTCACCACCGGACAGGGTGCCGGCGAGCTGCCAGGAGCGCTCCTTCAGTCGCGGGAACATGCCGTAGATTTCCTCGATGTCTGCGTCGAGCGCGTCGCTTCGGAGGTATGCACCGATTTTGATGTTCTCGAGGACGGTCATATCCGGAAAGACGTGACGTCCTTCCGGGCAGAGCACGATGCCCTTCTCCACACGCTTCGCGGTCGGCATGCTCGTGATATCCTCGCCATCGAAGACGATGCTTCCTTCGCTCGCTTTCACCAGTCCGGAAATCGTACGCAGCGTCGAGGACTTGCCGGCACCGTTCGCACCGATCAGGGTGACGATGGCGTGATCCGGTACATCGAAGCTGATGCCCTTCACGGCTTCGATGCCGCCGTAATGAATTTTCAGATTCTCTACTTTCAGCATGTTGTGTCCCCCTTGTTCTCTCTCATCCGCACTCTGTCTGCGACATTCCCAGCGAGCAGACGGATGTCTTCTCCCGCTCTTCCGGAGTGATCCACGATGTCGATTCGGATGTACGATTTAAAAATCTCAGTCTTCCGCATCGTCTGAACCTCCTAAGTAAGCGTCGATAACCTCCTGGTTATTCTGGATCTCCTCCGGTGTGCCATGTGCGATGAGCCTTCCGAAATTCAGAACGTAGATGCGCTCCGAGATCTGCATGACGAGATCCATGTGATGCTCGATCATGAAAATGGACAGGTGATACTGGTCACGGATCTTCACGATAAAGTCGGTCAGCTCCTGCGTCTCCTGCGGGTTCATGCCGGCCGCCGGCTCATCGAGCAGCAGCAGCTCCGGCTTCGTCGCGAGCGCACGTGCGATCTCGAGGCGGCGCTGGAGTCCGTACGGAAGGCTCGATGCGATATCATCCTTGTACGCATAGAGGCCCTGCTCCTGCAGAAGCTGCTCGGTCTCTGCCCGCATGCGCTCCTCTTCCTTCCGGTTCAGGCGCAGCGTCGCGCTGAAGACATTGTCCTTCGCACGGAGATGCTCGGCGATCAGGACGTTATCGAAGACCGTCAGATTCGAGAAGAGACGGATGTTCTGGAAGGTCCGGGCGATGCCGAGCTTCGTTATGGCATCCGGAGCGTTGCCACGGAGATCGCGGCCGTCGAACTTCACGGAGCCGGAGGTCGGGGTATAGATACCGGTGATGCAGTTAAACGCCGTCGTCTTGCCGGCACCGTTCGGACCGATCAGGGCGACGATCTCACCGCGGTTGACCTCGAGTGAGAGGCCGTCGATCGCGCGTACGCCACCGAACTGCATGACGACGTTCTCCATCTGGAGGACATTTTCTTTTACTTCCCTCATCTCTGCTCCTCCACTTCCTTCACTGTTTTCTTTCCTATATAAAGCGCAGACGCATACGCACTGCCGAAACGAAGGTCCGGCTTTTTCATCTCACTCATCCCTTTCCCCTCGCTTTCTTCACTTTTTTCTTCCCGAGTCCCCGGAAGAAGCCGAGGATCCCGTTCCAGCTGAATTCACTCGTGCCCATGAGGCCGCGGGAGTAGAACAGCACGACCACCATCAGGAGGATGGAGAAGATCACCATTCGGAAGCCCGGACGGAACAGCGGGATGTTGATACTGCCGATGTAGAGCGGCTCATCGAAGAAGCGGAGCAGCTCACGGCCGGCGGTCACGAGGAAGGCCCCCAGCACGGAGCCGGTCACAGAGCCGATCCCGCCGATAACGACGATCAGCAGGATGTCGTAGGTGAGGGACACCTGGAAGGTCTTACTGTCGATGGAGCGCATGAACATCGCGAGCATGCCGCCACTGACGCCGGCGAAGAAGGAGGAAATCACGAAGCTGAGCTCCTTCGTCTTAAACAGATTGATGCCCATCGCCTCAGCCGCGATCTCATCCTCGCGGACCGCCTTGAACATCCGTCCGAAGGACGAGTTGATCAGGAGTACCATGAGGCCAATGCAGACGACCGTAAGCGCAAGCACCTGGAATAAACTCGAGAAGCCCGGGATGGACTTGAGGCCATACGAGCCGTTCGTGATGGTATCGAGCTGCGGAGCCGAGATCAGCGCACGGATGATCTCCGCGAAGCCGAGGGTCGCGATCGCGAGGTAGTCGGACTTGAGACGGAGCACCGGGATACCGATGAGGGCCGCAAAGGCCGCCGCTACGAGTCCGCCGAGGATCAGCGCCACGAGGATCGGTGCGTGCAGGTTCGCGATCGCCGGATGGATACCGGAGATGTAGTACACGGAAGCACGCTGCTCGACCGGGATCGTGAGGATCGCGGTCACATACGCGCCGAGCGCCATAAAGCCGGCCTGGCCCAGCGAGAACAGACCCGTGAAGCCGTTCACGAGGTTCATGGACACAGCGACGACCGCATAGATCATCGAACGCTCGATGATGGAAATCGCATAATTGTAGCTGTATTTGTTCGCGTCCAGGAAGGCGCAGGCCCCGAGGATCGCCACGATCAGCAGGAGGCTCAGGATGGTGTTTCTGCGCTTCTCCGGCGTCATGTTTACCTTTGTTTTCATCGCTGCTTCCTCCTTATACCTTGTTCGTGGTCTTCTCACCGAAGAGTCCGGTCGGCCGCACGAGCAGCACGACGATCAGGATGACGAAGGTGAAGGCATCTGAGAAGGTGGAGTAGCCTGCGGCGACGAGCGCCGTCTCCCCGAGTCCGATCAGGAAGCCTCCGACGACCGCACCCGGGATCGAGCCGATCCCACCGAATACGGCTGCAACGAAGCACTTCATGCCCGGCAGGGATCCGGAATACGGATACACGGTCATACGATCGGTGAAATACAGGATAGAGCCGACCGCGGCGAGCAGTGACCCGATCGCGAAGGTCAGGGAAATCGTCTTATTGATATCGATACCCATGAGGGACGCGGTCTCATAGTCCTTCGAAACTGCACGCATCGCCATACCCATCTTCGTATGCTGGATCAGCGTGATGAGTAAATACACGAGCACGAGTGTCAGCACCGGCGTCAGGAAGGTGACGAAGGAGGCCGACAGGCCGCCGATCTTATAAACGTGCTTCAGCACCGGGATCTCCGGATAGCCCATCGGGAGCGCGGTGAAGAGGTAGGTCGCGAGGTTCTGCAGCAGGTAGGACACGCCGATCGCAGAGATCATGACGGACATACGCGGAGCGGAACGAAGCGGCTTATAGGCGACGCGTTCAATGCCTACACCAAGTGCGGTGGTGGTGATCAGTGTCACCGGAACGGCGATGTACCATGGCAGTGACGCCATGGCGAAAATCATGAAGTAGCCGGCCATCATGAAGATATCTCCATGGGCGAAGTTGATCAGGCGCAGGATGCCGTAGACCATCGTGTAGCCGATGGCGATCAGTGCGTAGGCACCGCCGAGCGAGATACCTGTCAGACACTGCTGCAGGAAGGTTGTAAGAGACATAGGTTTTTCCCCTTTGAAGATGCCCTCGGGCGAGGGTGGAATCGAGTGTGTTACATGCGTGAGCATAAACAGAATTGCAGGAAGGAGTCGCTCGAAGCGGTCCTTCCTGCATTCATCGGCTGCCGGTGGAGTGGCGACAGACGCCACCGCCCGGAGCGGAAGCTTTCATCAGTTCTGAACGGTTGTGGTGGTCAGGAACTCGAACTTGCCGTCCTTCACGGTCTTGATGAAGGCCATATCCTTGTTTGCATCCCCATTCTCATCGAAGCTTATGCCGGAGCCGGTCACACCGTCGAAGGAAACGGACTTCAGGGCTTCCTTGATCGCCTCACCATCGGTGGACTGCGCCTTTTCGATCGCATGGTATGCTGCGAGGTACGCATCATAGCCAAGGGCAGAAACGGCCGGGATGACATCCGACTGCTTGTTTGCGGTCAGATACTCCTTGAAGCCGGTGATGAAGGACTTCGCCTCATCGTTCGCCGGCTCGGACTCATCGAAGAAGGTGGAAAGAACAATGCCCTCTGCAGAGGCGCCTGCATTCTCGATGATCGTGGAGTTCTCCCAGGTATCACCAGCGGCGATCAGGGACTTGATACCGAGCTCGCGCGCCTGCTTGATGATGAGCGGTGCGGTCGTGATGGAAGACGGTGCGAAGATGATGTCCGGGTTCGCGGCCTTGATGTTCGTGAGTACTGCCTTAAAATCGGTCTGGTTCGTCTGGAACTGCTCCTCGTCGACGACGGATCCGCCGAGCTTCTCAAATGCGGTCTTGAAGAAGGAACCTAAGCCAGAGGAGTAGTCATCACCGAGCTGTGTCAGAACAGCTGCGCTCTTATAGCCGTTCTGGTAGGCGTAGTTCGCCATAACGGTGCCCTGGAACGGATCGAGGAAGCAGACTCTGAAATAGTAGTCGTTACCCTGGGTCACCTGCGGGTTCGTGCAGGATGCGCCAATCGCCGGGATCTTCGCGTCAGCGAAAATCTGGCCGGCTGCGATGGAAACACCGGAGCCATAGGAACCGAGCACGACGCTGACCTTATCGCCGACCAGCTTGTTTGCTGCGCTGACAGCCTCGGTCTTATCCGACTTATTATCGACCTCATCAAGCTCGATCGTGTACTCGGTGTCGCCGATCTTCACCGTCTTATGGGTCTCGTTTGCGTAACGCATACCGAGCACCTCCTGGAATCCGCCACCGCCGTTCTCGCCGGTCGTCGGCTCAAACACACCGATCCGGATGACGTTTCCACCGGACTTTCCGGAAGACGATCCGGCTGCCGGTGTCGAAGATGCGCCACATGCCGCCAGAGATGCGGTCATCGCCGCTGCAAGTCCAAGTGCTACGAGCTTTGCTGATTTCATAATCTCCTCCTCTGAAATGTGCCAGTGGTGATGTACATCTCCGTCTGGACATTCTTCTTTGACGTGTGCGGGTGTCGCGGACGTTTGTCCGCTTGCCTCGTACATTTGCTTTATTTTATCACTTCAGTGTATGAATGCAAGAGGAATTCTCACTAAAGTTTGATAAAATCCATCGTTTCATAGCGTCCGGTTATGGCTGGGATACAGAAAAGGGAGCTGCCGCTCACGCGACAGCTCCCTTGCTGGTCTTTTTTCTTCAAATCATTCTATTGTCAAAATAAGGCAATGTAAACTTCTGGAGAAGTTCGAATGTGTCAAACTCAAGCAATGTTACATAGTAATAACGCAGTCATTTGCAAAAATCAACTATCTTCGTCGACTGCGGCTGCGGTTGCGCTCCGCGCGGACAGTGTGTGCGGCCTGATGCTCGCGAAGCTTCTCGTCCTCCATGTGCGTGCGGGCGCGCTGCTTCAGGCTACGTTGTGAAACATCGCTTCTCACGCGCGAGGTCTTCTGCTCCCGCAACGGAGCTTCATCCATCCCTATGCGGGCACGCTGCCGGGTGCTGAGTCGCGATGCATCATCGCGGCTGTACGACGCTTTCCGCTCGCGGCGTCGCTCGACGAGGGCGAGGAACTCTTCCTCGGACATCTCCATCTCCTGGAGGCGCTGTGCGCGCTTCTCCTGCATGCGGCGACTCAGCTTCCGGTCGTCATGGACGTTCTTCAGGCCGACCGCGGTGCCGGAGCCGAGGATGAAGAAGGCCATCACGCCGACGATGGTCAGGACACTGACCGAGGTGGCGACGGCGACCTTCGTACTGGTCGGGGTCTCATGCAGGATAACCTCGATGGTCGGCTCCTTCTGGATGAAGTAGCGGCCGACCGTCACGCCATCCGCGAGATACTCGATCTCCGCGATCGTATGCGTCGGGATCTCCGACGACGGAAGATTATAGTTCAGCTTATATGTGATGCCGTCCTGGCTCGCGCCCTTCGGCAGTGACAGCAGCACATTTCCCTCGACATGGATATCGGAGGCCTTACAGCTCTCGTCGACGATGGTGTCCGCGACGAAACGGTTCCGAAGCTCCTCTCGATTAAAGAGCGCGTCCGAAACCGGCTGGTTCTCCGTCTGGTTGAAGCCGAGATCCAGGAGCGCCTTCGTATCGACGTAGTGCGCCGGGTTTTTATCCTGCAGCACGACCGCCACCAGATGACGGCCATCCTGCTCGGCCATGGTAATCAGCGTATTGCCGGCAAGCTTTGTATAGCCGGTCTTGCCGGCGATGACACGGGCATCCGAATAGGCAGTGTCCTTGCGAAGCATCTTATGCTCCATATAGACGGTCAGACCGCCCGGATTTCGGATCGTCCCCGCCATCTTGTAGGACGCATGGGACTCGATCTCCAGGAAGTCCCTGTTCTTCATCGCTTCCGCACCGATCAGTGCCATATCATAGGCACTGGTGTAGTGGTCCTCGGCATAGAGGCCGGACGGATTTGCGAAGTGGCTGTCCTGGCAGCCGAGGCGTGTCGCCTCCGCATTCATCATGTCGACGAAGGCCTCGCGGGAACCCGCCACATGGCAGGCGAGTGCATTGCCGCACTCATTCGCAGATTTCAGCAGCAGTGCGTAGAGACAGTCCCGTACCGTCAGGACGTCGCCCTCTTCGATCTGGGCATTCGACGATCCGGCGTCGACATTGTACACGTCATCATGACTGAAGGTCACCTGCTCGTCGAGGTCACAGTGCTCCAGTACCACGAGCGCGGTCAGCACCTTCGTGATCGACGCCGGGGCCATCTTTTCGTGCATGTTCTTCTGAAACAGGACCGCCCCGGTGTCCGCGTCGAGGACGACGCCGGCGCCCGCGGTGAGCTCCGTATACGGGAAGTTCCACGCGGCGTACGCGTGCATCGCGAGGAGCGGCGTCCCCAGGGTACATATGAGAAGGGTCATGAGGACGGCAGCGCAGGTTCGGCGCCATCGCCCGTGATGATGATAAAACATTTTACAAGTTCCTATCTAAAAAATCATAAAAATTCATTCAGCACTCCGGTTCCGGCGAGGACGAAGCGTCCGCCGGCAATGATCGGGATCTCGGAGCCGTCGGCGCGGATCGCCGTGATGCGGTCGAGCTCGTCATACGGGATCGTGATGTCGGTGTGCACGGCGAAGTAAGCCTTCTCCGGCTCTGTCTTCCGGAGGATCGAGCAGCTGTTGTCCTTCGCGACGAGTTCCTTTCCATCCGGATTATAGAGCTGCATGTCCTCCATAAAGGAGTAGCAGGTGTCGCCGACCGCGAAGTGCGGACCGGTCTTCTCTGCGATCAGAATCGGCATCAGTGCACCGATACCGTAGCGCTGTGCCATCCGGTAGGCGCGGGTGTTCGTGCCGATCGCGAACTCGCCCATCGGCAGTCGCTCCTTCTCACCGAAGATCACCTTGCGCATGAGTGCCCGTCCCTGCTCCGGGTCCAGGAAATTCGCACAGCTGTAGTCCGCGACGCGACCATCCTCGAAGCGGATCCGAAGATCCCGGAACTGGAAGCCCTCGATAAACACAGAGCGGACGTTCAGCATACCGGAGGTGCCTTCGAGCTGCGGCGAAGTGAAGACCTCACCGAGCGGGATGTTCACATCCGACAGGCAGTTCTCGAAATTCGTCTCGCGGGCAGGATTCGCCAGCGGGTGGAGCTGTACGTACAGGTCGGTTGCATTGCCCTTCCCCTGGATATGAACGGTGCGCGCCTGGTCCAGGGCGGCGATCAGACACTCCTGCACGGGACGGTACGCCGCAGAGGACAGGGTGTTGACCGCCTCCGTCTCGCGGAAAATCGCCTCAAAATCCGGGCCGATCGTCGGAAGCGGCCAGGCGATGATCGTGAACGAGCGCTCTTCCTCGAGCACGAATTCATGCACGAGCAGCTGCACGCTGTTCTGGTAGTGGCCGTACACCTCAGACTGGTGCGTCGTGAAGCGAAGCCGTGCAGGCTCCTCCACCGGCTCGAAGGCAGGCGCGCCGAAGCTTTCCATCACGACCGGACCCGCGTAGCGGCCGATCTCGTCCCCATAGGAACGGAAAATCTGGCGCTGCTCCTCGAGCATGCGGGCGCAGATGCGGTCCCCCATCACGAGGGCGAGGTCGTAGCTGTGATCGAAATCCATCTGCGGATTCGGGCTCTCATAGAGCTGGCGGCTCCGGCCCGGAGTGCGCGTCAGGAAATGCTGCGGGCGCAGCGGGATTGTGAAATCGAAGCCATCCTCCGCGAAAAGTGCCGCGGTGCGTTTCACCACGCGCTCGAAGCCTGCCGGGTAGCTGAACTCGACGACTGACTTCTCCTCGTACGGCTTCCCCTGGATGCGGAAGCCATCCTTAAATCCCTGATACCAGGTCCGCGCCATGCGGTCAATGCGGTCGTCTGGCAGCTTCGCGATAAATTCCGCCGTCCGGAGGGCAGTGTCCGATACATAGTAGCCGAAGCGGCAGATGTCGGTCGGCTCCAGGAAATCGTGGTCAAGGAGAATCTGACGCGCGTAGGAACGCGCCGGGATGTACATCGCATCCATCTTCCGACGCAGGAAATCCTCGGAATAATCGTGGGCGTAGCTGTAAAGAACGTCGCGGAGCTGCTTCGGTTCCGGAATGCCGGCCATCCAATCGTCCGTTCGGGTCTGGTCACTCGTGGCCGAATTCCGACAAACGGCAGGGGTCACATCCGCCATGGCGGGCGACGGCGCTGCTGCAGGCTGCGGACAGGCTGACCTATACTCTTCCCACGCCGAGGTAAACATGCAGTAGACCTGCACGAAGGTCTCGAGCACACAGACGATGTCCTCGAGATCCTGCTGGTACGCCGACGGAATCAGCCCCTGCAGCTCCATGTACAGTGCCGACAGCTCGGCACCGACCGGCCCCAGCTTCGCCACGGCCACTCGCGGATTCAGGTAGGAATCCTCGTAGCGCTCCGCCGCTTCTCGGTACAGCGCCGCATTCCAGCGCTGAAGCTCTGGCAGTGGCAGCTCGCCCTCTGTGCGCGCTTTCATAAACGCATCCAGTAATAAAATAAATTCTGCGGCCGCCGTGAAGTATGCCTGGAAAGCGGCGTTCAGCGCATGCTCCTCCGGGATCTTACGGATCCGCTCAATCACATCATCATATCGTTCCATGGTGTTTCTTTCTTGGTAGTGGTAACGGGGCGTCATCGCTTCCCGGTAGTTTATGGGGTCTGACCCCATTACGATTTTCTTAAGGTGGTCGCCCTATCCTCGATGGGGGGGTCAGACCCCCTGGCTTCGCGGGAGGTCGTGGCGGGCCGCCGTCACTTCCCGGTAGTTTATGGGGTCTGACCCCATTACGTTTTTCTTAAGGTGGGTGCCCTATCCCCGATGGGGTCAGACCCCCTGGCTTCGCGGGAGGTTGTGGCGGACCGTCAGATCATCGTCTTCAGGCCGAGGGCGATGAAAATGATCCAGACCAGCAGTACGCAGGCGGCGATGATGCCACCGATGCGAACCGGGACGTAGTTTTTCTCACTGTCGTGGAGGGCCAGGATCAGGAAGTAGAGCGAGAAGATGGTCATCACGATGGAGCTGAAACCCAGCGCGCCCAGGAGCATCGGTCCCTGGCCCTGGAAGTGCACCGCCAGGGCCAGGGTCGCGAGCAGGAGCCCGAGCGCCAGCAGCATCGTCAGGATGCACGGCCAGGTACCACGCGCGATCTTCTTCTTTATATAATTATATCTTTTCTTTTTGGCCATAGTCAGGTTTCGTTCCTCCTCGGAAGTTTGTGGGGGTCTGACCCCATTACGATTTTTTTAAGGTGGTCGCTCTATCCCCCATGGGGTCAGACCCCCTGGCTTCGCGGGAGATCGTGACGGGCCGCCGTCGCTTCTCGGTAGTTTATGGGGTCTGACCCCATTATGAAATCCCAAAGGTGGTCGCTCTATCCTCGATGGGGTCAGACCCCCTGGCTTCGCGGGAGGTTGTGACGGGTTGCGGTTGCTTCCCGGGATACATCCAGGTCGGGAGCATTGTCCTCTTCCGCTACTGCTTCGGGTGTTTCAGGAAGTAGCGGCGGATGCGTTCGTGCTGGACGATATGGAAGGCGATGTAGCCGAGGGTGCCGCCGAGGGTGTTCAGGATGAGGTCGTCGACGTCGCAGCTTCCGGCGCGGAAAAACAGCTGAATCATCTCGATCGAGTAGCTGAGGAGATAGGTGCAGATCACCGCGTCGTACCAGTACTTCCGGCAGCGTGAGCTGATCACACCGAGAATGAAGCCAAACGGCATAAATCCGAGGATGTTCCCGTAAAGGTTTAGGAACACGCCTCGGAATCCGATTTGCGATGCACAAAAAAGATACCGTCTGATTTCCACAAACGGCTTCAGATTATAGGTATAGTTTTCCTTCACGCCGAGGCCCCGCTCCGCCATGTCCGCGAAGAACATGAGGTAGAACAGCGCGCCCAGGTAAAGGACGAAAAGAACCCAGCCCAGTCGCTGGTTTCTCGTGCTGTGCTTCGCCATCCGTTTAGAAGGTGATGTCGTTCTTCCGCTTCAGAAGCAGCGCACCATTCACGATCGACAGGATGCCGATGATGAGGCCGGACACCAGGATGATCACACCGAGCGCGATCGAACCCGCCCCCGTATTTCGCATCGTTTTATATACTTTTTCCATATTATCTCCGATCATACATTCCTATCTTTAAGAGATCTCCAGAGTCCCTCGCCCGACGCCCTGCGCCGCGCTTCCGAGCAGATTCGAACGCCGTTTCCCCATAGAAAGCGCCTTTTTATGCAAAATCTGCAGACCTCTGAACATCAACATCTTAGCATAATGGAAAAATGATGGCAAGTTTAGTATAATCGGGCTCAGATCTGTGCCGGGCAGGTGTACCCGGATGCCCACAGCCCGACATCGTACGAATACAGCTTTGCATAGCAGCGAATACAGGAGATGAATGATATGGAAGCAGAATTACTGAAAGAACTGGATGACGAAACCTGGGATGCGGTCAGCGCGTTAGTGTCTCTGTGCAATGCAGCCGACCACACCTCGTATGACACAGACCTGGACGGTGACTTCTACTATATCATCCGAAATGATGACCCGGAGGAGAGCGGTGTCGAGGAGGCACTGTTTGCCGTACTCTCCGGCTATCTTCTCGGCGAGACCATCGACGGGAAGCCGGTGCTGGAGATCGAGGCCTTCACCCACCCGAGGATGCGCCAGATCGGCATGTTCCGCATGTGCTACCAGAGCCTGCTCGACGACTTCCGCGGCTATCGCATCCGTTTCATGATCAAGCGCCCGATCGTCGCAGATGATGAACCGGTATACGATCGAATATCTTTTTCGGACGAGGATTATTCACAGGACGCTCGGGATGGAAGCAGCTCCTGCGAAGACCAGCATGAAGTGGGTGATTCCGATATGTCCGGCAGACCGCTACGGACCGCGATGCCGTTCGTCGCACCGGACAGCTACGAGACACTCCGTGCCCTTGGGGCGACACATCAGTACGATGAGCTGTTCATGGCGAAGACGCTCGCGCGCCCGATCTCCGATCCGGGCGACAGCCTCTCAAACAGCTATGGTGAAGTGCATCTCACGCCGTTCAGCGCCGACACACTCTACCTCTACGGCCTCCTCGTCTATGATACGTATCTCGGGAAGGGGCATGGCCGCGCCCTGATGGAAGCGGTCGAAGCCACGCCGGCCGACGGCCCATATAAGAAGGTACTTCTCCAGGTTGCCAGCAATAATGATATCGCGGTTCACCTCTACGAAAGCCTCGGCTATAAGGAGACGGAGCGCGTACTCTACTTTTTGAATAAAGAATAATCGCACGAAGACCCCGGCTAAAAAGCCGGGGTCTTCCTTTGATCATTATGAAATTCCAATCTGAAACTCGCTTACTTCACCTTCAGCTTGTCGAGTCCCCAGATGTCCTTCACGTACTCTTCGATGGTACGGTCGGAGGAGAACTTGCCGGCGTTTGCGGTGTTGAGGATCGCGGCTCTCGCCCACCATGCCTCGTCCTGGTACTTCGCGACGGCACGCTCCTGTGCGTCGTGATAGGACTCGAGGTCCTTCAGGATGAAGTAACGGTCTGCGACGTCGGACTCCTGGGTGTTCAGAAGTGAGTTGTAGAGCGGACGGAACAGCTCCGGGTTCTCCGGGCTATAGTAGCCGTTCACGAGCTGCATCAGCACGCGACGGATCTTCTGGTTGTTGTTGAAGATCTCCATCGGTACATACTGATGGTTGTGCTCGAGCTCGATAACCTCCTCTGCGGACATACCGAAGATGAAGGCATGCTCATCGCCGACTTCCTTTACGATCTCGACGTTCGCACCATCCATGGTTCCGAGGGTCAGGGCACCGTTCAGCATGAGCTTCATGTTGGAGGTTCCGGACGCTTCCTTGGACGCGGTCGAAATCTGCTCGGAGATATCCGCGGCCGGGATGATGATCTCGGCGTTCGATACACGGTAATCCTCGATGAAGACCACCTTGATCTTACCGTTGATGGACTCGTCGTTATTGATGACGTTCGCCACGCTGTTGATCAGCTTGATGGTCAGCTTCGCGGTCTTATAGCCCGCTGCTGCCTTCGCACCGAAGATGTATACATGCGGATAGAAGTTCATATCCGGATGATCCTTCAGCTCGTTGTACATGTACATCACGTGCAGGATGTTCATCAGCTGACGCTTGTACTCGTGCAGTCTCTTGACCATGACGTCGAAGATCGCATCCGTCGATACCTGGATGCCGTTATGCTCGAGGATGTACTTCGCGAGGCGCTCCTTGTTGTGACGCTTGATCGCCATGAACTCGGCCTGGCACTTCTCATCATCCGCATAGACCTCAAGCTTCTTGATCTTCGAAAGGTCTGTGATCCAGCCATCGCCGATCTTGTTGCTTACCCAGGCTGCAAGCTCCGGGTTCGCATGTACCATCCATCTACGCGGGGTGATACCGTTCGTCTTGTTGGAGAACATCTCCGGGAACATCTCATAGAAGTCCTTCAGGGTCTCCTTCTTCAGAATCTCGGTATGAAGCTGTGCGACACCGTTCACGGCGTGGCTGCCCACGATCGCGAGGTGCGCCATCTTCACCTGACCGTCATAGATGATCGCCATCTTCGAGATCTTATACTCTGCGTTGTTCGGATACTTCGCACGGATCTCCTCACAGAAGCGACGGTTGATCTCCTCGACGATCTGATAGATACGCGGAAGCAGCTTCGAGAAGAGCTCAATCGGCCACTTCTCGAGGGCCTCGGCCATGATGGTGTGGTTCGTATATGCACAGGTCTTCTTCGTGATCTCCCATGCCTCATCCCACTCGAGGCCATAGTCGTCCATGAGCACACGCATGAGCTCCGCAACCGCTACGGTCGGGTGCGTATCATTCAGCTGGAACGCGACCTTCTCGTACAGATGGTGAATGTCTCCATCATGCTTCTCATAGTACTCCTTGACGGCGGTCTGTACAGAAGCGGAGATGAAGAAGTACTGCTGACGCAGACGAAGCTCCTTACCTGCGAGGTGGTTATCGTTCGGATAGAGGACCTCGACGATGTTGCGCGCCATGTTCTCGTTCTCTACGGCTGCCTGGTAGTTACCCTTATCGAACTCCTCGAGGCGGAAGGTCTCCTTCGCCTCGGCATCCCATACACGGAGAGAATCGACGACATGATTACCATAGCCGACCACCGGCGTATCGTACGGAATCGCGATGACGGACTGATAGCCCTTCTGAACGAACTTCAGCTTGCCGTTTTCGTTACGTGTCTCCACCCAGCCGCCGAACTTGACTTCCTTCTGAAGCTCCGCACGACGAAGCTCGAACGGGTTACCGTCTCTCAGCCAGTCGTCCGGCACCTCACGCTGGTAGCCATCCTCGATCTTCTGCTTGAACATACCATACTTGTAGCGGATACCGCAGCCACATGCCCAGTAGTTGAGCGTTGCGAGGGAATCCAGGAAGCAGGCAGCAAGACGACCGAGGCCACCGTTTCCGAGTGCCCAGTCCGGCTCAGCCTCCTCGAGTGCATTGAGATCCAGTCCCAGCTCCTCGATCGCCTCCTTCAGCTCTTCATGACAGGTCAGATTCAGGATGTTGTTGCCGAGTGCACGGCCCATCAGGAACTCCATGGAGAGGTAGTACACGCGCTTCGCGTCCTGCTTCTCTGCAGCCTTCTGGGTCTTCATCCAGTCGTCGATGATGACGTCCTCGACAGCATACGCCACTGCGTGAAATGCTTCCTTCGTATTCAGATCTACGAGAGATCTACGGTAGAGCTTACGCGCATTGGTCTCTACAGCCTTCTTAAATGCAACCTTGTCAAACTTTTCCACCATATATTAATCCTTTCATTACCAGGGCTTCGCCGAAGCAAAGCCCCGAATTGCTCTTCCCCTTTGCAGGTCGCTGATTTTACAGCTTCTCAACCGCAAGCTTTACCTGCTTACCGTTGATATCCCACTCCTTTTCATAGCCCTTCATGATGTCATATACGATGCTGTCGGCCATTACGATTCGCTTGATTTCGTCTTCATTCTTCTGCATAAGTGCAGCGACTTCTGCATTGTCCTTCACGTAAACCGTGATGTGGTCCATAACCTCGAAGCCGGCTTCCTTACGCATGGTCTGAAGCTTACTGATGATCTCACGGACGAAGCCCTCTTCCTCGAGTTCCGGCGTCAGGTTCGTGTCGAGCACGACGGTGAGGCTCATGTCCTCCTCGGTCACGAAGCCGCCCTTCTGTGCGACGTCGATGAGGAGATCGTCCTTCGTGAGGCTGACCTCGGTGTCACCGTCCACGGTGAACTTCAGTACGCCGTTCTGGTCGAGCTCGTCCATCGCTGCAGAGCCATCCATCTCGGTGAGATGTGTACGAATCGCGTTTAAGTGCTTGCCATACTTCGGACCGACGGTCTTCAGCTGTGGCTTAAATGTATAGGAAGTGAATGCGCGAAGGTCATCCTGGAAGGTCACCTTCTTGACATTCAGCTCGTCTTCGACGATGTCGACGAAGAAAGGATCGAGTACGTGCTCTGCCTTTACATACATGTCACCGATCGGCTGACGATTCTTTACAGCTGCGGTGTTTCTCGCTGCACGACCGAGCAGTACCATGTGCAGCACCTCATCCATGTTCTCCTCGAGGGCCGTGTCGATCATCGACGCGTCCGCCTCCGGGAAGCTGCAGAGATGAACGGATTTCTTCGCAGACGGATCCACGCTGCATACCAGGTTACGGTAGATGGACTCGGTGATGAACGGAACCATCGGTGCCGCTACCTTCGAGAACGTTACCAGTGCGGTATAGAGCGTCATGTAAGCATTGATCTTATCCTGCTCCATGCCCTTCGCCCAGAAGCGCTCTCTCGAACGACGAACATACCAGTTCGACATGTCATCGACGAAATCCTGCATCGCGTTCGCCGCCTCCGGGATACGGAAGTTCGTGAGGTCGTCATCGACTTCACGGATCACGGTGTTCAGCTTGCTGAGCAGCCAGCGATCCATGACACCGAGGGACGCGTAGTCGAGGCTGTACTTCGTCGGGTCGAAGTCGTCAATGTTGGCGTACAGAACGAAGAATGCATAGGTGTTCCAGAGCGTCGACAGGAACTTACGCTGTCCCTCGACGACGGCCTTATCATGGAAGCGGTTTGGCAGCCATGGTGCAGAGTTCGTGTAGAAGAACCAGCGGATGGCGTCGGCACCGTGCTTCTGGAGCGCATCCATCGGGTCGACTGCATTGCCCTTCGACTTACTCATCTTCTGTCCGTTCTCGTCCTGAACATGGCCCAGTACGAGGACGTTCTGGTACGGTGCCTTATTAAAGAGGATCGTACTCTCGGCGAGGAGGGAATAGAACCATCCACGGGTCTGATCCACGGCCTCACAGATAAACTGTGCCGGGAACTGGGACTCGAAGAGCTCCTTATTCTCGAACGGATAGTGATGCTGTGCATATGGCATCGCGCCGGAATCGAACCAGCAGTCGATCACCTCCGGTACACGGTGCATCTCGCCGCCGCAATCCGGACAGCGCAGGGTGATCTGGTCTACATACGGCTTGTGGAGTTCGATGTGCTCGTAGCCCACATAGTCGGAGCTGTAGCCGCCCTTGCCCTCAGCCTTCAGCTGTGCGAGGAGTTCGTCGTAGTTCGTGGAACGCTCGCGGAGCTCCTGGATGGAGCCGATGGCCTCCTGCTTACCGCAGCACGGGCAGGTCCAGATGTTGAGCGGGGTGCCCCAGTAGCGGTTACGTGAAAGACCCCAGTCCTGTACATTCTCGATCCATGCACCGAAACGGCCGGTACCGATCGTCGCCGGGAACCAGTTGACGGTGTTGTTGTTGCGAACGAGGTCGTCCTTTACGGCACTCATCTTGATGAACCAGGACTCTCTCGCATAGTAAATAAGCGGCGTATCACATCTCCAGCAGTGCGGATAGGAGTGGGTGAACTTCGGCGCATCGAAGAGCAGCTTACGTGCGGACAGATCCTTCAGTACCTCTGGATCCGCGCTGATCGCACCCGCGGCCATCTCCTTCTCGGTCGGCTTGCAGCGCATGCCGGCGAACGGCGTCTCCTCGGTCATCACACCCTTCTCATCGACGAACTTGATGAGCGGGAAGCCATTCTCACGGCCGACACGGGCATCATCCTCACCGAATGCAGGGGCAATGTGTACGATTCCAGTACCATCGTCTGCCGTTACGTAGCCGTCTGCGATCACGAAGTGTGCGCGCTTATGCTGCTTCGCAGCCGCCTCCGCTGCACATGCATAGAGTGGCTCGTAGTCGATCCCGACGAGGTCCGTACCCTTATAGGTCTCGAGGATCTCGTAGGCCGGCATGCCGTCCTTCGCGAGCGGACCGAGTACCTTATCCAGCAGTGAGCAGGCCATCACGTAGGTGTAGCCGTCGGCAGCCTTTACCTTCGCGTAGTCCAGATCCGGATTTACACAGAGGCCGGTGTTCGATGGAAGGGTCCATGGGGTGGTCGTCCATGCGAGGAAGTAGAAATCCTGATCCTTCGCCTTGAAGCGGACGATCGCTGAACGCTCGGTCAGCTCCTTATAGCCCTGTGCTACCTCGTGGCTGGAGAGCGGGGTTCCGCAGCGCGGACAGTACGGTACGACCTTGAAGCCCTCGTACAGGAGCTTCTTCTTGAAGATCTCCTTCAGTGCCCACCACTCGGACTCGATATAGTCGTCATGGTAGGTAACGTACGGGTGCTCCATGTCTGCCCAGAAGCCGACCTTGTAGGAGAAGTCCTCCCACATGCCCTTATACTTCCAGACGTTTTCCTTACAGTGATCGATAAAAGGCGCGATACCGTAGTTCTCGATCTGATCCTTACCGTTGATGCCGATCTGCTTCTCGACCTCGAGCTCGACCGGAAGACCGTGGGTATCCCAGCCAGCCTTACGTGGTACCATCGCACCCTTCATCGCGTGGAATCTCGGAATCATGTCCTTGAACGCGCGCGTCTCGACATGGCCGATATGCGGCTTACCATTCGCCGTAGGCGGACCATCGTAGAAAACGTAGGATGGATCACCCTCGTGCTCCTTGATGGACTCTTCGAAGATATGATTCTGTCTCCAGAACTCCTCGACCTCGCCCTCGCGCTCTACAAAGTTCATGTTTGTATCAACTTTTCTAAACATAAGCGCCTTTTCTCCTTCAAAATATATATAAGTATAAACCGGTGTGGACCGGTTGCAGACCTCTAACCCGAAAAATAGGCAGAATGCGGCCTTTATAGCCTTCTCATTATAAAGTAGGGGGATGATAAAATCAAGGAAATAACGTGTAAAGGCGCGGTGCAGGCATACGAAAAGAAGCTGTGCCAAGTGGCACAGCTTCCAAAAGTTTTGTCTCGATTTTATCTGGATTTCGGTAAGCTTTCAGATTACCAGTCCTGGGCGTTTCCGTCAGAGATCTGTCCGTCCGGGCCCGGTACGTTGATCATGGTGTAGTCGATGACCGGTGCGATCTGGTTCGTGTATGCGCCTGCCGGTACGGATGGTCCGAACATCGCGCCTGCGGTCTGGGTGAGATCCGGCTCGCCGATCGCACTTGCAGCGTTTGTGTAGGCTGCGTTTGCGGCTGCAGCGGCCGCCTTCGATGCGGCGACCTTATCGCTTACGGTGGTTCCGTTCGCTGCTGCGGCGCCTGCGCCCTTGATCTTGATGACATTGGTTACGATCTGGTTTGCTGTGAGGGAAGAGGTGCTGCCGGCCTTCTGTGTGCCCTTCGCTGCGTTTCTTGCGACGGACTTCGCGTTAAATGCGCTCCGCACCTGCTTCGTGGAGGTGACGGTATCTACCAGGCTCTGGTATGCTGTATTTGCGGTGCCTGTACCGGCCGCGAGTGCGGTGCCTGCGAGTACAGATGCACTCATCAGAACAGCGGTGGTGGTTGCGACTACTTTCTTCGTGAAGTTTCTCATATTCATTCTCCATTTCCCTGCAGGTCCCGCAGGATACTCGAGGTGCCGGGCACCCGACGATCATATCACTCTCTGAAAGGCTTCAGATGAAGCTGCGGTGTTTTCAAACCGCTTCAGCCTCGCCATCGGTAAACCGATTCAGCTGATAATCCTACTATACCACAGCGGATTATGAAGAACAGCGCTTAAATTCTTGTTATTTGCTTAAGATTTGCTGGAGAATTCCAATTGCAGGCACTGTAAGCGCTTTAACTCGCGATCATGCCTACAAGAAAAGAATTCAGGCGGCAAGAATTCCTCGTCGCCTCATATTTCTTCAATTTCTGACGAATTCTTAACGTTTTCGTCAAAATCTGTAAGCGAATCGCAATCGAATCCCGCGGATTTCTGCACCCTCGGCATGCTATAGTATATTTATTCATACATTATAGTACGTGTGTTGTACCGGTATGCGCACGAGACATGCATCAGCTGCGTTTTTTATCCTCTTTCATGGGGCGCGGGCCAATGCTGAGATCCTGCGGCCATCCGGTCATCTATATCTACGAGGGGGAAGGTGTTATGCGTAAGTTCGAGCTATTCAGAAGAGTTACGAAAGGGAGGGCGATGTCCATACTGGCCGCGGGTGCCACGGCGCTGCTCAGCGCGGTACTTCTGTCCACGCCTGCGCTTGCGGGCGAGTGGAGGGCGAACTCGACGGGGTTCTGGTACATAAATGATGATGGGAGCTATCCTACCTACGCGTGGCAGTGGATCGACGGAGACGGCGATGGGGTCTACCAGTGCTTCGCCTTCGACGAGAACGGGTATCTCATGCTGAATCAGACGACGCCGGACGGCTACCTCGTCGGGGAGGCGGGTGCCTGGTTCGACGGAGTGACGCCCGTGACCCGGACGTATCCGGTCGGCACCTATGTCGCGCCGACGCCGATCGAGGGGCTCCGGAAGTATGGCTACGCTTCGGACGGTACGCGTCTCGTGACGAGTCGCACGGGTTCGAAGTCGTCGTCAAAGAACAACAGCAGCTCAAGCAGTAAGAACGATAAGACGTCGTCCACGAACAAGACGACTTCGTCCAGCTCGAAGAACAACAGCAGTGTTCTCAATAAGCCGAACGCCGGCAACACTGCGAGTGTGTCGAAGAAGGATCTCGTGACGAATAAGATCACCGTCGGTAAGACGGACGCAAACGGCGATGGCACCACTACCGGCACAGGTACCAGCGCCAATGCTTCAACCACCGAGCGGGTGGATCCGAGCACGACCGCACCATCCACCAGCGGCTTCGGTCCATCCGTCCCGAAGAAGAACACGAGCTCCTCGAGCGCGAGCGGCCCGCAGACCGTGATCACAAACAGCGACGGCCCGAACCGCGGTGGCAGCGTCACCACTGAAAACCGATAAAACGATCGAAACGGCAGAGGGAAGCCCTCTGCCGTTTTCAGTTCAGCCAGGGGACCCGGCTTGATTTTACACGGTCTCTACGTATGGCCTCCGTTGCCGCCCCCTCCGGGTTCCCCCTGCCTAAGCTGTTATACCTGTCTACGTGCGTCGAGTTCGCCGGCGATGGATGCCTGGATCTCGTCGATCTCCCGCAGCTCTTCTGCGGAGAAGCTGGTGTTCTCGATGGCACCGAGGTTCTCGAGGATCTGCTGCGGCTTCGATGCGCCGATCAGCACCGAGGTGATCTCCGGATCGCGGAGGTCCCAGGCGAGGGCCATCTGCGGAAGCGTCTGGCCACGGCGCTTCGCGATCTCATCGAGACGACGGATGCCCTCCATCTTCTCCGGCTTGAGGTCGTCTGCGTGGAGGAAACGACCGTCCTTCGCGATGCGGGAATCGGACGGGATGCCCTTCAGGTACTTCTCGGACAGCATGCCCTGTGCGAGCGGTGAGAAGCAGATGACGCCCATGCCGTCCTCGCGGGCGAAGTCCTTGAGCCCGTTCTTCTCGATGGTGCGGTCCAGAATCGAGTAGCGATTCTGGTTGATGATGAGCGGCAGGTGGATCTCCCGGGCCAGCTTCCGCGCCTCGGCTGCGTGCGGCCCGTCGTAATTTGAGATGCCGACGTACAGCGCCTTCCCGGAGCGTACGATCTGATCGAGCGCCATGATGGTCTCCTCGAGCGGGGTCTCCGGGTCCATCCGATGATGATAGAAGATATCCACATAATCGAGCTGCATGCGCTTCAGCGACTGATCGAGTGATGCCATCAGATACTTACGGGAGCCCCAGTCACCGTAAGGGCCGTCCCACATGGTAAAACCTGCCTTCGAGGAGATGATCATCTCATCACGGTACGGACGAAGATCTGCGCTCATGATTTTTCCGAAGTTCTCCTCTGCCGCACCCGGCTCCGGGCCGTAGTTGTTCGCCAGATCGAAGTGGGTGATGCCGTGGTCAAATGCCGTAAACAGCATCGACTTCATCACGTCCATGTCGGCCTCCGTGCCGAAGTTATGCCAGAGACCCAGGGAAACCTTCGGAAGCTTCAGTCCCGACTTTCCACAACGCCGGTAGAGCTTCTCCTCCTCGCTGTAACGGCCTGCTGCGGCCACATATTTCTCGCTCATATCTTCTTCCTCCTCTTAGAAATCAAAAACCTTTACAGTTCCCGCCGGCTCATCTCAAGTGCCGATGCGATCACCTTATCCATGTCATAGTACTTGTACTCACCGAGACGACCACCGAAGATCACGCGCGTCTCGGTGTCTGCCAGCTTCTTATACGCCTGATAGAGCGCGCCGTTTTTCTCATCATTGACCGGATAGTACGGCTCATCGCCCGGCTTCCACTCGCTCGAGAATTCGCGGGAGATCACGGTCTTCGGAAGGTCCCGGCCCTCCGCGTCCTTGCCGAACTCGAACCACTTGTGCTCGATGATCCGGGTCCATGGCGTCTCGCGATCGGTGTAGTTGACAGCCGCATTGCCCTGGAAATTCGGCTGGTCGAGCAGCTCCGTCTCGAAGCGCACCGAACGGTACTCGAGCGTGCCGAGCTGGTAGCCGAAGTACGCGTCGATCGCACCGGTATAGACCACCTTCTCCGCAAGCGCGTCATACTTCGCCTTCTCCGCGAGGTAATCCACGCCGAGCTCCACCTCGATGCCGTCCAGCATGTTCGCCACCATCTGCGTATAGCCCCCGACCGGAATGCCCTGGTAGAGTGCATTGAAATAGTTGTTGTCGAAGGTGAGACGCACCGGCAGGCGCTTAATGATGAAGGACGGGAGCTCCGTGCACGGACGGCCCCACTGCTTCTCGGTATAACCCTTGATGAGCTTCTCGTAAATATCCACACCGATCAGCGAAATCGCCTGCTCCTCGAGGTTCTGCGGCTCAAACGGCGCATCCGCCGCGAGCCCGCGCTCCGCCTGCTTCCGCGCGATGTAGTCCCGCTTCTGCTCATCGATCTTCGCCGCGGCCTCCTCCGGCGTCACCACACCCCACATACGATTGAAGGTGTACATGTTGAATGGCAGCGAATACAGCTCGCCGTGGTAGTTCGCCACCGGCGAGTTCGTGAAGCGGTTGAAGGTCGCGAACTGCTGCACGTAGTTCCAGACCTCCGTGTCGTTCGTGTGGAAGATGTGCGCGCCATACTTATGCACATGGATGCCCTCCACATCCTCCGTGTAGACATTGCCGGCGATGTTCGGACGCCTATCGATCACCATCACCGACTTCCCCGCCTTCCGCGCCTCCTGCGCAAACACCGCGCCGTACAGACCGGCACCCACTACCAGATAATCATATTTCGCCATTCCGCTCTCCTTCCGATGGTTTCATTCACTTTTTATCTATAACATCCCGCTCGGGGGACGCGCCAGGAAGCATCCCTTCACGCGGTCCGCCCGCTCCGGCATCCGTCTAGCGTTTTCACAGAAGCTGCTGCCGGCCAGGTCTCAGCACGTCACCTTCAGCAGCTCGCTCTGTCCACGGATCTCGAGGCCAATGCTGTCAGCCGGCACGAAGATGCAGTCGCCTTTCCGGAACGAAAGCTCCACATCCTCGCCGCTGAGCGTTCCGCTGCCATCCACACAGAGCAGCACCTCGAAGGACGCCGGGCCCGTCGAAAACACGACGGATTTTAACATCGTATCCAGGTGGATCCGCTCCGTCCGGAAGTACTTGCACTGCTCGAGGAGCTCCACGCTGTAGCCGTCGTGTTCCTCACGCTCGCGCTGCAGCTGCTCCGGCAGCGGTTTCCGCCGGAGATCCACGACGTCCAGCGCCTTCGCGATGTGCAGCTCCCGTGGTTTTCCGTCCTTCCCGAGCCGATGATAGTCATACATCCGGTAGGTGAGGTTCGAGCTCTCCTGGATCTCCACGATCATCGCACCCGCGCCGATGGCATGCACCGTGCCGGACTCGATCAGAAAGACATCGCCGCGATGGATTTCCACCTTCTGGAGATACTGCTCCACCGTGTCGTCCTCGAGTAAAGCCGCCAGCATCGCCCTCGTGAGGTCCTGGCGGAAGCCATAGACGAGGCTCGCCCCCGGCGCCGCTTCAAGCACATACCACATCTCGGTTTTCCCAAGCTGCCCGTGCTCATGCGTCCGCGCGTACTCGTCACTCGGATGCACCTGCACTGACAGATCCCGCGCCGCATCGATAAACTTGATCAGCACCGGCAGGCCGCCCTCGCCGTCCGTCTTCGGATGCGTCCCGATGAACTCTGGATGCGCACGAAGCACATCCACGAGCTTCTCCCCCGCAAATACACCACTCGCCACGCGCGACGGCCCATCCGGATGCGTCGAGCACTCCCAGGTCTCCGCCAGCGGCGTCACATCTATATGTTTATTATACTCCTCGCGCAGCCGCGTACCGCCCCAGATATAATCCTTGGCCGCCGGCGACAGGAGGAAAGGTCTGTTTTTCACTTGCATACTACAAAAAATGAGAGCCATGCTGTACGCACGGCTCTAATAAACAGTTATCAATTTCACGTGTGGGATTATAGTAACACATCTAGGGTAATTGTCAATCTTCGGGTGATGCGGATGGCCTCGATGACGTTCATAAAATCAACGGCACACCGGCAACTCACAAGGTCATCCGACTCCCCGATCATCACTTTTTCTTTACCATGCAACGTTTCCGGAAGAATGAAATCCCATAGCAGAGAATCTGGTCGTAGTCGTCCTCGTACTCCGCAGCATACATCCGATCATCGATCTGCTGTAATGCCATATCGCACTCTCTTTCCATATTTTCCAGGGTCTTCGTGTACTTCGCTTCAAAGATGGCGACGCGTGCATTCACCGGATCATAGACGACCACATCGCTGCGGCCTTCTCCATGCTCCTTATTCGAATCCACCATGTATCCTGCACCTGTGAAGATGCCCGCCAGGAACGCATGGTAGAAATCCTCCCGATAGTCATGGTAGCTGATGGTGCGCCGGAGCAGGGCATTCATCTCTTTCGTTATGCCCTCACTGTCACCACGCCAGACGGCATCAAACAGCGCAGTTCGATTCCACTTCTTCGTGCTGTCATCAAACCAGCGGATGACGGTCGTCTCGAAGATCTCCCGGATCTCTGCATTCGGAATCATCAGCGCAACCATGCCATCTGGAACTTCACCCTTATAATCCGCTTCACGTGCCCGCGTCAGGTAACCTGTCAGGTAGAGTGTGCTCCAGAGGTTATCTTCTGAAGCGTGCAGGTAGTCGTACGTCAGGTTTTCATCCACTCGCTGAACGATGCAGCCACCAGCCATTAAGATTTCAAGCTTGTTTGTGATCGTACTCCCTGCATAGTCGATAAAGGAACGGATGATCGCATTGTCACTGGTGTTCTTCCAGTAGCTGATCGGCTTCGCCTTCGGATCGCGCTGCAGCTCCAGCATGTAATTCATCACATCCCACGGACAGTAGACATCGAAGTCTCCGAAATGATAGCCATCATACCATCTCCGGATGCTGTCCGCCTGTTCCGTCACACCCGCATCCTTCAGCAGCTGGTCCACTTCACTCTGCACGAAGCCGAAATACTCATTCAGACGAGAGTTCGTAATCGTATCGGACACAAAATTATTGGTGCCCGTAAAGATGCTTTCTTTCGCAATCTTCAGGCAGCCTGTCACCACTGCAAATTGAAGCGCCTGATTGTCCTTCAGAGCCTGCAGTAAGCCCTTCATGACATCCAGCATTTCCGCATAGTATCCGTTACTGTTTGCCTTGGCCACCGGAACATCATACTCATCGATCAGGAGGATCACAGGTTTACCATAGTGCTGCTGCATCATCCTGGTAAGCAGCAGCAGACTTCCTTTCGTGTCTTTCAAGGAAGCCTGTCCCCATTCCAGCTGCTTCGCGATCTCCTTATCACTGGTACCGATTCTGTCGCTGTCCAGCAGATAGCGATGCTTTTTATACAGTTCCGAGATGACCCAGGTGAGCATATCGTATGCCCCGGTGAAATCAAGACCATCCACCTGCCGAAACGAAACAAAAATCGTCGGATACTGATTCATCCACGCATCGCACAGCGCCTGATCCCTCGCAATCTCCAGCCCCTCAAACAGCGCTCTACTGTCCTTACGGATGTCGAAAAAGTTTTCCAGCATACTCATGCCCAGCGTCTTACCGAAGCGCCGAGGACGCGTGATCAGTGTCACTTTCGTCCCGGTTCTACTGAGCAGTTCTCCGATCAGCCCTGATTTATCGATGTAGTAATACCCGTTTTTACGAATTTCTTCAAAATTCGAAACCCCAACAGGAATATTCAGTATCCTCATCGCTGTCGCTCCTTTCACGTAGCCATGCACGGAGTATCCGTCTCCATGCCATCCGCATGCAGAATTCATAGAGATGATCACTATCAAAATCAAAAGCCCTTATGATTACTTCGCACAATTGATTCACTGTGTTGTCACCGTAAACTCTTACTAACGCTCAAAGAAAATCCCGTATCTCTTTCGCAAGACTAAATGGGATAATATCTCCCTGTCCGGTTTGTGTATAAGCTATTTCTTCATGCATATAATCAATGATGGCCTTTGACTTATAATCCTTGAATTTTTCAACCACCGCATCCAGAATTTTTTTATCCGCCTTCGTGAGAATCGAGTAATCCATATCTAAAGTCGGATAAATATGAAGCATATAGTCGTAATCGCCACAAGCTTCTTCTTTAACATTTAAGCGTTCCAGGTTCATCAAAGCATAGTGTCCTATAGGCAATGCCCCCATCGTTTCATGCCGATATACCATTCCTGACATTGCCAGACCGCTCGATTTAAAGGATAATGAATCCGCATACCACAGCATTTTCATGAGTTTTACTTTATATAGATGAGATACTTTTTCGGCAATATAAGATATCATCGCTTCAAGTTTATCTATATTAAGTAATGCAAATCCATTTGAATCACATTTGGTGTCAAACGAAGCATATTCTGCTTCGAAGGCCTGTCTAGACAGAAATTCCTTTCCATAGGTATCTAACTTTTCAACTATTTTGCTTCGAATTTCTAATCTTTTCATAGCAGAAAACTTATCTGCATTTTTCTTTAAAAACTCTAATGCAGCAAGTGGATTATCTTTTATCAACCGAAGCATCGTGTCATAAGCTTCATCCTGTATAGCTTTGCTTTCGTATCGGGAAATGGTTGCTTCCCCCCATCCAAGTAATCGCGCCAGGTCCACTTGCGAAAGTCCATAGTTTTCTCGTATTGCTACAATTTCATCAGAAGTAAGTAAACCATGTTTAACTCTATAGCCATTTCTGGCATTCAGCAAATTTTCATTTGCCATTGAACCAGTCACAAATTCATTTTCAGCTTCATCTGCATTTACGCAGTATAAAAATCTTTCTTCATACGACACTTTATCGCCTTTGATGGTAATCGTCGCTATTCTTCTTCTTTCTTCAACCTCATGTGTTCTATCGCATAATGGACAAACCATATGAATCTTCCTAATAAGTGTACTGCCCTCCATCGTTCCTCCTCCTTTTCATTTCCATCTATGCATAAGGGAAATTCATCTTATCTTTAGCATAATGGAATGACACGCATAGAATGCATCGCCCTTGATTATCACTTTCCTTAATCTTCAACTTCACATATACAAGCTTTCTGTTAATATCCTTTCCAAAAACGAATAGCAACGGAGGATCCAAATTATCCTTATCAATTTTTGTTTCTGAATATTCCGATATAGTCAACTCTTTTAGCCGTGCAATAACATCCTCTAAATCATACTCCAAATCCACAAGCGTATATGGTGTTGAGTGTTCCTCATCATGCGGTTTCTTCTTCTGAATTAAAATCAGATTTTGATCCACATTAAAATCGTCTTTTTCCAAAATCCCTTTTAAACGCTCAAGGAAATCTCCGACCTCAGATTCCTTAGATATCATACTTAGAAAAATGTCATCACCTCCAAACGCATTAACTATCAATTGATAGTTTACCATTTATTTGATTGTAAATCAATGTATGTTGCAAATTTTCAGAGCATTTCAGGACCTGAATCACAGTACATTCTCCGCCTTACTCATCCGTCCTGTCCATCCCATCATGCGAGCCCAATCCTTCGCATCTTCTTTACTTTCAAACGCACTCACTTCGCTCTCTTCTTTTCCCTTTACTACCTTTAGCAGCTCACAGTACCCGCGTATCCCGCCTACATCATCCATCACCGGCAGTCCATCCGCTGCCACGCAGATCGGCCGCTCCGTCTCCAGCACCTGGTCTTTCAGTTCGCCCTCCACTTCCTCGACCACGGTGATCTTCACCGTCCAGTCATCGCCGTAATCATATCGATAAATCAGCGTATCCGAGAGCGGCAGAACCGGCAGATCCGTTTTCTGTATGAGTCCCCACCGTGCCTTATCATCTTTTCTACCCAGACAATCATCTAACTCTTTTAGATTTGCATCAAAGTTCTTCGCCGTGGATATCACAAGCTCTATCAGCTCTTCGCTGTCCGCCAGCTCCAGTCCGATCAGCTGCCCGACCGGGATTCGCTCCAGCAGTTCATCCATACCGGCGGCAAAATACATCTTCATCGCATCCATGGAGACGTCTTCGATCTTATGACTCGTAGCCCCCTTCTTCCCCTTCCGATACTCATCGAAGCTCGGTCCGACCTTCACCGTCCTGTTCTCCTGCAGAAAGAATCTCGCCGCCAGCTGTGCTGCCAGATAGTGCTCGCTGTTTCCACCATAGTAGTACGGTCCGGTATATTTCGACCTTAGCCACGACTTCACGCTATAGCCCTCTTCATAATCATCGTCCCAGTAAAGATCATCGAAGTCTTCACTCGGAAAACGAAAATACAGCCCACAGAATGGCACCCAGGATATAAACTTTCCTCCAAACAAGTTCCCGAGAAGCTCATCTTCATATGTAAAATGATGCAAATGGCTGTTCTGCCAGCCGAACGCCTTCTGGATCGCATAGTGCAGATTATGAAGCGGCATCTCTGCCGGCACCAGAATATCCCGGCTGATCCTCTCTCGAACCTTCCCGTATTTTCTCAACACCTCACGCTGCGCTTCCTCCAGCTCGTACATCAGCTCCAGGTGCAACTTCAGCACCTTCCCATCCCTCATCTCTTCCATAACCCGTATCCTTTCCTTTTCCTCTCTCTGTACGCCTCGGCCCACCTGGTTTTCCGCAGCTATCACCTGTCGTGCCAGACAGTTCTTCACCCGAATCGCGTTCTTCGTCTTCTCTTCCCGGTTGTATACCCGTTCTCCATACGGCATATACGTGGACAATGTTGCCGCCGATACACCGAGCGCGTCCGCAATCTCATCACGGCCGTACCCCTTCTCTCGCAGCAGAAGTGCCCTCTCCGTAATGTCTGACTCGAGCGCTCCCATCGTAATCAGAATCTTCCTGACCTTCGTCCTGGAAAGCTGCATCGCCTTCGCCGTATCCCGAAGAGACTCATGGCAGGCATGATAGGCATCTACCACCGACCGAAAAAACAACTCATCCTTTTCTGTCATAGCTCCCTCCCAATTCATCTCATTTACTTTCGACATACAGAGTATAGTCTGTACACATTACTGTGTAAATGATTTCATTTAAATTCGACACGCATATTGAAAATAAAAAAAGAGAGCCACAGAGTGACTCCCACAGTCTACATAAATCACGGCCGAAGCCCTTTTACAAGCATCCGGAATTCCTGCTCCGTATCCACGAAGTGATATGGTGCATATTCCCCATAGGCCGTTGGTCTGCTGATCGTTACCAGCTGTACCCCCTGATACCCAACCACCTGATTCAGTTCCCTCTTTAATTCTACCAGATGCTTTCCATGCGTTGTTTTCAGCGCAAAGCAACCATGCGCATCACGATCTTTTGCCACCAGATAGCACATTACTCAGCACCCCCTAAAATCATGCTCATTCCGAATCAATCCAATTATCAGCACACCAAATTTCCGTCGCAGAGTTTATAAACTTTTTAGAATTTGTTTATTCTTTCTTACCGTGGCCTGGCCCCTCCTGCCCCTCTTTAATACCGGTTTTCGAAGAAGCAGTCCGCAATATATTCCGGAGACTCTGCCCAGAGACCGTTTTCCGTATTTTGCAGTGTCTTATAGGTATCGGAATGATAAAACTGTCCCAATGCCTCTATGAAATCAATCTTCCTAGCTTCTTTAATAATATCAACGACTGCCCGGATCTGAATGAACACGTTCATCGTGATATCTTTCCCATTAAAGGTATATATCTCACTCATACCGATCCCTCCCAACAAATCTCAAATATTCCAGTGCTTTTTGTGTGTGAAATGATACCTGATTATTTACCTTATTGTATCGAAGTCTGTTTACAGCTTCCTCCGCATGTCTTCCCGGGGCCTGGCCCCAATGTTCAAGATAATTCCCGCGCTGATTATGCCGGTGACAAAGACAGCTTTACGCCATCTGCCATAAGAATCTTCATATATTTTATTCATTGCTGCCTTATATGACGGCATCTGTCTTACCACCTTCCTCTCCCCTGCATTGTCCACGATTTCATTCACAGATTAGAAGTGTTATAACAAATATTCCTGAAAATTCCTAGCGTTCCGAACAATTTTTCCCGCAGTCTTCGCGACATCTGACGACATTTCTCAGAACCGGAACAGCATATGGGTAAAAAGTTCCCTATGACACAAAAGAGATCCCCGAAAACACATCTGTCTCCGGGAATCTCCGCATTATATCCGTCTGCACGACGGTATTGTTTTTCTGTTGATCTGTCTTTCGCTCCGGTGCTTCTGCGATAATCCTACCAGGTTCTGGAATTCAGCGCTCTGAACTGGGCAACGGTCGGTACATGGGAGTTCAGACCGCCATCAACGTTGATGATCTGGCCTGTCACATAATAGCTCTCATCCGATGCAAGATATACGCAAAGATGTCCGATATCCTCCGGGCAGCCATAACGGTCTACCATAATATTGCTCAGGAAGATATCCTTTAATGCCTGCGGAACATGCGCCTCGTTCTGCGGAGTAACGATCAGACCCGGACGAACACAGTTGCAGCGGATTTTCTGTTTTCCGTACTGAGTTGCGACAGCCTGAGTCAGCATATTAACGCCTGCCTTTGCGCACGCATACGCGGTAGATCCGAGGTCGCCGGCGCAGGAAGCCATGGAACCGATATTGATAATGGAACCTCCATCCGGATTCTTCTGCAGATACGGAAGAGCAACTTTCGTTGTATAGAATGTACCGCGCATATCGCTCTGGAAGATCGCATCCCACATTTCCAGTGTCAGTTCATCAACACGTCCGTCCTTTAATCCAACGTTTGCCGCATTGTTTACCAGGATATCGATTTTTCCGTACTTTTCTTCCGTATCAGCAAACAGCTTGTCAATGCTGTCCATCTGCGTCATATCCATAAAGTGATAATAAGCTTCTCCGCCTGCTGCTGCGATCTCATCCACAACGGCCTGTCCTTTTTCCGCTCTTCTGCCGCAGATCACAACTTTCGCTCCCTCTGCCGCATACAGCTTCGCAATTCCCACACCAATACCACTTGTTGAGCCTGTAACGATCGCAACTTTGCCTTTTAATCTGTCCATTTTTCTTCCTTGTATGATGATTCCAGAAGCTAAATCAACATTTTCCTTTCTTTTTGATTCTGTGGTTCAATACATTCAGATACTGTGGGACTTTTTATTATCCCCTGTAGCTCTGACTACTTCATAGGAGTGTATTGCCGCTACCTTTATCTGAATTGTTTATCAGCTGGATGTGCCGGAGAACTTCTCCTGAGTACTAATTTCAATCAAGTCTACGATGATAATCGCTGGTGGATGCCACAGTATCAGGGAACCGAAAGGAGGGT